>CAZIFW010000018.1:0-41322 GCA_964538275.1 uncultured Bacteriovoracaceae bacterium
CTGTTACACGCACTCTCTGGTACACAACTTATCCCTGAACTCTTTTCATCTAACGCATACTTATTGGCACACGTTGTTGGAAGCGTTTTGCATATCGCCGTGCCCGCTTCACTTAATCCCGTTAGAAATTCTCCCGCTGCACACTTCACTCCTGGCTTGTTGTAATAGGGAGTTCCATCAAGTTTATACCCTATCAACAGCGCTCCACTTAACGGCGAATCATTCGTTATTGGCTTCGACTGATCCATCCAACTTTGTCCCAAATCTATCGTTAGAATCTCGGGCTTGAACAACGTCTTCCCACCTTCGCTCATTGCTTGCATATTGGGTTCAAGTTTTACAACAAATTTCACATCTCCAGGACTTGCACTCGTACTTGAATTACTTCTTAAAAAATATCCTACGCTTTTTATCGGACACCTTGTGGCTGCATTTGCCTCCGTACATGGTCTCCCACTTACGTCTAAATACACAGGACTATCCACCGTTCCTGCAAGGTTTTCCCCAAGACTGTCTTTCATTTCATGACTCAACACATGCAATTGCGTCCCAGCCAACTCCGCAACTTGTGGATCTCTTTGCGCTAATATGTTTCTATCCATTGCCTGAGGACAATTGAACACTGCTCCCGCTGTAGCTTTTGCATGCGGCATACACGACGAAAAAACACTGTATTGCCCACGAAGTTTGTTCAACCAAGGATCGGGATTTTTAGTAATTGCAATCACTCTACTTCGCAACTCTACAACCGTTCCCGTAACAGATGCTTTTTGAGAAACTTTAGAAACTTGCTGGAAAATGAATGCCACAAGAGCACCTGAAATTGCAATGGCACCCAACCACACTATAAGTTCTAAAAAAGAAAATCCATTACGAGAGACTGAACGACTCGACATAAATTCTCCCTATAAAGAATAACATGATTCCAATTGCCTGCAGACAATCTCTCCATTTGCATCAAAGCCCACCATGATTTGATTGGTACCCGGGCAACGCTTCCCTTTGTAATTTATTTCTGGACGACACTTTACAGTGCCATCCTTTTCGATCCCGTAAAGCACTAGCCCGCTACCACAGGTGAGATTATTCGAAGCAAGGTTTCTATTTTCCGCCTCACAGCGCACGGTTTTATCCGAGTTCATTCCAACCATAATTTGTCCAGCAGGACACTTCTGCGCAGCTATATCTCGTGTACAAGTGAAGTCGTTTCCATTGAAAGAAATAACTTCTGTACCACTACACGTGGGCAAACGTTTACAAGATCTGCCCCCTGTTAACATCTCGTTATCTGCACATTCCACTCCAATGGCTTGGCATATCGCTCTACCCGTACCTGCGTAATACCCCACATGTACCTCAGAACTGTTACACGCACTCTCTGGCACACAACTTATCCCTGAACTCTTTTCATCTAACGCATACTTATTGGCACACGTTGTTGGAAGCGTTTTGCATATCGCCGTGCCCGCTTCACTTAATCCCGTTAGAAATTCTCCCGCTGCACACTTCACTCCTGGCTTGTTGTAATAGGGAGTTCCATCAAGTTTATACCCTATCAACAGCGCTCCACTTAACGGCGAATCATTCGTTATTGGCTTCGACTGATCCATCCAACTTTGTCCCAAATCTATCGTTAGAATCTCGGGCTTGAACAACGTCTTCCCACCTTCGCTCATTGCTTGCATATTGGGTTCAAGTTTTACAACAAATTTCACATCTCCAGGACTTGCACTCGTACTTGAATTACTTCTTAAAAAATATCCTACGCTTTTTATCGGACACCTTGTGGCTGCATTTGCCTCCGTACATGGTCTCCCACTTACGTCTAAATACACAGGACTATCCACCGTTCCTGCAAGGTTTTCCCCAAGACTGTCTTTCATTTCATGACTCAACACATGCAATTGCGTCCCAGCCAACTCCGCAACTTGTGGATCTCTTTGCGCTAATATGTTTCTATCCATTGCCTGAGGACAATTGAACACTGCTCCCGCTGTAGCTTTTGCATGCGGTATACACGACGAAAAAACACCCGATTGTCCTCTGAGTTTGTTCAGCCAAGGATCGGGGTTTTTAGTAATTACGTTTACTTTATTGCGGACATCCACAATAGCTCCTGTGACAGAAGCTTTTTTAGAAAACTTAGCAACTTGTTGAAACAAAGTTGCCACAATCGCAGTCGTGACACCTATGGCTCCGAGCAAAACTATAATTTCAACCAACGCAAACCCATTACGCTTTGAAGCTCGGCCCGACATAAATTCCCCCAACTTAAATATTAACATGGGGCCCATACATAGCTGTCAAAAAACCGATGGCGGAACATGCTAGAGCAAAGCTAAAAATTGCCTTGGAAGAAAAAAAATTACCAGTTTCCGCTTCTCAACATAACGAGTGTGCAATTTTCTATAACTTTTATTTTTGCTTCAATGAGGGCTTTGGCCAAAATTGTATTTTCTGATCCGGGATTAAAAACAACTCTTCGCGGTTTAAGAGCAACAATTTCTTTTTCTAAAGGCGTAGAAATAGCAGCCCCCACATACAGAGTGAGAGTGTCTATCGAATCAGGAATGTCCGCCAATGATGCATACACAGGAAGCCCCTCAATCGTACGAAGCGTTGCGTTTGGATTTACCAAATAGGGCTTATGCGAATACTCCAACAACATCTTCAAAGCTTTGTAAGCAAAACGCTCGGGTTTAGGAGATGCGCCTAAGATAGCAACATTCATATCATTATTCCGAAGGGCTGAGCTTGGCTTTTTCCCCGTGAAGATCTTCAACGAGCTTGTAAACATCTGCAAGGGTTCTCACTTGAGACATTCGCTCAGCATCTACCTTGAGTTTAATTTTTTCTTCTAAGTGAACCACCATATCAACGGCATCTAAACTATCTAAGCCTAAGTCTGTAAAAAGATGTGCTTCGGGCTTTAGCTTTTCAGAGGGAATTTCAAAACCCTCTATCATGAGCTTATTCACTTGCTCCACTATTGGCGTTGTCATGTGTTGACTCCGAAGCTAGAGCGAAGACTTTACTTTGACAAGTTTCTCAGCGCTTTTAGGCATCTGGAGAACGGCCTAAAACTAAACTTGTATTAAAACCGCCAAAGGCAAAATTGGTTGAAACAGCTGTAGAAAATTCTTTTTTAAGTAATTCCGGAACATGCTGTACCACAGTGCATTCAGCAGAAACTTCCTTAAGATTTCGGGTTGGAAGGATTAAGCCTTCATTCATCATGCGACAACTCAAAGCAGCCTCGATCGCTCCGCACGGAGCCAAACTATGACCCAAATGTCCCTTTAAACTACTCACATATGTTTCTGCGCCCAAAACATCCGCTATAGCCTCTACCTCTGCTTGATCGCCCTGAAAAGTTCCAGTGGCATGCGCATTCACATAAAGGGGTTTTGTTGTATTTGACGGACATCGCGATAAAGATTTTTGGATCACTTCTCCCATAGCTTCTCTATCGGATTTACTCATATGCGCACCACTGCAGCCATAGGCCCCACCTAAAACCTCACCTAAAGCCTTTACACCACGCGCGCGCATTGAATCCGCAGATTCCATAATTACAACTCCAGCTCCTTCTGAAACCACTAAACCATCACGGTTTTTATCAAAAGGACGAGGACTTTCATCAGGCTGAGTGTTGTATTTTCGCGAAGCCGCAAAAACGATATCAAAAACTTCACATGAGGTGTGATGCAGTTCATCTGCCCCACCTGCAATAACAATGTCATAAAGACCACTTTGTATGTATTCCCAACCCATAATCATGGCTTGTGCTGAGGTAGAACACGCTGAGCTAGGGGCTAAAACTGGACCACAAAAGTCCAAGGCAGACGCCACATTACTTGCCACCGAATGATTCATAACTTTAAAAAAAGTGGTGCCAAGCTGTCCCTCGGGGCCACCTACTTCATAAGCTTTGTAAAAATATTCCTGATACGACTTAGGACTTCCAGTTGTGGATCCCATTATGATTGCAACACGATTGGGATCTACTGTTTTTAAATCTATGCCTGCATTTTTGAGTGCATCTAATGTGGCATAAACCATCAAATGGCTCATGCGGCTCATTGTGCGCCTAACGGATCGCGGGATGGAAGTGATATCCACTTCAGGCGCAGGAGCCCCCAAAAAAGAATTTAAACCCTTAAGAGTTTTCCATTCTTCCATAACCCGAACGCCGCTTTTGCCTTCAAGGATAGCCTGCCATGTTTCTTCCATATTCTTCCCCAGGGAAGTCACCATGCCAGCACCACTCAAAAAAACACGTTTCATTCTTATAAAGTCCTACTACATCTTTAAGCTTTTTGAATATCCTCAAGAAGCTCCTTGGTTCCTACCACATTGCCAGCGGCACGAATTCCTGCGGTTGCGGCACCCAAAAAGCCCGGAAAGAGAGTACTTTGCCCTGTGATTAAAAGATTTCTCAAGTGAGTGCGGGGCCCTATAGCTCGAGGTCCCGTGACTGAAATGGAATGATAAATCCCATAACCACTCCCCTCCGGAGAACCATTAAAATAAATATTAGAAAGTGCAGAACTTGTAACTTCGTTTGTGACCGCGTCTTGAATGCCGGGACAATAGTCACTTACTAAAGACCAGAGTTGTGAGGCGTAACCCTTTTTAAAATCTTCGTAATCTGCACCTCGATGCCCTACCTTATTGTTTTCCCATTTGGAAAACCACGCATAAGGTCCTGCAGCTAAGAGTTTCACTCCTTGATTTTGCGAATTTACATCTGCTAATCGCTCAGCAGAGTTTGCAAAAACCGCACGCGGTTTTGTAGGCGAAGTAGGAATATCAAAAAGACCATCAATCCCTTCGCGCTCAAAAAAGAAATGGTTTCTTCTAGGATGCAAACGCGCCGGGCCTGCAACTTCTGCGTATACGCCAAAGCTTGCTGTACTTTCTTTAAGTGAGGCAATGCGCTCTTTAAAGACTGGCTTCAAAACAGATGCATCGCTCAAAAGTTCGAAAGTTTTCTTAGGATGAATTCCAGAGATAAAAAGCTCGGCCTCAAGAACTTCACCATCGGCACATTCTATACTTTTTACAACTCCACCTTCATTGTGAATTTTCACAACGTTCTTTTTGAGTAATACTTTTCCGCCACTAGCTTCTATGACTTTTACAAATTTTTGCGCCAAGGCGTCGCCACCACGAGATAATCCATAGGCACCCGTAATGAACGAATCCATCATAATGGAATGCATGCCGAATGGGACATCCTTAGGATTCACTCCATGCAACAAACAGTGAGCATATAAAATAACCTTTAAAGATTCATTTTGAGTGAGAGGCTCTACAATCTTGGCTAGAGGCGAGTTGATGTAAAACATCAACTTATCTTGGTCTACGCGATCTTGAAATTTATAAGTTTGAAACAAACTCGAAGATTTTTGAAGATGATCCAAAAAGGTATCAATCGCAGTTCCCTCACTTGGAAATAAATTCTTTAATCTTTCAGCCAAGGCAACATAACCTTGTGGCAATTCCACAGTCATTTTTGGAAAGTGCAAAACATCAAATGCGCTCTCATCTAAAGGTACAAAAAGCTCATCTTCGTAAACTCCTAAATATTCTAAAAGCTGACGAAAGGGCTGTCCCTTTTTCATTGCACCGATGTAGTGTGCACCTGTATCAAAATGATGACCAAAGCGCTTAAAGCCATGCAAGTATCCGCCAGGTTTTACATAGCGCTCTAAAACGCAAACTGACTTACCTTTTTTAGCGAGAACCGAAGCACAGGTAAGAACCGAGATACCGGATCCTACTAAAACGACATCAAAACGTGCCATATTCTATGAGGGGAAAAGTCCGCCATTAATACTGATTGTGTGGCCAGTGATGTAACTCGCTTCTTCAGATGCAAGAAATGCCACCGCACCTGCAACTTCTTCGGGTTTTCCAAAACGACCCAAAGGAATTCTTTTCTTCATCATTTCCAACATGGGAATAGTTTCAATCATGTCTGTTTCAATTAAGCCGGGGGCTACAGCGTTTACACGCACATTGCGCGCACCCAATTCCATAGCCATTGTTTTAGTCATGGCAATCAATGCAGCTTTAGAGGCCGCATAATTGATTTGCCCAGGGTTACCCATTTGTCCTGCAAGTGAACTCACATTCACCACTGACCCTTTACGCTGACGCATCATTAATTTAGAAGCCCAGCGCATGAGATAAAAAGATCCGTAGAGATTGGTTTTCATAACTGAATCGAACATTTCATTGCTCATCATAGGAGTGAGAGTGTCTTTATGAATGCCAGCGTTATTCACCAAAAGGGCCAACTCATGGGGGCCAATCCCCTCCATAACCTTGTTTATAGCCCCCTCAATTTCCGTATCAGTGCCCGCAAGGTCAAATCGTAGCAATTTACCCTCTGCCCCTAAAGCTTGTATTTGCGACAAGACTTCAGATGCTTTAGCTTCGTTGGAATTATAATGAAGCAACAAAAAGTAGCCGTCTTTTGCCAGTCTTTGTGCAATGGCTCGGCCAATTCCGCCAGAGGAACCTGTGATAAGGGCTACACGTTTAAGGGATTCTTGCGACATGGCAACTGAGTTTTCCACTCCTAACGATAAGTCTCAAGGGCTAAGTTCGGCTCCCAGTGCCCCTGAAAATGCACAGCGAAATACCTACGGCCAGTCACGAAAGGCAAACATCCATCTTTACTGGCTTGTGCTCTCTGCACTCCTAATTGGGATTCCCGTTGTTCTCTTCATATACCTACCTCTCGCTCTTCCAGAAAAGATTTTTCCAAAAAAATCCAAGCCTCAAAAGGCCATTCATAAACTAAGAAAAAAAATATTTTTAATTATGGTCGGCGTTTATATGTCTTTGCAAAAATTCTACAAGCCCGACTATCGCTTAGAGGAATTGCGTAAACTTGAAAAAAATAACGAAACATTTTTAATGGTTTCAAATCATCGCTCACATCTCGATGTTTTTTTATTTTTAACACAAGTTGAAGGCATACAAGTATTGGCAAAAAAAGCTCTCTTCAGTGTGCCTATCTTAAATTGGATGATGATTTTAACAGAGCAAATTCCCGCAGAAAAAGGCGACTGGAAGTCCTTAGAAGCAGCCACTCAAATTGTGCATCAACGTATTCAAAATGGAAAAAGGGTTCTTATTTTTCCAGAGTTTAAACGTTGCGAAGCAGGCTTGGAGGGAGTCAATTCATATTCCATGTTACCTTTCCAAATTGCGTTGAAGGAAAAAGTTAAAATTCTTCCCTTCGTTGTTTTGGGTACAGACAAAGTTTGGCCCAAGGGAACTTTAAATTTAAATGTAAAACCCAAACAACTTGTTATTGCTCTAGAACCCCTCGATGCCACTCAGTACGATTCCGCTAAAGAGCTTAGAGACAAAGTGCATTCTATGACTCAAAATAAAATACGCGAGCACTCTCATGAAGTTTAATTACTTACACTGTATCCCCACTTTTGATAACCCAAATACATTGGCTACTGTCGTTTCAGAACTCCTTGCTATTTCTCCAAACGATATATTAGTTGTGGACGATGGCTCAGCTATATCTGCAGAAATACTTTTAAAAGACATACTTGCGGCCGAATCCAAAAATCTTAAAAGACTTTTCATAATTCGCCTCGAAGAAAACCAAGGAAAAGGTATCGCCCTACAAAAAGCTTTTCAGTGGGCCCTTAATAACAACTATACTCACGTCATAAGCTCAGACGCCGATGCACAACATCCTGCCAGTGAAATCCTAAAGGTTTACAAGCGCTCTCTCGTTGAGCCGTGGTCTTTGGTTATTGGAAATCGAAACATGAACACGGCCAATGTTCCTGGAATTAGCCACTTTGGACGTAATTTTTCTAATTTCTGGGTTAAATATCAAACAGACGCGCCCATTGCTGATTCTCAAAGCGGATTACGATGTTACCCCATTATACATATTCAAAACTGGAAATTTTTTACTCGCCGTTTTGATTTTGAAATTGAAGTTTTGATTCGTCTTATATGGAGCGGAGTCGATGTTGTAGAAGAACCCGTTCAAGTTATTTATCAACAAGGCAAGGAACGCGTAAGTCACTTTGATAAATTATGGGACAACGTTCGAATTACACTCCTCAACACATTACTCATTATTTTATCACTCCTAAAAGATCAAAGTTCACCCTTAAAACTTGCCACCGCTTTTGGCATTGGAATCTTTGTAGGTTGCACACCTTTTTACGGGTTTCATTTTTTAATTTGTGCTGCCTTTTCATTTTTCTTAAAACTTAATTTTGTAGGACTTTTTGCAGGTAGCCAAATTTCTTTTCCTCTCATCGCCCCCTTTCTTGTAAGCGCTTCTATTTTTATTGGACAATGGGCAACGCAAACAAAAGGCGCACTCTCTTTTTTTGCGGGCACTAGCATTCTTGGCGCTCTCCTTGGATCTATTGGATTTTTTCTTGCTTGGGGCATATTAAGACAAAGACAAAAAGCACGTCTTCAAGAAGAAAACACAACACCTTGGAAAGGCGAACAACGAGGCGGAAAATTAGGAAACAAATTTTTACAACAACTCATGAATATTGTTGGAATAAAAGCCTGTTACGTTTGTGTTGCTATTTTTGTAGTGCCTTATTTTTATTTATTCGTACATAAAGCACGACGCGCTTCTAACCAGTATTGGAAAACTTTTAATCCTGAACTTTCTTTTTTTGCGCGCCAACAAAAAGTTTTTTCACACATGTATTTTTATGCATGCACACTCTTAGACAGTTTATACATGTCTAAACTAGGTGAAAAAGCATTCCCCATGCGCAGTTCAGGCTACGAAGCTCTCATAGAAACACTCAACAAGAAAAAAGGAATGCTCATGCTCACCGCTCATTGTGGAGCATGGTATTTAGCTTCTCGCGCGCTAGGAAGGCATCACTTTTCATACGACATTCACATCGTTCGATACGAAGGACAAGGATTAACCTTCACTCAACTTCAAGGGCAAGCGCTGGCCCCTAAGGAAATAATTATAAATTCACAAAACCTACCCACACTTGAAATCAGGCAAGCGTTACAAAACTGCGGAGTCGTGAGCATGATGGGAGATCGCCCTATGGGCAATAGATTGCAGCTTTTAAAATTCATGGGCAAATGGGTGATGCTCGATCTTTCGGCTTTTAGAACCGCAATGGCTTGCGAAAGTGCGATCTACTATGGGTTTGGCTTTAAAGAAGCCAACAATGGATATGTTTTTGAAGTAGGTCCCATTCAAAGCAAAGGAAGCTTCAGTAACAAAGACGAAGAAGCGAGCGCTCTTGCTCAAGAATATTTAAATATTTTAGAAAAATTCTTAAAGCTTTACCCCAACCAGTGGTTTAACTGGTACCCATATTTTTCTTTTGATAAAAAACTTTTCTCAAATAATTTGCAATCAATGTCGCATTTAAAAGCAATATCACGTACACCCACACCGGCGAGATCTGATAAGGCTTCTGCTGAACAACAAAAAAGCGAATAAAATTTTCAACGCTTACAAAAAAGAGCATCCAAAAATAAGAAAATCTAAAAAATCTCCATAAAAAAGCTGAGATTCTCATAATTGTTCTACCTCTATATTTATTCTTTGATTACTGATTTTCCACTCTAAAACTCGAGCACTTCCGTCCGCAAAAGACTCCAAAACTTTTATGTTTGAAGGGAGTTCTCCGGTTTTTATCCACAAAATTTTAGAAAGTCTTTTTAATAATTCTTCAACAAGGGGCCTTTGTTTATCCATCAACGGATTTAACGAGTGTATGACGGCAGGAGCCTCTCGATACAGTGTTGCCTTCATTAAAGTATGCGATGTTGGAGCAAGTGAACTAAGTTTAGCTTGAACCTCATCAATAATTAAAAAATTTAGAGAACGAGATGTTATAGAACCCGTTGGACCATAAGCCACAACTATATGTTTTTGCTTACCGCGGGCAAACACGTAAGGACCCTTATTCTGAGGGTGTGAGCTACAATTCAGTAGCATTAAAAAGCTCAGACTTGAAAAATACTTAAACATCACTGACCTCCAAGTATGAAATTAAAATAATTTTCTAAACTTTTATGAGGAGGAGAAAGCTCTAAGCCTTTTTTCGCAAAAACTTTAGCTTCTTCGGTTTTCTTTAAACAATTAGCTGCCAATGTAGAAGCATATGCGTGTTCTACGTGAAGCAAATCAATTTTAGAAAGCTGATCATAAGCTTCCTGGCACTTACTCACTCTCAAGAGTTTAAAAACTTCCTTAAGCTCAGCGAGTTTACTTTTCAAAGTTGAATATTGCTCGGCACTTACTAATGGATCAGAAGTTAAAATTGCTTTTTCAATGGGTGCTTTTGCTGCAAATGATTTTTCTATGTCGTAAGCACGAAAAGCACCCGACAGCGATGGACCCTGACTGACATAAAGAGTTTTCGTCAATGAATCAAAAAGCACTCCATGAGAGGCTATAAGAGCATCGATAGCCCTGCGATTGCCTAAATGTAAAGTAGCTCCGTTCTCATCCACTCCCTTATCACGTAATATACTTAAAAGAGACCGTAGCACTTCCTCCCGATTTTTAACTTTGCGATTCGCCAACTGATCTAGAAGATATTGAGCACGCACTAAACGATGAGTGCTTGTATAATCTGTTTTACGTAATTGATTAAAATCATCTTTAGCAAAAACCTCAGCTTCTAAATGATTGGTAACTGCTCTCACAGTTTTAATCTCACTCATATCTAAATTGAGTGCGCTTTTTTCAACTTTGAAGAGCCGTCCAGTTTGTGAGTCTAAAACCATAAAGATATCGGTCACCATTGAATGGGTATCGCGAAAAATCTTTAAAGCATCTTCTAGTGTAGCGGCCTCTTTTAAAACCTTTGTTAAAAGCAAAGTTGCCGGTAGACCTTGCAAGTTAACTTCTCTTGATCCAGCAGCGTTGATAGAAACAAAAATCCCCTTTTCGTTTACTCCAGAGACAGCGCCCACCATACCTGTCCATATGACAGACACATATTTAAATCCCGTTTCTGGATAAACCCATTTCACAACTTTTTCTTCATCAAAGATACGGCCGCCTTCGAAATCAAAACTGCGACCAATAATCCAACTTTTTTCTAAAGGATAAGAAAGAAAAGTACACGCACCCTCAAGAGGCGCTAAATCTACAAACAGCTGCCCCACTTCATGGATGCCATGATATGCAAGTTGGCGCGAATAAGGTGATGCAAACTTATTAAAGTCAGTAGAAGCTGACTGAGAAACTCCCCACATTTCTTCTAACATCCATGGAGCAAAACTTTTTTCCAGTCCTTGGAAAGCAGCAATCAAGCCTGTTTCAAAAATCTTACGAGCAGAATCTGATGGAATGAGATCCGTATACAAATCTAGCAAAGACTTTTCCTGCCTATAGAGCAAGTCTCCCGTTAAAGAACCCCAAGCCAAGCCCTGCTCGAAAGGCGTACCACTTAGAAAAATATGATGAATTCCTTTTTCTTCTTTTGAAAACCATTTGGCCTCACTCTTGGCCTTTTCCCATTCTAAGGAGTTAGGTATTGCACGAGGAGGAGTAATATCACTTCTAAGATAGAGTGCTATCGTCCAAGAAAAAACAATAACGCCTAAATACAGCACAACTTTAGTTGCTTTGATTAGGAGTTTAACTATAAAAGGTATTTTCATAATTTCCTCGCTGCCCACTTAAAACTGGATAAATAAGAAACTCCCCAAACGCCTCCTAAGAAAGCCCCCACTGTTCCCAATGTAAGTATCCATCCTAGGTCATTCAATACAGGATGCCGCGCAAATACAAGGGGCAAATATCCTACAAATGTTAAAAGTGCATTCATAAACAAAGATGTAAATATTTTAGCTTCGGCTTCCGGAGTAGGAGCTTCCCTTAAAGAATCAACTTTAAATATTCCATAATCTATACTGGAACCAAATATCATAAGCAGTGCCACACAACTCACAAAACTCAGTGCCTTGCCCAGCAAAAGATATACGACAAAAACCAATCCTAAAGAACAAAACATAGGCACCAAAGCTAAGAGTGAATGTGAAATTCGTCTTACGTGATAAAAAATTAAGAAAAAACAGACAAAAAGACCTATCGGAAACATCAACAAAATTTCCTTAAGCAATAATTTTGGGAAAGAATCAAACAATGCCCTTAAAGATGTTATGTGTGGATAGGCTTGTTGAATAGCTTGCTTCTGCGATTCAGACACTGGAAACCAAAGAGTTAAAAGTTCTGTTTTATTGCGATTTAAAAAGTCAGTTGCGTAACTTGGGGCAATATCTGGAGTGATTGTTTGGTGAGTACAGAGATTTAAATCATAAAAAGGCGCAAAAAACTTTTGGGCATTTTCATCTTTTAATTTTAAATTCTGACAATTTTGAGCAGACCAACTTGCTAAATTTTCCTTTTGTTTGCTTAAAGGTTGTACATATGTAGACCAAGACTGTTGCTTAATTTGCCGCTCTTGTGCAAAAGAACTCTGTTCTTCCACCTGGTCTAATGCGGAAACGCTATTTCTTGAGAAAAACACTTCTGGAGCTCCCGTAGACCATATCTTTTTCTCAAGTGCATTTTGATGTTTTTGACGAAACTCAAAATTCTTCAAATTTAAATCTAATTTCATAAAAGGCGCTAAAACAAAGGCAAAGACGAGCAAGAGCAAAGCAAAGAGCCCCTGCCATTTTCGGGGTTCCATACGAAAACTAAAAACTTTAAACTCAGTGCCTGTCCACAAACGGCTCTTAGATTGAGAGAAGAAATAATAAAGAACAAAAGAACACACGAGGCCTACCAGAGAAAAAATCATGATTTGGCTAACAAGTGGAATTTCACTAAAAGCTAAGGCCACAAAACCTGAAATTGTTGTTAAAAACCCAAAGAGATTTGAAGACCACGCTGCTTTAGTACCCTTATGAATTTTAGTGTGAATTCCGTAATCTAAAACCAATCCTACAAGACTAGGTCCAAAGGCTAACGTTAACCCATGTATTGAGCCGAAAACCCAAACTGTTACAGCTATTGCGATAGCTAAAGCAATCACAAGTGGCAGGAAAAGTGAAAGCAAAGCTAAACCTCTTTTCCATCCCATCAACAACATCGTCAAAATAAAAAGCACCGCTCCCACTACACTGACGAGAGTTAAATCATCCATTACTTGAGTTTGATTTATCCATACAGCTGCATGAGGCCCAATCAAAGCAACCTTAGGGCAATCACTCGTGCAAAGATCACTGGCCTTTTCTAAAAAGTCCTTATTAGCAGCTAAGTCTTGTGGAGCGCTACGAAAAGAAAAAGGAATTATCAGCAAGTCTTTTTCTTGATTACTAAAATACCCATTCAGCTTTTCAGGAAATCTAAAAGATGCTTCCTTCAAAGATAAAAACTCTTGTGTAGATCCAAGAGGATCCATACGAAGATTTCTTATAAAAGCTTTTGGAACCCCAGGCATACTTGCAAGCGAAAGTTGCTTTTGAGCTCTATTTAAAAATTCAAATTGAGATGGAAATTTTTCACGTAGGGAGCTATCGCGAATCCAATCGCGAAGTATATGCTCATTCTGCTTAAAGTCATTTTGAGTACAAAAGTACTCTGTAATCAAATCTTCCGTGTTCAAGAGCTGACAAAACTTTTCAGCATGCGCATAAGCTTGGGCTTCGCTAGTAGCATCAATCAGGTAAAGCCCCTTCCAAAAATAAGGAAATTCTTGAGCCGTTTGAGCTAACGTTGCCATGGATTTCGGCAAAAAAATGGCCGATGAATCGTCTTTAAACGAAGCCTCTGCTGTAGATATGCCTAAAGTTAAAAAAAGAAAAAATTTCTTAAACAAACGCTTTATCTTCCCTTAGGTAAAAATTTTATTTTGAGAGTGTCTTCTGAGTTTTCAAAAATAACAACTTCTGAAAGCTTTGCTTTTGGAGTGAAAAGAATTTCAATAGCCTCAAAGCCACGCTTTGAATTAAGAGGAGTGACTTTAAATTTTAGAGGACTTATTTGTGTAACATTAAAGTGTTGCGATAGAGTTTGTGGTTTTTCCATCAACAATTCCATCCAGGCTGAAGCCTCCATGGCATCTCCTTTAGACTGGTCCTTCTTAATAATGCGAGGAGCGGCCTTAGGATCACTATAAATTTTAATTTCATTGGGACTGAGCTCTACACTTAAAAAAGAAGGTTTTAAGAGTTTCCAAGTTGCATACCCCTGCGCCCTTACTTCTAATTCCCCCTCAGAGTTTAATTCCACTCCCATCTCTTTAAGTGTTTTGACTTGAGTAAAATGACTCTTAAAGGGAATGCTTTTTTGATGATCAAGTAAAAGCTTTTGTAATGCGGCTGTTCCAGCTTGTGCATATGAAAAGTTAGAAGTGAAAATGAGCGAAAAAATCACAACAAATCTCATAGCAAAACACGATACCCGAGCTTAAGTGATCCGTCATTGTAACGAATCAGAACTTATGTTTTACATAGCGCCTCAAATTGCTATAGTGCCCCCATGCAATGGGGGTCTTTTTCCATACTCAATCACTTAGTAGGGAAAGCCCTCAGAAAGCTTCCTTCGCAGAATGCCGTTTTTTTGAGTTTTGATGATGGCCCAGATCCTGATCTCAGCCCCAGAGTGCTTGATTTACTGAAAGAATATGGAGTTAAAGCCACTTTTTTTGTGATTGCTCAAAAAGCCGAAAAATATCCTCAAATTATTCAAAGAATACAAAGAGAAGGCCACGCTATTGGCAACCATTCACTCGACCACCACTATTCACCCTTCTTTAAAGGGCCCCAAGCTATCTATAAATGGGTCGATGACGCCGAAAAACTCCTTAAAAAAATTGGAATCCATAACAGTGTGGGTTTTAGGCCACCTGTAGGAATTAGAACCCCAGAACTTGCCCGTGCACTCAAGAAATTGGAACTTCCTCTCATCCTATGGGAACAACGTAGTTTTGATAAAGTTATTAAATTTACAGCAAAAAGAGCTCGTTCTTTAGCTAAACGTACACAAGCAGGCGATATTATCTTGCTTCACGATGTGCAAAGAGAAGAATGGCATGATGATTTTTTGCTTGGACTCAAAACCTTGATCGAAGAGCTAGGTAAAAAAAGTATATTTCTACCTAAAATAGAAATATCCGCCCTTAAACAGTCCGAAAAAGTTATACGCCTTATAGACATAGAGAGAAAAAAACGTGATTGATGAGAAAGACAACCATAGGATTTACGAAGACTATTTAAAAATTCTCAACCGCTCTACTGAGCTGTTAAATGAGGACGATATAGGTGATGACATTTTTAGTATTGAGCGTCTTGAACAGTATGCTTTGTACTTAGCAACACAACTCCAAGTAAACCCAAATACCATTAAAGGAAATTCTTTAAGTCGTAACGTTAAAACAAATGCCAAATCACTGCTTAAATCCTATCTCACGTTAGTCGATGTCATAAGAAGCAAAGAAACATTCACGCCAGCAGCAGAATGGTTTGTAGACAATTTTCACATTGTGGAAGATCAGATACGTGAAATCAAACGAGACCTTCCTAATAACTACTACTACGAACTCCCAAAACTCATAGACGGAAAACTCAAAAACTTTCCTCGTGTGTATGCCATAGCTTTAGCAATTATTTCGCACACAGATTGCAGATTAGACGAAGAACTCATTCGTCGCTTTCTAATCTCCTATCAAAAAGTAACCCCTTTAAGTATAGGAGAGCTATGGGCTATCCCCATTACACTTCGTATTGCTTTACTTGACCGACTTCAACCACTTGCAAGTCGAATCGTAGCTGCAAGAGAGAACAGAAGAGCCGCAGATGTTTTTGCTGATAGTTTTATTGAAAAAGCCTCTCACACTGAAAACACTCCTGAAGTTTTACTCGATATTTTTTCTTCTGAAATAGATCAACTTAAAGTTTTAGACCGTGCTTATGTTGTTCAACTAGTTCAAAGACTTAGAGAACAAGACCCTAAGATTCGACTCTCGCTTGATTGGCTTGAAGAAAAGCTACAGCAAAAACAAACCAACATTCATAACGTCATTCAACTCGACCTTAAACGACTTGCTTCTGCACAAGCTAGCGTTGGCAACATCATCAAGGGAATGCGCTTTATTTCCAATTTGGATTGGAGAGATTTTTTTGAAAGCACCAGTTTAGTTGATATTGAACTTTCTAAGGATCCAGCAAGTGTTTACGCTCTCATGGATTTTGAAACCCGCGACAGCTATAGACATGCAATTGAAAGAATTGCAAAGCGCTCAAAGCTTAGCGAGCTCGATATCTGCAAAAAACTAGTCCATTTATCTGAACAACAAGAAGCTCTTCCTGCTCGTCATATTGGATACTATCTAATTGGAAAAGGAAAACGCAGCTTTGAAAAAGAATGTGGATATAGGCGCAAGTTCATCGAAGTGCCTGTTAATATAATCAAAAATTATCCTACTCTTTTTTATATAGGTGGAGTCAGTGCTTTAACTCTAATATTTAGCACGTTCCTCATTTATGCATTTGATATTTTTCAACTTTCCAAATTCAAACTTTGCGTTCACTTGTTGCTCACATTATTTGTTGCAAGCGAATTTTCTATTGCGCTGTTTAACCATTACATTACTTTTTTCTTTAAACCCAAAAAGCTGCCTAAACTAAAAAGTACAGAAGGAGTGCCGTCACATGCACAAAGCATGGTGGTAGTCCCTACCCTTTTTATCAGTCACAAAGTTATAAATAAACTCGTTGAAGCCTTACACATTCATTTCTTAGCCAATAAAGACCCTAATATTTTCTTTGCTCTTTTAGGAGACTACACAGACTCTGAAAAAGAACATGCTGAACAAGACGAAGCACTCCTTCTCGCAGCTGAACAAGGCATAGAAGAACTCAATAAACGCTATCCTCATCCCATAGAAGGACAAAAATATTTTCATTTGTTTCTTCGAAAACGACTTTGGAATAGTTCTGAAAATAAGTGGATTGGCTGGGAGAGAAAACGTGGAAAGATTCATGAGTTTAATCGCCTTTTGAGAGGCGACTCTGAAACTACTTTTATTTATAAATCGGCCGAAAGTGATTTCCTTGCAAATATTAAATATGTCATCACTCTAGATTCCGACACACGTCTTCCTCGCGATGTTGCACGCACCCTTATTGGAACCATTCTTCATCCACTTAACGTAGCTCATTACGATAAAACACTCGGTAGAATCACAAGAGGCTATGCCATACTTCAACCACGAGTCAGCATTACTCACAGTAGCTCCTCTAAAACATTTTTTTCTAAAATATTTTCTGGTAATACCGGACTTGATCCGTACACTCATGCGGTTTCAGATGTTTACCAAGACTTATTTAGCGAAGCCATTTATACCGGGAAAGGCCTTTATGCTGTAGATGCCTTTGAAGAAGCACTCAAAGATAAAGTTCCCGAAAACACTCTACTCAGCCACGATTTATTCGAAAGCTGTTACGCCCGCACCGCGCTCGTGACAGAACTTGAACTCTATGATGATTTTCCCTCTGATTTTGAAACTTATTCTAAAAGACAACATCGATGGACACGTGGAGATTGGCAACTTTTCCAATGGCTTTTACCATGGGTCCCTACAGAAAAAAATAACTTAAGTCGCAATACTCTTTCACTAATCTCCAAATGGAAAATTTTTGATAATTTGAGAAGAAGTTTAATTCCAGCGGCTCTTGTACTTTGGATCTCAAGTTCATGGATTCTATTCGAAAATTCAGCGTTATTGAGTACTTTGATTTTTCTTTTTATTTTAGTTTTTCCTGCCTATGCACCGCTCACAAACAGTATTCTATTTCGCGGCAAGGGTGTTCCCTGGAAAGGACATCTCATAAGCATTACTCATGAAGCCAAAATAAAACTTGCTCAAACTTTTTTAAGTATCTCCATATTACCCAGTATGTTTTGGATACAATTCGACGCAATTTTACGCGTGGCTTATCGAAAACTCATTTCCAAACGTAACTTACTCGAATGGGTTTCCTTTGCCCAAACAGAGAGCAACATTAACTCAAGCTCCAAACTTAAAGCTTTTCTAAACTTCTCTCCCATTTTTTCAGCATTAGTATTCTTATCAATTTGGTCAGTATCCCCCAATTCCCTAACCTACGCTTTTCCTTTTATATTGATATGGTTTCTCAGTCCTCTCATAAAATTGCAAACCGCCTTAAAGATAGAAAACAATAAAAGTTCTCTGAATAATGAACATAAAAAAGAATTTCGACGTTTTGCACGAAGGACATGGCACTTTTTTGAAAAATTTGTCACAAAAGAAGATAACTGGCTTGCTCCTGATAACTTTCAAGAAGACCCCATTCCCGTTACTGCTCATCGAACATCACCTACAAATATAGGACTACAACTCTTAGCTACATTAAGTGCTCACGACTTGGGCTATATCGGAACTCTCGAGCTTGTAGAACGTATTGAACGTACGCTTTTCACTATACAAAAACTCCCTAAAATGAATGGCCATCTCTTTAACTGGTATGACACTCAAACTTTAGAGGCGCTCCATCCCAGATACATTTCTACAGTCGATAGCGGAAACCTTGCAGGACACTTGCTTGTACTTAAACAAGCCTGCCAAGAAATTATGAAAAGACCCGTTATACACTCTCAAGTTACAGATGGGATTCAAGATACATTACTCGTTCTTAACTCTGAAGTCATAGCTGCAGCTAAAAACAGCTCTTTTGACAACATTATTGAAATGGCGCGATTCAAAGAAGTTGTCGAAGAAGCTATACTTCTCACTCAAGATAAAGAACTAGAAAAATTAAGCGACTGGAATGGACTTCTTACAAATTTAATAAACACACTCAATCCCTTGGATAGTTTACTCGCTCAAATTCGCGCACTCTCGGGTGACCTAGAACTTTCTAATATTGAAAAATGGCTCCTTATAATTAAATCGCAGCTAAAAAGTTATCAAAAGGACTTGGAAACTCTTACTCCCTGGCTGATTGCTAAGATTGAAAGCACAGAAAGAGAATCGGGTATTTTTCAGAGAAATATTCCGAGTCCTATTCAAATTTTGCGAGTTACAAAACTAACTGACAAAGAATCTGAGTTAAGTCCCTTTTCCAAACTACTAATTAAGTCAGAATTTGAAGTTGAAAACTTAAACTTACGTTGTCAAAAAATACAGGAGCTTTGCCAAGAACTTATTTCTAAAATGGACTTTAAGTTTCTATTCCACGAAAAACGCAAAATTTTTGTAATTGGCTACAATGTTTCCGAAAGTAAAAAAGATAATTCCTACTATGACCTTCTCGCTTCGGAATCTCGTCTCGCAAGCTTTATGGCCATTGCAAAGGGAGACGTCCCTCAAGAGCATTGGTTTAGACTCGGCAGGCAACTAACCTCCGTAAAAGGCAAAAGAGCTCTTATTTCTTGGACAGCAACCATGTTTGAATACCTCATGCCATTACTGGTAATGAAGAATTATACAGACACTCTCTTGGATCAAAGCTACCAAGCCGTTATTGACAGACAAATTGAATACGGAAAAGAAAATTCCGTACCTTGGGGAATATCTGAAGCCGGTTATAACGCCAGAGATTTGCAACTTAACTTTCAATATGGTCCTTTTGGTGTTCCTGGCTTAGGACTCAAACGCGGATTAAGCGATGACCTAGTCGTCTCTCCTTACTCAACAATGTTGGGAGCTATGGTAGATGACGCCGCAGCTTTAAAAAATTTAAGAAAACTTGAAAGCGCCGGCACCTTTGCCAGTTACGGCTTTTACGAATCAATAGATTATACTCCTGCCAGACTCCCCAAAGATCAAAGCAGTTTTATCTTGCGTTCGTTCATGGCGCATCATCAAGGGATGAGTCTTGTAGCACTGAACAATATTTTAAATAAAAATATTATGCAAAAGCGCTTCCATTCAGATGCTTCAGTGCGAGCCACGCAACTTTTACTTCAAGAGCGCATTCCGCAACAAACACAGCTCACAAAACCTCGCGCAGAAGAAGTATCGCGCTCAAACCACTTGAACTTTCGCAGCAGTCCTAACCCACGCAAATATTTAGACACACAACTTCCAACTCCACGTACTCAACTTTTATCCAATGGAACATATTCTGTAATGATAACCAGTGCAGGATCAGGCTATTCTAAATGTGGTGCCTTTGGTGTAAGTCGTTGGCGTGAAGATGTTACTTGCGACAATTGGGGCCAATTCTTTTATATAAAAAATTGTCTCACCCAAAAAACATGGTCTCCTACTTTACACCCCACACAAAGCAAAGCTCAAAAATTTGAAGCATCATTTGCCGAAGACCGAGTGGATTTTGTAAGACAAGATGACGGAATAATCACTCGTACTGAAATTATTGTTTCTGCTGAAGACAACGTAGAGCTGCGCAGAATATCTTTAACAAATCACTCGATGGAACGCGTTGAACTCGAAGTAACGAGTTTTATGGAGGTTGTTCTTGCTCGACCAGCAGATGACACCGCCCATCCGTCTTTCAGCAATCTCTTTATTCAAACTGAGTTTTCTCCAGATGAAAACGCACTCCTAGCGACACGAAGAAAAAGAAGTCATACAGAAAAAGACATTTGGGGCTTTCATGCCTTGGTAGTTGATGGGACAACACGTGAAGCGACTCAATATGAGAGTGATCGAACTCGTTTTATAGGAAGAGGCTCTACGGCTTTTAACCCGGAAGTTATTAGAAACAACAAAAAACTCTCGGGTACTGTAGGTGCTGTCTTAGATCCAATTTTTTCACTTCGACAAAAAGTAAGTATAGGCACCGGAGAAACTGCACGTTTTCTTTTTGCTACTGGAGTGAGCGACTCCAAAGAAAAAGCTTTAAGTCTTGCGGATAAATATCATGACAAACATATTTTCTCTCGGGAAGTTGGTTTAGCCTGGACCAAATCTCAAGTTCAGCTACGACACCTTAATGTAACAAGCGACGAAGCTCATAACTTTCAACGATTAGCAGGCAGATTACTCTATTCCGATTCGTCACTACGCCCGCCCTCCTCAATTCTCTCAAAAAACACTAAAACTCAATCCAGTCTGTGGGCTTACGGAATCAGCGGAGACACTCCTATTATTCTTGTGAGAATTTCCGAAGAAAAAGATATTAAACTCGTGCGAAGTCTCTTGCATGCTCATGAATACTTACGCTTTAAAGGACTTGTTTGTGATCTCGTCATTCTAAATGAGCGCTCAACCAGCTATATTCAATCTCTTCAAGACGAACTCCAAAGGCAAATTCAAATGAGCGGCGCACACTCGTTGATTGATAAAAATGGTGGTGTTTTTATTCGTCGTTCAGATTTTATGCCTGAAGACGACCTCCTCCTTTTAAAAACTGTCGCTCGCGTTACCTTTAATGCAGAAAAAGGAAGCTTTGAGGAACAAATTACAAGACGCCCCATTGAACCCAAAACTTCAGAAGAATTAGTTGTTGTTGATCTTGAAAAAAAATATCCAACACATTCTACTTCTATAGCCCCACTTAAGTTCTTTAATGGCTATGGAGGTTTTAGCTCAGACTGGCGTGATTATATCATCCTATTGGAAGATCAAAAATGGACACCCGCCCCTTGGATCAACGTGCTTTCTAATGCGAATGATTTTGGTTTTACAATTTCAGAATCTGGAGCGGGATATACCTGGTCTCAAAACAGTAGAGAAAACAGAATCACGCCCTGGACTAACGATGCTGTAAGCGATGCTCCGGGAGAAATCATTTACATTCGTGATGAAGATACAGGAGTTTTCTGGAGCCCAACGCCTTTACCCATAAGAGAAAAAGAAGCCTATGTGGTAAAGCATTCACAAGGATACACCCAGTTCGAGCATACGAGTCATGGTATTCAGCAACAGCTTCAAGTTTTTGTATCTTTGGAAGATGATGTAAAAATTAGTCGCTTACGCTTAAAGAATCTTGATTCCCAAAAGAGAAATCTTTCCATTACGGCTTATGTTGAATGGGTGCTTGGTTTCCAAAAAAGTTTTAGCTCTCCTTATGTTATTACCGAAGTGGATGCCGAACAGGGTACAATTTACGCAAAAAATCCCTATAACAATGAATTTTCTAAACGCGTTTCCTTTTTTGATATCAATGAAAGCTCACGAAGCTTTAGCTGCGATAGAAAAACTTTCTTAGGCCGTAATGGAAGCATTCAAAAACCTGCGGCTATGTACAGAACAGATCTTTCTGGTCTTTCGGGAGCTGGCTACGACCCCTGCGGAGCTTTACAAAGTAAGTTTGAACTTGCACCCAATGAAGAAAAAGAAATTCTAATTATTCTTGGCCAAACAAATACGCAAGAAGAAGCGCGCCAACTCGCTCTTAAATACAGAAGTCATGCAACCGCCAAACTTACATTTAAAAATGTAATAAACTTTTGGGATACAACACTTGGACAAATCCAAGTTCAAACACCGGACGACTCTCTCAACGCACTCATTAATAGATGGCTTTTATACCAAACTCTTTCATGTCGGATTTGGGCACGCTCTGCTTTTTATCAATCTGGAGGAGCATTTGGATTCCGCGATCAACTGCAAGACATCATGGCGCTATTTTATTCCAATCCGAAGCTTGCCCGCGAGCATATTCTTCATTCAGCCTCCCGCCAATTTAAAGAGGGCGACGTACAACATTGGTGGCACCCTCCTACGGGACGAGGTGTTCGCACACGATGTTCAGATGACTTGCTTTGGCTTCCTTATGTCACAAGTCTTTATATTCAAATTACGGGAGATCATTCGATACTCAAAGAAGAAGTTTCCTTTATTGAAGCTCCAGAGTTAGTTGAAGGACAAGATGATTCCTACACTCAACCCAGTATCACGAGCGATAAGACATCATTGCTCGATCATTGCCTAAGAGCTATTGATCGAAGTTTAAAAGTTGGAGTTCATGGACTCCCTCTTATGGGCTCTTGTGACTGGAACGACGGAATGAGTCGGGTAGGACATGAAGGTAAAGGCGAAAGCGTATGGGTAGCCTGGTTCTTGTACAAAACCCTAGAACTCTTCATTCCTCACTGTGAAGAAGCACATGAAGATGTGAGAGTTAGCACTTACAAAAAACACATGAGCGACTTGCAATCAGCTGTCGAAGAAAATGCTTGGGATGGCGAATGGTATAGAAGAGCTTATTTTGATAACGGTGCAGCTTTAGGATCTGCTGCAAACGAAGAATGCCAAATAGATTCACTTGCTCAATCTTGGGCAGTACTCTCAGGTGCGGGCGATAAAGAACGCGCTCAAAAAGGCATGAGCGCTATTGATAAGTTATTAGTAAACCGCGAAGCGGGATTGATTAAACTTTTCACTCCTCCCTTTGACAAAAGTTCCATGGACCCTGGCTACATCAAAGGATATCTACCTGGTGTTCGTGAAAATGGCGGACAATACACACATGCTGCTATCTGGACACTTATGGCATTTGCTGAAATGGGTGATGGTGACAAAGCACATAATCTTTTCTCATTAATCAACCCCATCAATCATTCCTCTAGCGAAGCAAAAATTGCTAAATACAAAGTTGAACCATACGTTATAGCTGCCGATGTATATGGAATGTCGCCTCACACAGGGCGCGGTGGCTGGACTTGGTACACAGGATCTGCAAGTTGGATGTATCGCTCAGGATTAGAGTCCATGCTTGGATTTAAACTCAAAGGCAATCAACTTTACATTCAGCCATGTATTCCTAAAGAGTGGAAAGAGTACAGCATCGACTACCGTTATCATGAAACTTTATATAAAATTGAGATAAGAAAAGTCGAAGCTCAGTTGAACGAAGAAAAAATCCGCATAGATGGAGAAAGCATCCACACGGATTTTATTACACTAAAGAACGACGGAATGACTCACAAAGTGAGTGTCTTTATATAACTGATTTTTAGAAATTAATCGGAACCTTTAAATCTTTATAGAGAAGTTTTCCTACAGTTTTTCCGTCGTTGCTTGGATTTGAATTAATGCGACGAATTCCAACTTTAAACTGATCAGAATCAACCTGAGTGTATAGACGACAAACGAGCTTAAACTTTTTAGTCTCTCCAGGTCTAAAATCGATTGTGCGCTCTCCAGTGTTAAAGAATGTATGTTTAACTTCACCACTCACATTTCCTTTGGCACACGTAATATCGTTTAAATAAACAATTAAGCCATTTTCTGTAAGATTACTGAGAGTTAAGCCGAAATCGAATTTTTCTTTTTTCTTCTTCAACCAATCAACTCTTGCCTCCATGACTCCACCTGCTTTTGCAGAAGAAGTAGATGCTAAAATACGTTTTTCTCGTTTTTTGTGCGCGCAAGATGTACCCACAGCAGCAATTACCAGAAAAAGAGCTAATTTTTTATTCATAATAGAGACTCCTCCACACCCATATAAATGTTGTGTATGATCGTAGCAAGAAAAAGGAGACCCTATAATATGAAAAAACTACTTTTGAGTGCTTTTTGCTTAATTGCTATTGCAGCTTGTGGTGGCCGCAAGAAAGTTTCTGAATTCCAAGGTGTGAGCGCCGCAGAAGTTCCTAACGTTATAAACATTCGTACAGGCTGGGTTAAAGATCGCAGAAAAGCTTTTGATACAGAACTTTGGTTCACAAACACAAATAAAGAAGGCATTGCAATTCCAACAGGAAAAATTTCTTGTTCGCGTGGAGCAATGACTGGATCTTTTAGATTCTTAAAGTTCGATGCAGGTATGCTCCAATTAGCTGCAGGAGAACAACGCCGCATTATTGCTCGTTGTGAAATTGGCGATAAAAACAAAGGCGAATGGACTATTAATTTCCGCGATATCGCAGCTCAAGCTAGCAACGGTGGAGCTGGAAAAGTTCTCACTAAAGAAGTGACGCTTAAACTCAGTCGCGGATAGGGTCGAGATGACCTAAGTCTCTTGGCAACATAATTGCAAGGCCTGAGTGATGGATTTCACTCAGGCCTTTTTGTTTCAGCTCAAGAGCATTTGTTCTGAACTCTGGTCAAGACAAGCCCAAACTTTGGCCTTGCTAGTAAGTACGGGAGAATCGCAAGGTGCAAATTCGTGGAAACTCTTCAGCGAATATCGCCAGTGGGGTCTATTACATTTGCTCGTACTTTCGGGAAGTCAGTACTATGGATTTTCAAACGCATGGCTCAATATTACTCAAGCTTTGCAAAAACTCTTTTTTAAGCAAAGCAGCCCATTTCTTTCTAAAATTTCACTTATACCTGTCACCCTATTTTACTTAAGCGCCTTGCAAAGTCCTGCACCCTTAGTGCGTTGTGCCCTATTAAGTCTTTTTCTTTTCTTTCTCAGTCCGCTTTTACTTCGCAAAAGTTTAATCGTATTTATAGTTTTTCTTTTTCATATGACGATCGAAAACTTTGCACCTTCTGACTCGGCTTTTTTAAGTTGGTTGGCCTACTTAAGTTTACAACTTGCCAATTTATTGAGTCGCAATTCTATAGTGCGGGTTCTTTTTGTAAGTGCGCTTTTACATCTAAGTATTTGCCTATTTAAGGAAATAGATTTTAGTTTTCGTTCGCTTTTAATTGCTTGTATTAGCAATATGATCTGCATAACACTCTATGAACGGGTACTTTTTCCCTGTATTGGCTATATAACAGCTCTGGCTGTGCTCTTAAGCCCCCTCTGGGCATGGGGCCTAAGTCCTTATTATTTTAAGGATTTTTTCGCTGTTCCGCTCTCATTTATTTTGGATTTGGCTATCCTACCAGTTCTTGTGGCGAATACATCGTTCAGGTATACTTTTCAGGAATGACCTTAAAGGAAAAGATTGTAGCTATATTAACTGAGCGTTCTTTTGAGATGCGCGATGGCACCTCTAAAATGGAAGTTATTGAAGCTACTGACTTTGAACAACTCGCTATGGATATCCAAGAGGTCTTAAAAAACGACTATAGCTTCGATCCTGAAGAAGGATAAAGGAAAGCGGGCGCAAGCCCCATTGGTTTTAACATGTTTTTGATTCGCGAAGTGAGCGAAAGCGATCTTGAGTCTCTGCTCAGATTAGCGTCGCTCTTAAATTTAATAAACTTGCCACGAGATAAGCACGAGCTGATGAAAATGATTCAGCGATCGAAAAATTCTTTTCGTGGCAAAGAGCAAGACCCTTCTAAGGCCCAATATCTTTTTGTACTTGAAGACAGCAAACGAAAAGAAATTGTTGGCTCTAGTTTAATTATTGGAAAACATGGAACTCCTCATGAGCCGCATGTATATTTTTCAATTGTTCCTAAGAAAAAAGAATCCCGCTCTTTGCACATGGGCTTTTTACACCAAGTTCTAAGACTTGGTTTTAACTATGATGGCCCCACAGAAATTGGAGCACTCATACTCCTGCCACAGTTTCGCGGTCACCCTTTAAAGCTTGGAAAACTTATGAGTTTTGTGCGCTTTATGTATATGGCCGCTCGCCCTCACCAATTTATGAACGAAGTTCTTTGCGAACTGCAACCTCGTCTTAATCAAGATGGAGAATATCCAATTTGGGAAGAGATTGGGCGCAAATTTACTAATCTCAGCTACGACGAAGCCGATAGACTTTCTCGTAAAAATAAAGAATTTATTCACTCTTTATATCCAGAAGGCGATATCTACACGTGCATGCTTTCAGGCGAAGCGCGTGAAGCCATTGGCCAAGTAAATCCCGACACTGAACCTGTTAAAAACTTGGTAGAGAAAATTGGTTTTCGTTATCGCAACATGCTCGATCCCTTTGATGGTGGCCCACATTACTGGGCTCGCACGGTGCAAATTAAGCCTGTTAAAGAAACTTTCTTGGTAAAGATTGCGCCCAAAGCAGGAGCCACTCAAAATAAAACCGGCATGATGTTATGTATATCCGAAAAAGGCGTGCGGGCATTGGCAGATAATTTTGCGTTCCGTTCTAAAAAAGAAGTCCTACTCACTGAAGAACAAAAAGAAAGCTTGGGAGCTAAAATTCGTCCCGAACTTTACTTTCTACCTATAGAATTAGACTTGGAGGCTTAAATGAGCGAATCCGTATTAAAACAAAAAATGGAATTTAAAGGTTCCTTTGTCAAAGGCCGTTGGATTAAACTTCAAAAACCCATCGGAACATTTACGGTTCAATCTCCTGCAAATTTAGCTTGGAAACTCCCTGATGTTGGCTTTCATTACGACGATATCGAAGAAGCCGTGACAGTAGGAAAAGCGGCTTATAAGGATTGGAAACTTGTTCCAATTGAAAACCGCATCAAGGCGTTAAATCGCTTTGGTGAAGAAATTGAAAAGCGCTCCGAGCTTCTTGCACGATTGGTGGCTTTTGAAATTGGAAAACCGCTCAAAGAAGCTAAAGGCGAAGTCGCTGCTCTTATAAATAAAATCAAAGTTACCTGCGATGCTGGATTGAATTATGTAAAAACTCAAACAGTGGCAATGCCCAATGGCCGCGGTGAAATTCACTATCGCCCTAAAGGATTACTTTTAGTGATTGGCCCCTTTAACTTTCCCGTTCACTTAAGCCATGGTCACATCGTACCTGCACTTTTGATGGGCAATAGTGTAATTCTCAAACCCTCAGAAAAAGCGCCCTACTCTGCGCAAGTTTATATGGAAGCGGCTGAAGCGGCAGAATTTCCTGCAGGCGTTTTACAAATGCTTCACGGTAATCCCGAGATGTCGACACGCTTGGTGCGCCACCCTTCTATTGATGGAGTTATTGCAACGTGTTCTTTTGAAGTAGGCGTTAAGATTCAAAGCGCACTCGCATCTAACCCAGAAAAGATTGTCGCTCTTGAAATGGGCGGCAAAAATGCCGCAATCATTTGGCAGCCTAGCGAGGGTGGCCTTGATAAAATTGCGGATGATTTGATCACCAGTTGTTTTTTAACAACCGGCCAACGCTGTACTGCACTTTCTAGAACTTATGTAAAAAGAGAACTTCTCAGCGAAGTTATGAATAAATTCCATGAAAAAGCAAAAAAGCTCATCATCGGAAATCCTTTTGACGAAAACCCTGATCCCTTTATGGGCCCAATAGTGACACAGCAAGCGATGGAGAAGTTTTTACGTTACGACACACTTGCTGCGAACGAAGGAGCAGAAGTGATCATGCGACCAAAGCGTCTAGAGAAAATTGGCCGCGCAAGCGAGAAACCTCTTTTTGAAGGTTACTACGTTGCTCCTTCTATTCACTTGGTCAACAAGTGGAGTGCGGAGAGCAGTTACCAAAATCATGAGATCTTTGGGCCAGACATGTTCTTCTGCCCCATCGATACTCTTGAAGAAGGAATCGAAGCAACGAATGCCAATCACTATGGCTTAAGTTTTTCTTTTTTCTCTCCAGATGAAAAAGAATTCAATTACGTTGCAGATCGTGTAGACGTGGGCCTCGCATATTGGAACAAGCCCACAGTCGGCGCAAGCGCACTCTTGCCCTTTGGCGGCTGGAAGCGTTCGGGCAACCACCGCCCTGCTGGCATCTTTGCAATCTACGCCTGCACACAGGCTCAAGCTAGAATCTACTAACAGGTACAGGGGACCCCCTCTTTTGGTCATCGGGACCAAAAGAGGGGGTCCCCTGTACCTCAATAAAATTAATTCGAAGTTACGAACTTGTAGTGAGCTTCGAAAACATCCGCAGCGTCGATATCCATTCCTAAATCTTGGGAATAAAAATCGTGTGCAAAACGGAAATCTCCGCTTTTTTCATGTTTTTCACGAGGAGTATTGTCTTCTACAATTTGAACGGAATAAGGCAAG
The DNA here is from genome assembly GCA_964538275.1 of uncultured Bacteriovoracaceae bacterium. Lineage (GTDB taxonomy): Bacteria > Bdellovibrionota > UBA2428 > UBA2428 > UBA2428 > CANIGN01. Next base: position 28,744 of record CAZIFW010000018.1, read on the forward strand.
CCATAATTATATAGATGGCGAGCATCTAAGACTTGGCCAAATTCCATTGAGTTCGTAGGAACCAGTCCATCATTCATTGCCCAACCAAATTTTAATTGCAACCAGTAGTAGCTTGTAATGTAGGCATAGCTCATACGTTGTGGAAAATCTGGAACTTCACGGTCATCTCCTACAAAGTTTCTATAAGAATAAAAAGGTATTCCATCTACAACTGGAGAATATTCAGAATATTTAGGATCATTAAAGCGCTTAATGTTCTTAATACTCAACTGCTCTAGCCCAGGACGTAAAATTTCAGGAAAGTCGTTCAATATATCAGCAGCAGGTGTGCCGTGATGAGGCGAACTAAAAGAAGTCATAGACTTCACGCGAGCTTTGAAAGCTACTCGCTGACCCTCTCGTGATCGAACGTTTAAATGATTTGCAGAATAACGAGTTACCAATCCACCCATGGAATATCCAAAAAGGTGGCACTCAGCATCTGGATCTTGCTCTAATAGTTTTTCAAAATCTTTAAGAGCACGTGCTGAACGATCCTCTACACTGCCCCAAGGGCCAGCATCAAAAGCAACAAATGGAATGTTTCTTTGTTTAAGCTCATTGCCAATGGTGTCCTTCATGTAAGAACTTAATCCTGCTCCTCCAGGTATGTAACAAAGATATTCCTTAGCCGTTAATAAATTAGATGACGCAAAAACGCACAATAGTACCAATAGTTTTTTCACAATTTCCCCTCTCAATTTCCCCTCTCAATTTCCCCTCTCAATTTCCCCTCTCAATTTCCCCTCTCAATTTCCCAATGAAATAATATGGGCACTTCTTGATACTGGCAACGACCCACTCAAGGGGACTTGACTTTTTTAAGGTTAATACCAACTTATAAATGTATGGGCGCCCTCCCAAATTGATCGAAAGATCATTGTTATTTATAGGAGGATTTTGAAATGAAACGTTATGACCTTGTTACAGCACCTTTAAACAGCTTATTTGACACCTTTTTCTCAGACGCAGTGCCTACATATGGCAGAGCTCATTTTGACCCAATGCTTACAGCAGACACACGCTGGGCGCAGTTCCGCGTCAAAGAAAAAGAAGGCGGCTTTTCCGTAGAGGCTGATCTAGCCGGCGTTAAAAAAGAAGATCTTAAAATAGAAGTTTTAGGCGACACTTTAAAAATCAGTGGCACGCGTGGATCTAAAGAAGAAAAGAATGGATTCTGTGAATACGGAGAGTTTACTCGAAGTTTCACTTTAGGTAGCGAAATCGATACAGATCACATCGAAGCTAAATTTGAGAATGGTTACCTAAACCTTCACATTCCTAGAGCACAAAACAAAAAAGTTAAATACATCGATGTAAAGTAACCCATCTCCTCTCCGAGACCTTTACATCGAAGAAACCCGCAAGGTCACCCTCCTTGCGGGTTTCGCTTTATTTGAGTCTTAATTCACCTTTCGACGGATATTTCTAAGTACCAGTAACTCGCTTTAACTTGTGGCCCTCTTACTCTTAGATTAAGACCCATGAAATGACTAAGCATGGTGCAAAATACTCATTCATTCTTTCCCTTTGTTTTGGTGGAAATTTATTCGCAAGGCCGCTTTCTAAATTTGAAACACTCACTCAAGGCGAACAACAAATGACTGCTGCTTTAATTGCTAAAATTAGCGAACAAATTAAAAAGAAGCGCGATGCGCATGCAAAAGATCACGGATGCGTAGATGGCATTACCGTTAAAGTGAAAGACAACTTAGGAGCATTACAAAAGGGTCCTTTTGCAATTCCAGGTTTTGAATACGAAGGTGCAATACTTAGACTCTCACATGGATCTGGAAACCCAAAAGCTAGCGACAATGATAAAGGGGGCCATGGCTTTGCATTAAAAATCCCCTTGCCTGAAGAACAACAGGCCTTGGTGGAAGACATCCCTGGCGAAGAAATGTTCATGGAAAAAAAGTACTACAAAAGTTTTGATATTATTACGATCAGCGCTCTTCATGAGTTTATGGTTTCTACTGTAGCGGACTATCCCGAGTTCTTTGCAGTGACCGGAGCTATTGCAAAAATTAAAGCTGATGTTGCAGCTGGAGTTATTCCCGCAAACGAAGCTGGTGCTCTCATTCAAAAAACTATGAACGACCTTTATTTACATTTAGACAGCACAGATCCTTTGCAGAAAAAACGTCCAACAGAAGCTGCACTTATCGGAGCTTCTAGCCAATACGAAACCTTTGATCTTTTTGAATCAGTGAATACTTACCAAAGTTGGGTGCCTTCTCTTTATGGCGACGACACGGCTGTAAAATATCAATTCCGTCCAGTAGCTTGTGAAGCAAGTGCAGGAACCCCACAAAATTTACTGCAAGGTAAAGCGCTCATGGAATCTTTAGGAGTTCAAAACGATCCCAATCGCCTCAAAGAAACTTTAAAAGCACGCCTTGTACAAGGTCCCACTTGTTACGAAATTGCTGTGCATGTTCTAGAAACAGGGAGCGAATCTTTGGTTGAATTTGCAGAAAAGGCTTGGCCCAATCGTGAAAAGCCCAATGCGTACAAAGCTGTTGCTACACTTACAATTCCGCAAAAAGCCCCAGGACAAGAGTTAATAGATCCCGCTATATGCGAAAAAATGTCTATGAACCCAGGCCATGCTCCAAAAGGTTTTGTGGGTATTGGCGGTATTCAACGATCCCGCACCCTTATTTATGCTGCTATTGAAAGCTTGCGTAATAAACAAACACTTGGACTTTTGCCCCTGCCTGAATAGTGAGGAAAAGGCCTCACTCGCCTCTTTAAAAGCCTTAGTCTCCATGAAGTTTTTAAGTTAAAGTCTTAGAAACTCATGGAAGGCTGCCATTGAAAAATTCAAGTTCACCTCGAGAAATCGCATGGGAACTTATAGCTGAACTGTTTACACAAACTTCAGCTTATAAGGCGAAGGGCTCTATCTTCGTTCCCTTTGCTGAAGCCAATAGCAGTTTTACCGCTCTTTATAAAAAAGCTCCCCATAAGCAGTGGATTTGCTATCAAAGCTTTAAACCTGATGTAGATTCTCTTCAAAAAATGGGCGTTGAATGCACTCAAGAACTCCCCATCACTGTGCTGAATGAAGTTCTATTTGTGCCCTCTAAACAAAGAATCGAAAGCTTAGGTCTACTTGCTTATGCTCTTTTAAATTTGAAAGTGGGAGGGCAATTCATTTTTTGCTGCTCAAACCAATTGGGTGCTGGAGGTTTTCTAAGCCGCATAAAAGAAATCTTTCCCTCATTGGAAGCTGAGAGTGCAAAAAAATGTCGTTATTTTGTGCTCACTCTTAAAGAAGAACTGAATAAAAAACAAAAAGAAATCCTAAAAACTTGGAGTGAAGAAGCTTCAAGCTCTACAGTGCCCAATACCAAATACAAATCAGTCCCAGGTATTTTTGGATGGAATAAAATTGATAAAGGTTCTGAGCTTTTAATATCTACGCTTCCAAAGCTCAGTGGATGTGGTGCAGATTTTGGCGCAGGCTACGGATACCTCTCTCATCAAGTGCTCTCTAAAAATCAAGACATTGACCACCTCTCACTTATAGAAGCAGAACTTCGATCTATTCACTGCGCAGAAAAAAACTTAAAAGAATGGAAAGAAAAATGCTCTTTTCATTGGCTCGATGTAAGAGATCCAAACATAGAAAAAACTCTTGGCATCTTTGATTGGATTCTGATGAACCCACCCTTTCATGATGAAAGCTTGGTGGATCAGAATCTGGGTAAAGAATTTATTCAAAGTGCATCAAAACTTCTTAAAAAAAATGGGTCTCTCTATATGGTCGCCAATAGCTTTCTTGCCTATGAGAATTTGCTTGAAGAAGCCTTTTCAAAAGTAGAAAAAGTTTTAAACGAAAATGGATTCAAGGTATTTCATGTCAAAAGATAAAAAACCTCGCCTAGACCAACTGATATCTTCACTGGGTTACGCTTCTCGTAAAGAAGCCAGTTACTTAGTAAAAGAGGGGCGCCTTACCGTTGAAGGCATAGAAAAAGTTAAAGTCGACATGCGTGTGAACCCATTAGACGTAAGACTCGATGGCGAAGAATTAGACAATCCCCTTGGACTTTTGATTCTAATGAACAAACCCACGGGTTATGTTTGTAGTCACAATGCAAGCGAAGGACCTTCTGTTTTTGATTTACTACCTGAGCAATGGAACCTAAGAACTCCGGCTATTCAAACTATTGGTCGCTTAGACAAAGACACCAGTGGGCTCCTTTTGCTCACTGATCAGTATGATATGATTCACATCCTCACCTCGCCTAAAAATCATGTTACAAAAATCTATGTTGCCGAGCTAGAAAGCGATATCAGTGAAAAAGCTGTAGATATATTTGCTTCGGGAACACTTCTTCTTGAAGGTGAAAAAAAACCCTGCCTAGAAGCAAAGTTAGAAATCATTTCACCCAGAAAAGCTCGTATTCACATAAACGAAGGCCGTTTTCATCAAGTAAGAAGAATGTTTGAACATGTGGGAAGCCCTGTATTGACACTTCATCGCGAAAAATTTGCTGAGCTTGATTTAGAAGGTGTGGCTCTTGGAGAATTCAAATTACTGAATCCAGAACTTTCTAGTGTTCTTAAAGAAGACTAAAAGAATTATTTATTCACAGGCACTTTAGAAAGTGGCAAGGCTTGCGTAAAGATATTGGTATTTCCTTTAGCGCGTTTAACTGTAAACCTTAACCCCGCTTTTTTAGAAAGCTCACCTTGAGGCAATGTAAAAACAACTTCTGGAGCATCTGGATTTGATGCTTGAGCATTGAGAGGTTCTTCCTTGCCCTCAATCACGAAAGCGGCCTTTACGAATTCAAAATCAGCACGCCTAAGAGCTTTGCGCTCAGAATCACTCAAATATACTTTGAGCTCTCTTCCTTTAATTATGGCTTCAACATGATCAGAATTTCCAAACATAACGACTACGCCTCCATGACTGGGGTCATGCTGGTGTGTTTGAGCATTTGCCTGAATCATAACTAGGCTTAAAGCGATAACAAAGAGTCCGGCTAATATCTTGAACTTCATACAGATTTTCTATTTAACACCCTTTTCTTAGAGATCGTCAATACGGGCCCTACTGACACTAAAATGACTGGTGAGTCTTGGCGCAAATTGTTAGTGTCTTTTCCGAGTGAACGATCCCCGAATACTTTTTGAAGATAATCATGTGATTGTGTTTAGCAAGCCTGCCGGCATGTTGAGCCAAAGTGATATCAGCGGCGATGAAAGCCTTGTGGATTGGTTTAGAAAATATTTAGGTCGAAATTATGTTGGGCTCATTCATAGGCTTGATCGGAACACTTCAGGGCTCATGATTCTTGGAAAAAGAAGTAAAGCCGCCAATAGACTTACAGAGTGCCTACAAAAGGGATCTCTCGAACGAAGCTACATTGCAATTGTAGAAGGCCATGCTCCAGATCAAAAATCATTGCGCCACTTTTTGTTAAAAAATGAAAAGACCAACGAAACACATATTGTAAAAGAAGGCACCTCAGGCGCTAAAGAGGCACGGTTAAAGTTTGATTGTTTTTTTAGAACACAAAAAAGCAACAAAGATATATCTCTTTTACATGTTGTTTTAGAAACAGGTCGTGGACATCAAATTCGTGCTCAATGTTCGCATGAAGGCTATCCACTTTTAGGCGACACAAAATATCGCTCAACATTTAAGCACCTTGATCGTCCCGCACTTCACTCATATAGCCTTAAAGTGCCCCACCCCATGAGCCAAGAACTCTTGGACTTTAAAGATCCTTTACCCGCAGACCTATTAGCGCTACTTCCTAAGGAAGCTCAAAAAGATATTAAATGGCCATGAAAGATAAAAAACCCTCACGCAAAAACGAAGCAATGAACAAGGGATCCAGCGATGATCGCCTTCCTATAGAAACCATACTCGACGAATACACACGTAAAGGTGCAAAAGCTTATTCGCTCATTGATACCGGTGAGGGAAGAAAACTCGAGGACGTAGGTGGATTTTTACTTGATCGCCAATGCGCGGTGGCTTTTTGGCAAAAGCGCCAACCTAAAAATTGGAAAGGTGTTGTTGCCACTCATCAAAGGACAGAACAGGGGGGCGGCTTTTGGGATAGTAACTCTGCAATTGATGCGTATTGGTTTACTAAACTTGGGCGCTTAGTATTAAAAACAAAACTCACTTCTTTTGGGCACTTAGGATTTTTCACAGAACAAGTTGCTCAGTGGAACTGGTTTATGGAAAAAATCGCCCCACTTTCCAAAGATAAAGAATTTAAAGTTTTAAATTTATTTGCTTACACGGGTGGTACCAGTATTGCGTGTGCACTTGCAGGCGCACAAGTAACTCACGTTGATGCAGCTCGTGGTGTTGTTGATTGGGCCAAACAAAACGCAGCCCTCAACCGCGTACCTGAAGGTTCAATTCGTTTTGCAGTAGAAGACTGCAAAGTCTTTCTTGATCGAGAAGCAAAACGCGGTAACAAATACGATGCTGTTATTATGGATCCTCCTTCGTTTGGACGCGGCCCCAATAAGGAAGTCTTTAAGATTGAAGACGACATTGTAGATCTACTCGCCTCTGTAAAAGCTGTGATGAAAGACGACGTTAAACTCTTTCATTTTTCTTCTCATTCCCAAGGGTTTTCTCCAGAAGTATTAAAAAACCTAAGCGCCGATATTTTGGATCTCAATCTGTTTGAATGCGAAGGAGGCGAAATGCTTATGCCCGTGGAAAAAGCTGGCCGAAATGTTCCTTCTGGCCAATTCTTTAGAATACTCCGCAAGTAAACTCGTATACGCCGAAAGGACGCCAAAGCCCCTTTCGACACACCCTTGATGTGATTTTTAACCTAATCCACATATTACTTTGTTAACTAAAATACAAAAATTTTACACCATTAAGAGCCCATTACATCGATAATAGAAGCATGGGACACAAGGCAAATTCTCGTGCATTCATTTCTCGCAATGGTTTTACAATTGCCGAAGTTCTAATTGCACTTTTCTTTGTAACAACTGCATTAGTCCTTGTTGCGGGACTTGGACAACAAGTCATGAATCTTGCAAAGAAGAGTTCGCAAACAGGTGCAATCCTTGAACTTCGCAACATGACAAATGCCATCACTCGTAATTCAGAGAACTGGCTTACAGCCATGAGAAGTTCGCAGCACACCCAGGGTATATATGCCGGATGTATTCCTGATCCCAAAACAAATATTGCAACTTTTAATTGTCCTACAACGAGCGCTGCTTACTTAAGCGATCCAGACTTACGAGAAATTTCAGAAAACGGAACTTACCACATAGCTAGCGTTCCATTGGTAAATAGCAGTGGAGATTTAGTAGCGGGTTCGGATACAGCACCTGTTTTTTATACAACAGAAGGTCGCGTGTGTAAGGCAAACAACACGGCCGATTGTTCACTCAAATCTACGGGTTACTTTTTAAGAAGTAACTCAAACACTTCTCAAGATCCTGGCAGTATTAAATTTGTCATCAAAGTTGAACGAAACGTGGCAAACGTAGCAAGCGCATCTTCACCTATGAAACCCCAATACATTACCATGGACATGGGTAATGAATGGAAGAATTTATCTGCAAGCTTTAGCGGAAGTTGCCCCGCAAACACCATTAAAGTTGGTTATCTCAGCAACGGCAAACCGAGTTGTATTAACCCAGCCAAACCTTGCGCTGACTCGAATCAAATTCCTATTGGGTTAATGGCAGATGGCACAAGCATATGTAAAGCACTCCCCAATTGTGTAGCAAGTGGCGGACACGTTGTGCTCAATCAAACGGGCGACGACTTGATATGTTCCACCTCTTCGCCGTGTGGTGAAAACAAACTCTTCCTTGGATATTTTGCTGGAAGTGGCGAACCAATGTGTTCAAGCAGCTCAATGAAGTGTCCCTCTGGACAAGTTCAAACGGGTATCTCAATTGCAGCTGGTAATATGAAAGCAGAATGCGAAACCTTACCTACATGTGCCGATGCCAACCAACGACTTTCTTTTAACGGAGTAAAATTTGTATGTGAAACTTCAACTGTAGCAATTTCTTGTGCTCCAGAAAAAGTCATGACAGGTATCAATGCTGATGGAAGCCCAAACTGTATTGATAGAGCTCCAGCAAGTATAACAACTGTTTCATCAGCAAGTAGCTCCTCGGTGCCTAAAGAAAATAACTCTTCAGGTAATGGACGTACTGAATGCCCCACAGGCTACAGTTTAGTGGGTACTGCTGGTGATGCGAGTGCGTATTGCATAAGTACGACAAGGAGAGCTCCTGCACTTGTAGATGATGCCATCACAGACTGTGAAAACGACACTCCCAAAGCTCGTCTATGTACTCCAGATGAGTGGTATACCGCTTGTAGATCAAAAGATACTTTAACGCCTGCAATTACTGAAACTATGTTTGGAGCAGGTGCAAAAGTTGAATTCTTAAGCATCGCACCAGGTTCTAAAGCAGCTTACGGAGGCTCGCATTACTTAGCAGACAACTCTTGTAGCTCCGGATACACAGATTGCTCCAATCCTCCTGATGCTTGTTACTCTCACTCTGCTCACCACGTACGACACTATAATGTCAAAGTTGGGTATCGTTGCTGTTTAAAATAAAAAATATAATGTCGAAAAGGCGTCAGAGACCTTTTCGACATTTGCTTAAGTAACTAAATTAAATGCGGCCGAGTTTAGCGCTAGCGATTTTTGAAATCCCTGGCTCTTCCATGGTGACACCATACATAGCGTCGGCGGATTCCATCGACTTCTTATGGTGAGTAATCATGATGATCTGAGAAGCTTCAGCCATGCGTCTTACTTGAGTATTGAAGCGACCCACGTTGGTATCATCCAACGGAGCATCCACTTCATCCAGTACGGCGAACGGAGAAGGTTTGATACTGAAGATTCCGAAAATCAAACTCACAGCAGTGAGAGCTTTTTCTCCACCTGAAAGTAGAGTGACCGATTGTAACTTCTTGCCGGGAGGCTGAGCCACAATCTCTACGCCACTTTCCAATAAGTTGTCTGGATTGGTGAGTTTAAGTTCTGCAACACCACCACCAAACATAATGGGGAATGTAGATTGGAAGGCAGCATTCACGGCATCGAAAGATTCCTTGAAGCGATCTTTGGATTCAGTGTCGATACGAGCAATCGCTTCGAACAAGCTATTGATTGCATCTGACAAATCTTGTCTTTGTACATAGAGGTACTCATAACGCTGAGCCAACTCTTGATACTCTTCCATAGCAACCATGTTGATTTTGCCAAGGCGGTCGATCTTACCACGAAGACGTTCAATTTTTTCGCGATTAAGTTCTGGGTTCAAGCCTTCTTCCAAATCAGAAGGAGCCATTAAACGATTCAACTCATCTTCAGGAAGCTCAGAAAGCTTAATGTGATATTGAGCAGCTAAGCGATCTTCAATGTTTCTGATTTCAACTTCGTTGACCGCACTGTCTTGCTCAAGGTCTTTAAGACGTTCAAATTCTTTTTGAAGATCTGTTTGAAAACGAGACACATCAGACTCTTTAGAGGAAACATTTTTGCGTTGCTCTCTCACAAGAGCATCTACGCGAATTTCCTCTGCCTGGAAATGAGCAAACTTCTCACCAAACTCTGTGCGAGCACGAGCTAGTTCTTCGCGGCTTGCCTGAATTTGATCCAATTGAGCTGAAACTTCTTTAAAGTCTGCCTCGAGTTGAACTAATCGAGATGAAGACAAATTCTTTTCTTGTAGCAAACTGGCTTGCTCTGTTTTTTGAGAAGTTAATTGCTTAAGAACATCACTATAAAGCTTCTGAACCCCTTCAAGCTCAGAACTCTTTTCTTTTATTCTTAATTCAACCAAAGCGAGCTTAGCTTGGACATCCGCCAAAGCCTCTTCACTGCCTTTGCGCAGCTCAGTCTTTTCAATCAATAAAGTATTTCGCTCTTCGAGTTGCAACTTAAGCGCTTCAAGCTTGTCTGTGTTGAGTTCAAACTCGCGCGCTAAGTTTTCTTTTTTCTCACCCAAACGAGCCACTTGAGCTTCGAGCTCACGAATGAGATCCGTGTGTTTTTGTAAGCCCGGATTAAGAGCTACTAGACGTTGTGTTAAAAGCTTGTAGGCTTCGCGCTCAACATGAAGACTCTTCTTAAGGCCTTCAACCACTGCCTGTAAGGATTGAACTTCAATCCCTTTAGCTTCGGCACTTACTTTAAGCTCTTCAAGTTCACGTCTGCGCTGAACAAGATGACGACCAAATTCTGGATTCTCTTCAACAGGAGAGTAATCCATAAAGCCATTTGGATGAGAAACATCTCCATCCAAGGAAACCAATGTAATGGTACTGTCGATGGATGGACGCAAGTTTTCAAATGCATTGCGATCACGCACTACCCACCAATTAGAGTAGAGACTAGCCCATTCCGCAGTTTGCCCACCTTGAGAAATCAATTCATTTAGATTTCCAACAACTGCTGGATGTTCGCGCAAATAGCGCTCAATTGTCATTGCAGGGCGCTCAACTTCTGTCGCACTTTGAACCTGAGTTTGTGCTGCAGGCATTGCATGTAAGTTATCAGGACCTGGGCTTTCACTAAAAATTCTTCCAAAAAACGAAGTGCTCGCGGGAGCACTGTTATCATCTGCCACTATAGGAGAAAAGGTTTCAATTGGAGCGTCTTTTACTATCTTAGGTAAAGCATCGCGCACAAAAAATCGAACGCGTGCGTTCTTAGCTTCCATATCAGAAGATTGTTTAAGATAACCCAACAATTCCTGAACTTCAGAGTATTGATTCACTACGATAGTTTCTAAAGAATCCCCAAGAGCAGCTTCAACAGCGCGCTCTAAAAGCTGAGGGACTTTAATTTGATCGGCAATCATTGGGGCCATATTGCCCTTCTGATCTTTTAAGTAGAGAGCCAAACTACGACTTGCAGATCCGATACCTTCAAGATTTGTTTCCAATTCTTGTAAGTGATTGAGTCTCAATTTTTGGCGCGTTAACTCTTCTTGGCCTTTCAATAACAGTTCTGACTGAGCAGAAAGTTCTTGGTCGTAGCCTTGAATTTTTGAATCAATGCTTTCTTTTTGAGCTTCTAGATCTTTTCTCTCTGCAAAAGCTTCTTGAAGAAGTCTTTCGGCTCCTTCTTTCTCGCCGGTTTTTACAGAGAACTCACGTTCAATGTCTTGGCGAATTTCACTGATTGTAGACTGACGATCTTCAAGTTGAATGGTTTGTTTTTGATAACCTTGAATCTCCTGAGAGATTTTCGTCATAGACAAATCATGTAAATGTAACTCACGACGATAAGTTTCAACCTCTGTACGCAATGTTTCAAAATCATTACGAACACTGTCAATGATTGTTCTAAGTTCTTCAATGTTTTGGCTGTGCTTAGAAGACTCTACTTCAGTGTTGGAAAGTGACACTGCCAACTGTTCGAGTGTAGCTTCCAGCTCAACATTACGTCTTTGCAATTCTTCTTGTACGCGCTCATCGCTGTCTCTGCGTTTTTGAAGAGTTTCTTCTTTAGAAGCAAGAGCCTGAATTTGCCCCTCTACTTCTTTAACTTTTAACTCTTGTTCTTGGCGAGAAGTTCTAAGACCCGTAAGTTCTTGTTCCAATCCTTCGAAAGATTCTCGAAGACTTAGAAGTTCTGTGCGACTGCTTTCGAGCGAGTACTCAAGCTCTGTTAATTTAGCAGAAGCAATAACAGAATCATCTTTACTTTTAGTAAGACGGTCACGACGGGCAACCCATTCTGTTCCAGCAACACGAATTTCTAACTCACGAAGCTCATCGCTCCACTCTTTAAATTTTTGTGCCTTTTCAGCTTGGCGCTGTAATGATCCAATTTGTTTTTTTAAATCACTTACTAGGTCATCTACGCGCTGAAGATTAAGCTTACTTTGTTCAAGCTTGCGCTCGGTCTCGGCACGACGAGCTTTGAATTTAGTAATTCCCGCAACGTCTTCGATCACCAATCGACGCTCTTCAGGCTTTTGTGCCACCATACGAGTGATCGCACCTTGTTCGATAATAGAGTAGCTTTTTGCACCAATACCCGTGTCCATAAAGAACTCTTGGATATCGCGCAAACGACAAGAAATACGATTGATAAAATATTCAGATTCTCCGTGACGATAATAACGGCGAGTGATTTGCACCTCGTTCATGTTTTGAAACTGCGGAGGCAATGCAGGATCAACTTCGGGATCTCGCTCCATAACAAGAGTTACTTCAGCAACATCCATAGCGTGCGTCGTTTTAGTTCCAGAGAAAATAACGTCCGTCATGCTCGCACCACGCAAGTGCTTAGGAGACATGTCACCCATTACCCAATAGAGGGCATCGACTACGTTCGATTTTCCACAACCATTACTCCCCACAATGGCAGTGATGGGCTGATTAAACTGAATAATGGTTTTATCTTTGAAAGATTTAAAACCGTGCAACTCGAGACGCAGAATTTTCATTTATAGGTCGAGTTTAGACACCGAAATCCCAATTCGAAAGAGGAAAGATTAAAGAGTACAAAGAAAGAAAGCCTCGGGAGCTTTCCACTGTGG
>CAZIFW010000019.1:0-40020 GCA_964538275.1 uncultured Bacteriovoracaceae bacterium
ATGTCTCAAGAATTCCTTGTCCGTCCTGGTAAAATTCTTTTAATTTCTTTTTACGAGGACGCTCTAACATGAAAAATGCAGTATTTGCACGATCCGCACCTTTTTCAGTAATAATGCTTCTATATTTTTCTAGCTTAACAACGTTCCAGTTGAAGGCGACGGTGCCCCACTTATCGTTGTTATCCTTCTGAATAAATCCCGCCAAGTTTATCGCCATAGAATCTTTGGCCCATGTCTTCAATTTAGGATCCGTAGGAAAGACATCATCTTTAAATTCTTTTTGAAAATCGTTATAAATCTTCTCTTGAAACTTAAAATAACTATTAGCAGCCGCGCGAGTAATCGTTTGCATATCCGCCGGAAGATCTAAGTTAAACTTCCAATCACGTGAGATTTGTTTTTTAAATTGCTCTAATTTTACGTCACGCATAAAAAACTGCGCGCCTTTAACTTTATTTAACTCAGATATTGGCATTGCAAAGTTGAGGTTTTCATTTTGAGTTCTTCGAACAACAATTCCCAAAACCTCCAAATCTTTGCTTAAAAGAGGGCCACCAGAATTACCAGGAGACGCAGGAGCCGAATATCGAATATCATCCCATTCTCCATCTACAGCCTCAGGAGTAAATGAAGTGATATAACCTGAGCGAGTTACAATTCCATCACCCAGAGCATTGCCAGCTGTAAAAACATACTGTCCCATCCGAGGTTTCATGGACAATTTAAGAGCTTCTACATTTTTTGGAGGAGCTTTAAGTGAGAACTCAATAAGATCACGGTGTTGAGAATATCGAAGCACTTTATCAATCGCATAGACTTTTCCTTCTGTATCACGCAAAGCTGCTGGAACGACTTGCGAAGCTTCATGCAAATCAAAAACGTGAGCCGCGCTCACAAAACGATTGGGAGCAATTGCAAAAGCGGTTCCAATACCACGATACGGACTTTTGCGAAGTTTAAAAGGGAGTAAGTGTTCAGGTAGTTTTTCCTGATAAACGATATCCTTATCTTCAAGGCGAGGAATTACAATTTCAAAAACCCCACGAGTTAATCTAAGATATTGCTCTTCTGTAAGTTGTGCATCAGAAGACGAAGAGACAGGAGCTTGAGGAAGCTCCGCAAAGTGATTTTGATTTGAATTTTGAGAGGAACATGCAATGAGTAAAAAAGACAAAAGCTGTATCTTAAAAAATGTTTGCAACATCCTTAAAGAATAAACGGTGTCAGCTTAAACGCCTACTCTTTTGCCGTAGTGTGTAATCCGTAAATTCGATCCATCACTTTTTCAAGTGCAGTGCCCCTACTTGCTTTAACCAATACAACCCCATCTTGCTTATATTGAGTTATTAACTCTTGAGATAAGGGCGCGCTTGAATCCTTAAGAATCACCTCTCCTACAAATGGAGCTCCCACAGCTGTCAGCATTTCTTCACCTACCCAGACAATAGATTTTGGCCGCAGGGCACGAGCACGTTGAATGATATCTTTATGATAGCTCTGAGAAGCCGGACCAAGTTCGCGCATATCTCCTAATATAAGTCGTAAAGGCAACGAGAGTTTATGAGCAAAGTTAGCAGCAGACTCTAGCGCTACACTCATAGAACTTGGATTTGCATTGTAATGATCTCGCAAGACCCAAAGTTTATCAGCACATTGCCACTTCAAACCCCTGCCATCTAGAGGCTCAGAACTTTCAAAAGCCTCAAGAATTTTTATTGGATCTAATCCTAAATCCAAAGCAATGGCCGCCGTAAGGGCCATGTTTTGTAAAGTGTGTTTATCTTGAGCACTTACCTTAAGAGCTGAATGTACTTCTTGTGGAGTTGCGGGAATAAGCTTTGCTTTTGTTAACTTTGCTAAGTAAGGATCCGATATCGGACAATAAGCCATCCCCCCTCTGTTCAAAGTATCATCAATTAAGATGCGTTCTTCTTTAAAAACACCGTCAACATCCTTCAAGAGCAACAAATGTTCTTCTCCAATTGAAGTTAAGAGTGAATGAGTGGGACGCACTAAAGAAACATTTCGCGCCATTTCGCCTGGTGCATCGATACCAATCTCGACGATGGCTATTTCAACATTATCTCTAATTTTTTCAAGAGTTTTGGGAATACCCAACAAACCATTCTGAGACTTTTCAGTTTTTATACAATTAAAACGTGTGCTCAAAACTTTATGTAAGAGTTCTTTAGTACTCGTTTTTCCGCTGCTGCCACCTACTCCAATAACAGGACCTTTGAATTTATTTCTAAACATTGCAGCTAATTTCCAGTGCATAGCATGTGTGTCTGCCACTAGGTGCGCTCTTTTATCTGCAAAATCTTTTTCTACAAAAGCCGCAAGAATTCCTTTTTTTAAAAGTTCAGGTACAAAATCGTGTGCATCGCGTGTTGCACCCTTAAGGGCTATAAATATGCCGCCCTCCCCTACTTCACCAGAGTGGGTCGAAAAATGAGTCGCTTGATTTACCAGTGATTGTAAGTCTTGATCGTTCATCACTGCCTTAGAATAGCAAAGTCTTAGAAAGTCCCGTAGTCCCTATGTGAATTTTAATCTTTAAAATTTTGCAACAATTGTAGATTTAAAGAAATCTCCGCGCTCTTCAAAACCTTTAAATTCATCCAAGCTAGTGCCCCCTGGGCTTAAAATTAAAACATCTCCCGAAAGAATTTTTCCTGCTAGATGATCTAAGGCTGAAGAAAGCTTTGAAAACACTTGTCCTTCAAAACCAGTTTCTTTTTTAATGAGCTCAGCACTTTCTCCAAAAAAAATGAAACTTAAATGTTTGTCCGTCCAAAGTCTTTTTAAACGTTGCCAAGGTAGATTTTTATCTCTTCCACCTAAAAGCCAAATAAATTTTTCGTGTTCATATTGTTCTCTTAAAGACGCATAGGCCGTTAATATGCTCTCTACGGTTGTTGCTTTGCTGTCATTTACACAATGAATACCACGATGCTCAAAAAGCTCAATTCGGTGAGGTAAAGCTCCAACACTTCGGAGTGCATTCATTACTTCGCGCTCATCTAAAGCAGGAGAAGCAATAAATTCTAAAACAGCCGCTAAATTTGCACGATTGTGAGGACCTAAAAGTTTTGAATCTTTAAAAACGGAGTCTAAAGCCTCTGTCTTAATCCACTTAAGCTTTGTTTCCACTCCATGCTCTTTGGCAGACTTGAGGAGATCCCCCCCTGCCTCCAGGGCCCAAGTACCTTCACGGCAAAAACGCATAAGCCTAAGTTTTGCGGCGTAATACTTTTCTAAAGATGCATAACGGTCTAGATGATTGGGTAAAAAATTTAGGATAAGTCCGCGATCTACCATAAACGCCATGCGTTCAATTTGATAACTCGATAATTCTAAAACTATAAACTCAGCAGTCTCTCCGCCCGTAATTTTTTTTAAGGCATACTCCGCCAAGGGAATACCAAAGTTTCCACCAATAAAGACTTTCTTGCCAAGTTGTTGAAGGGTTTCTTTTGCAATCCATGAGCAAGTGCTCTTGCCCACTGAACCCGTAATGGCGTAAATTTTTTCATCTGTTAAATAAGCCGCTGCAATATCTAACTCTTGGGTAAAGACACTTCCTGCGTTTTGGAGTTCACGTAACCACGGATGATCCGGGTATCCAGGAGAAAGTACAACGTGGGCCCATTTTTTAGACAGGACCTCGCGCTGACTTGGGAAATCACTCTTATCTTTTTGGTCATCGTAAAAAGCTATTTCTAGCTGTGGATGACTAGCTCTTAAGAGAGCCGCTGCAGACTCTCCACTTTTTGCTCTACCAACGATAAGTACTGGTCCCTGAGGAATGAACACTCCTTAAAGATAAACTGATTTAGGCTACATGGTCGAGGTCTTTGCTAAGTATTATTCGACTCTTGGGAAAGCGCAGCTCAAAACGAGCCCCTTTAGCCACACTACGAGCTTTTTCAACCTTAATAGTGCACTCATGATGATCTGCTATAATTTTAGAAATATAGAGACCTAAACCGCTTCCCTCATCTCCCTTAGTACTAAAAAAGGGACGGAATATTTTTTCGCGCAGCTCCTCGGGCACTCCTGAACCAGAATCTTCAACATATAAACAATAAGAATCATCTGTCATTTCGCTCCCCACAAGTACCAATTTTTGAGGAGCTGCTTTGGCAGAGGCCAATGCATTTAGCAAAAAGTTCATCATAACTTGGCCTATCTCTACTCGATTACCCATGATTTCTATGTCTTCTGCAGAAAGCTCAATTTTTAAATCTACTTTTTGCGATTGAAAAGCATGTCTTGAAAGGAGTTCTAAATCTTGAAAAAGTTCAGATTTTTTAAAAGAAACATTTTCTGTAGGCTGCATTCTTGAAAATGACCTAAAACCCAAAAGTAAATCTCGCATTCGAAGCAAATTTGCATCGATACGGCCAGAGATTTCTCTATTTTTAACATTCAAACGTATTTCGTCTGAATCCATAATCTGCGAAAAGAAGCCTTGAAGATTCGTAACAGGGTTGCTCAACTCATGAACTAAGGCCGCACTCAACTCACCTAAAATTTGTAATCGAGATGCATGTACGCGTTGTCCTTTAAAATCCACCTGACCTTTTAATTGATTGAGCTTTCTCGATGCAATTTTTTTACCTGCGTGATGAAGCCCGTTAAAAACAAAAATTAAAAATAAAGTTACAAAAGCTCCTAAAATTGAACTCCCGGCCTCTAATGCCGTAGGCGATTGAAAATGAGAAAAGTCATAAGACCAATAAAAATGAATAGACCAAAGCCCTGCTGTGAACAAAACTTTCCACGTCCAACCATAAATAATTTCGACAAACAAGAAAGCTGGGACAATCAAAAGGACCGAAGGAATACGCGTGTATTCATCGTACAAAATTAAAGCATGTAAAAGAACGGCACATATAGCTGCAAAATTTCTAAAACTTTGAAAGGTGGGGCGAAGTTCTCTCAGAGGAATGGTGCACAAAGATAAAAAGAGAAAGCTCAACAAGACGTTGTAACTTATTTCTAAACCTGCCCAAAATAAAAAACTAAGTCCAGCCAATGAAAAGGCAGTCCATACTCCCACTTGAGATAACCACTCAAATGAACTTAAAGCATCCTCAATAATCGAGGCTCTATCTTGAGCTTTCTTCACAGAATCTTTATCGGAAACGACATTAGAAGCTTAAGTCAAATAACAGTGTCAGGAATACGTCTTAACAATTGTAAACAGCTAAACTCTCGTTTTAGTTAGCTGCCGCGCATGTGGCCTCAGAGGAGCTGCTAAAGTTCTGAGTTCCTGCTGCTTTTGTAATAGTAGAAAGTATTGAGTTTAAAATACCATCCACGATGTTCAAGCTTTGAAGCACATGCGTAGCCGCGCCTGAGGCAGAGGGGCTATTCACATAAACATCTGTATTTGGCTGAATGGTCATATTGTCTACAACCAAATTACCCATACCCGTTAGCCGAACAACCACTGAGGAATTTGTAGGATTTCTAATTCGCCAAACAGTTTTCACGGGACTGCCATTAGAGTAAATCATGCCCATTGAAGTTAAGTTCAAACTATTTCCACCGCCATTAACAGAGGCATAAGCCAAGAGACATTGGCCATTGAATAAAGTGTTAAGCGAAGCCGTTACTCCAACGCCACTTTGAGCAGAAGAGGATGAGGAAGAACTTGAAGATGAAGAGACCACTCCGCTCACTTGGGCTGGAGTTACGTTTGTACATGAAGAATTTAATCCTGGGCCACAAGCAGCTGAACATTGAAATCCAGCTTGGTTGGGATTGTTACCACCGTATTGCATCTGGCAACTCGCAACAGAGGGATGATTCTGATTGGTTGTGCCAAAAAGCTCCATACATCTTTGCAAGCGATCGGAACCTGACTGAGTACAAGCACAGTAACCATTGCTTACTGCATTACATCGAAGAGAACTTACACCTTTCGCTGTTAGATAAGAGGCTAACGAAGAACTTGAAGACGAACTCGAAGACGAACAATTTCCACCATTTCCTGGGTTACTTTCATCACAGCCATCTTCGTCGTTACCGTGACCATTATTTCCGTCATCATCATCTCCGCCAACACTTCCACCTGTAATGGCACCCCCACCACCTCCAGCTACAGAGGAGACAGAAGAGTTTCCGCCACCAGAGGGACTACTAGAGGAACTTGCACTTCCACCCCCACTCCCTACATTTGAACTAGAAGATGAACTGGCTTGAGAGGAACTCGAAGAAGCCACACTTGAACTTTGACTTGAAGGAGCAGATGAGAAACTCGAAATGGAGTTAGAAGATGAGCTTACACTTGCAACACTTACAGAACTTGAAGATGAACTCGAAATAACGACACCACTCACTGGAGGACCACCTGGATTTTGTGTAGCTGTTAAATTCGTAGAGGCCCATAAGGCTCCTGTATATGGGTTATAACACCAACCCACCGCAAGCCCGTTAGCAGAAGAGGAACAAGTGCCCGAATAAAAGTTTTTATCTTCTAAAACACCCTCAGCAAGACCAATAGTGTTTAATCCGTTCACAGGGTTACGTGGTGGAAATTCTCCATCTGATGCTAGAAAGCGTCTTTCACTTATCGGTAAAGTTACGCCTGCACACGCATTGTCGATTGTGATGTCGTTAGCTCTTAATGCTTCAATAGATGGGTGAGACAACTCTGGATTATTACATCTCAATATTGCATTGGTGGTTTGTAGCTTAATGGCAGACAACATGTTGCCTTCAATAGCAGCTGCCGAAGCATGCCTTGCTTCGTTTCTATAATCCATGAACTGAGGTACAGCGACAGCACCTAAAATACCGGTAACAAGAATAACACCCATAAGCTCTATAAGGGTGAAACCTCGCTTATTCGTATTCAATTCAAGTACCTCCATACATCCCGCTGTAACTCTCTATATTTTCGCAATTTAAAAGCCAAACTTCATTAATTTCTCTCCTACTTGCAGAGATTTATTGAGATTAAAGCGAAATCTTAAAAATCAAAGCAACTATATCGAGTGTTCAGACTATTTTTTAACCAAATATTTATAATTGCAGGAATGAACTTCTGAGTTTTAAAACCAATAACGCATGCCTGCGCCAAGTGGAACTCCTCGAAAGTACTTCTCTGGCAAATTGACTCCTGCAGTAACAAAAAGCTGAAAATGCGTTGTGATTTGTATCAAATAATTCGCATGAATTGAGATATGAAAGGAAGTACGTTTTTCGCCGTCTTTACGCCAAAATAAAGGTCCGGCATGAGTCAAAAGTTCAAAGGGTTCTAAGTGCCAAGTGATTCCAAAACCTGGAGCATAGAAAAAATCATTGTATTCCACAGCAGGCCCCATTGAGAAATTATCCCAAAAAGAATAAGCAACCTCTGCACGCCCTTGAAAAAGTTCCAAATCTTGGTTCCAACCACCGCTTGCATGTAAAACTAAATCGCCCTCATCAATCGCAAAAGAGAGTGATGAAGGTAAGAGCAAAATGATTAAAAGGAATCTTTTCATAAACTTTTAGAATGAAGAATGAGGAGAAGCTTTCTTCTTAAGCTCAAAAACATGTTTGGTATGTATTTCACGAATAGTGCCAGTTTTACTTCGCATCACAATAGAATGTGTCGTGCAGCCAAAATTTGTAAAGTGCACGCCCTTTAACCACGAACCGTCTGTTACGCCCGTCGCACAAAACATTACGTCCCCTTTGGCTAAATCTTCGATACCATAAACTTTATCTAAATCTTTAACTCCCATTTTTTCAGCACGAGCGCGCTCTTCGTCATTGCGCCACATAAGTTTTCCTAAAAACTGCCCCCCTAAACATTTGAGAGCAGCCGCGCTGATAACTCCTTCCGGAGCACCGCCTGCTCCCAGTACAATATCAATACCTGTTTGAGGATTGCAGGTAGAAATTGCAGCAGATAAATCGCCATCCCCAATCAATAAGATTCTTGCTCCTGCAGCTCTCACTTCTTCAATTAATTTTTTATGACGATCGCGATCTAGAATAGTAACAGTTGTTTCGTTTATTTGTTTATTTTTTGCTTTAGCAACTACTGCAAGCATTTCATGTGTAGACATGCCCCATTCAATTTTTCCTACACATTCAGGTCCCACTGCAATTTTATCCATATAGGTGTCTGGCGCATGCAAAAAATTTCCATTATCTGCAACTGCAATAACCGATATTGCATTGCTATGACCTAGTGCTACGAGGTTTGTTCCCTCAAGAGGATCTAATGCAACGTCAACACGAGGACTTTCTTTTCCTCGCATTCCAAACTCTTCGCCAATGTAAAGCATGGGAGCTTCGTCTCGCTCTCCTTCACCAATGACGACAGTACCGTGCACATCGAGAACTTCCATAGAGCGTCTCATGGCATCAACGGCTGCTTGATCCGCTTGATCTCGCATACCTCGCCCTACCCACCGTGAAGATGAAATAGCAGCAGCTTCTGTGACGCGAATAAATTCTAATGCAAGGTTGCGATCCATATACTCTTTCTAGAGCGCTCCTTGCTGAATGAAAACACTCTAGAGCAATATATTTTCTAAGTTGCGACGCTTCTGTCTTTAAAGATGAAATAAACCGCCGCTAGCATGCAGAGCGATGCAAAGAAGTAGTTTTTAGTAATAGGTACTTTCATATAAAAAACTGAAAAACCCGCAAAGACGGCTAAAGTTATGACTTCTTGCAAAATCTTAAGTTGGGAGAGACTAAATATCTTATAACCCATGCGATTTGCAGGCACTTGAAAACAATATTCTAAGAAAGCTACGCCCCAACTTATAAAAATAACTGTTATCAACGCTTTGTTGGAGTGGTCTTTTAAATGGCCATACCATGCATAGGTCATAAAAATATTGGAAACGACTAAAAGTGCTAATACCGGTGTCATTTTATTCAACTTCTACGATGGTAACTCCATCGCCCCCTTCTCCAGGCCACGAGCCTGTGCGAAACTTCAATTCCTTGCGTTCTTTTGTAAGATAGGAACGAATCTTTTCTTTCAATACTTCTGTTCCATGCCCATGAACTATAGTGACTGAGCTAAATTCTCCTGCAGTAAGCTGGTTAAGCGCACTATCAATTTTTCTGCGCGACTCTTCCCAAGTTTTCCCGCGTAGATCACATACCATGCTTCCTGCACGAGCTTTTGTATCTTCTTGTTGCACTCCGCGTGTTTTACGTTTCTCAACATTGAGCCAACTCTTTCTACCTTGTTGAAATCTATTCTTTTCCTCAGAGGTTGCTTCAAAAATACGATCTAACCCCACTCTTGTTTTGATCTCACCAACCTTAACAACAACAAACGCCTTACCACTTGTGGGAGCTTGAAAGTCTTCTTCAATTTGAGCCAGTCCTAAACCCGCAACTTCAACCACACTTCCCTTTTTTAAAGTTGCAGGATCTACGCCTCGTTTAGCAGGCATTATGGGTTGATCCTCGCGCACTATTCCTCGCAACTTTGAAGTTTCCTCAGATAGTTGTTCAAAAAGCTTGGTAGCATCTCCACCTTCGTTAAGGGTTAACATTTTGGCAGAAAGCTGCTCTTTAACGTTCCTAAATTCCTTTAAAAGTTCTCGGGCTTCTTCGCGACTAAGATCACGCAATTTTTCGTCGGCTAATTCGCGTAAACGTACAAGCTCCTTTTCTTTTTGTAACAAAGATTTTTTAATTTGATCTTGTTCACCTAGCTTATCTTCAAAATGCTTGCGGCTTTGCTCGAGATTTTTAAGAGCTTTCGTTAAATCCTTAGAATCATCCCCCAATAATTGACGCGCACGACTTAGAATATCTTCCGGAATTCCCAAGCGCTCCGCTGCGTCGAGAGCGGAACTTTCACCTGGAACATCCATGATAATTTTATAAAGAGGCATTCTCTTTGCAGTGTCGTAAGACATTGAGGCCACACGACAACGCTCATCCGCTAGAGCCATAATCTTTAAGGCTCCATAGTGAGTTGTTACAAAAACTTTTACTCCTCGGGATAAAAAGGCTTCTAAAAGAGCGCGAGCAAGTGCTTGGCCCTCCTCTGGGGCTGTTCCCGTTGCAATTTCGTCAATTAATACCAAATCGCCTGCTTGGGCTTCTTTTAATATCCGACTAAGCGAAGCTAAATGAGCTGAAAACGTTGAAAGCTTTTCAAATAAATTTTGATCGTCTCCCATTTCAGCAAAAACTTTTTTAAGTGAAAGAGGAATCCGAGCAGCGTTAGCACACACTGGAATTCCGGTACGCGCAAAAAGCAGAGCTAAACCAACACTTTTTAAAAGAACTGTCTTACCACCTGTGTTGGGTCCCGAGAGAATAAGCGCTTCACTCCAGGCCATAGAGTTGGGTACAACTTTTCCTTGAAGAGTTAAGAGTGGATGAGCCAAATCATCAAAGGTTAGAGCGTCAGCCTCTTCAGCAATACAAAAACGTTCCCAGCGACTGACAATTTTTGCAGTTGATTGCAAATAATCAGCCAGCGATAGCAAGTTTTGGTTATTCTGAAAGAATGGAATAACTTCTTTTGAGCGCTCAACGACTTCGGCTAAAATACGTTCAATTTCTATTTCAATTTCACGTTCAGCTACTTTGAGTTGATTGTTAAGTTCTACAACGGCCTGAGGTTCGATAAAAAACGTAGACTCTGTTTTAGAAACGTCATGAATAATCCCAGGCATTCTACTTTTAAAATTATTTTTAACCGGTAAAACATATCGTCCATCGCGAACAGTGACATAGTCTTCACGCAAAATTTCACTCTGATGCGGATCACTTATAAAATCTTTTAACTTGTCGTCTATTTTTCTTTTTAAATCCCTAAGAAGGGCTCTTAATGCCCTTAAATCTTCGGATGCAGAATCAGCTATTTGCCCATGTTGATCTATAAGTGGAAAGTGAACATCGCACCAATCGCGAAGAGGATCTAAATTTTGAAAATTCTTTTTGAGCTCTTCGTGTGGGCTATTGGCAATGACAGCTTTTAAGCTCAAGACCCCTCTTTGATTGCGAATAATGCTCGCGAATTCTTCGACTGAGATAGCCCCACTTCGAAGCATACGCTTATAAAGTTGTGTGAGATCTTTTAAATCTGTTAGAGGCAAAGCTTTTTGCTGACTTAAAAACTCAACCAATTCCACAATAGTTTTTGAATAACTTTGCGAACACTGAGCATCCCACTGATTGGGTTGTAAATTAGAAACAAATTCAAGGCCCATTGGGCTTTGAACTTCATCTAAAAGAGTTTCAAGCCACGCCGGCCACTCTAAGACTTCAAGAGTTTTATCAAATGCTGTTTTCATAGAATGCCCTTCACTCTTCGTTGATGCTCACAAATATTGTTTTAGATTGCAAGACTTGAAGTGCACCTGCATCAGCGCCCTTTAATTTTTTCAAAAAACGCCTCTCTGTGTAATCCACTGCAATCCAAGTTCCAGAGGCTTTGGAGTATTTGGCAGCTAGCTCAGCAGCTTTTTTGAGCACTTGTTCTGAAAGTTCCCCTTTTGCGCCAAAACCTTTTTGTCCTCGACGTATCCACACATGCGAACCCCGTTGGCCACGTACGTGAAACCACACATCTCGGCTTTGAGCCTTGCGATACAACTCATCATTTTCAAGTGCTTTACGGCCTATAATTGCCTCAAGCCCTGGTGCAAGTTCAACTTTTTTAGGAAGTGCCTTTTCGTTTTTTTTCTCATCTCTAAAAACAGGCTTTGTTGTTAAACTCTCTTGAGGGGTATCTTGTTGCTTGAGCTGCTTTAAACGTTCTTGTGCTTTTTCCTTTTTTCTTTCAAATCTTGAAAGAAGCTTTTTTAAAGATTCGAGTGCTGATTTACGTGAACTTTGAAATGAAACATCTTTAGATATCTCTTCAATCCAATCATGGTGCTCTGCAGGAACTTCAGAAAGTCTAGCGCCCCATAGCTGTGGATTCTGAAAAAAGTATTGAATGTGAATATTATTTTTTTCAAGCCATGCTGATGCTTCCGCTAAGTCGCTCTCAACATTTTCTTTGAGCTTTTCAAATTTAATCTGTGCTTTATTTTTTTGAGAAATTACGGGCTTCGGAAAAGATTCCAGCGAAGCTCCACTTTCTAAATCATCATCTTTCAGGAGTTTTTCGTAGGACGCCCAGTTGGGGAGCCTCTGAAGATAATCTTTGCGAGATTCTACGCTAAAGAGCCATTCTTTCTTATCTAGGTTCCAACTAAAAGAACGCTCGCCCGTGAACTCAAAAAGCAAGCCATCTTCTATTTGTTTAAGACTCAAAAGTGTGTGCCCCACAAAGTGTGCCTTTAAATACAAAAGGTAGGGATGTTGGGTAGATTTTAAATGTTTACGATCCAAAGCCTGCAAGGGAGCCGCGCCCAAAGCGCCCTTGTGCCACAACCAAGCTAAGTCCTTGAAAAAAGGGTAAAAATCCAAGACCAAAACCTCTCGACCATCCGACCCCAAGAAGAGCTTAGCCGCCTGAAGTCTCATATTAGAGGGCGCATTCTTGACTTGATGCGTTACATCGTGTACGTTTAAGAAGCTATTTTTACAGAATCCACTTTGAGAGGTATCTTGTTTCGTCATGGCGGTTAAAAAGAAGTCTACAAAAGCTCCAAGCAGCAAATCTACCACTAAAGCACCCGTGAAGGCTAAAGTTAAAGCCGCACCTGCTGCTGCAAAAAAGAAAGTCGCCGCAAAACCTACGCAAACTGTAAAAGCGACTGCAAAACCTACTGAAAAAATTGTAGTTGAAGATAAAAAAGCAAAAGTTCAAGCTGCTGCTGTTAAAGCCGCACTTGATACTTCTAAAAAACTTCAAGAAGCCGCGCCTGTTAAAGATGAAGATGAATTTGATCCTGAAGCATTTTTTGCTGCTTCAGGTGGCCAAGGAATTTTCAAAGCTCACGTGATGCGCAAAGAGCGCGTAGATGTAAATTTAGATATTCGTTTTCGCGTTATGAACAAAGGTCCTATGGTTCATCATGCAGAACTTATGAACCTTTCTAAAACGGGTATTTGTCTTAAGACAAAAGAGCCTTTAAAAAATAAAACTGTTCTGCGTATTGAAATTCCCCTTCCTCACACAGCAGAGCTTTTTTCTATTCAAGCAGAAGTTGTTTGGAGCATGAAAATGAAAGGCCCTGAGTACGGAAACGCGATTCATACGGGTTTGATCTTTCTTCCCATGAACCAAGCTAAACAAGCTGTGATCAATAACTTTATCCAACAGCGCCGCGACGAAATTATTATGGCTAAAATTGGTCTAGATAAGTTCACTGACGTGGTTCCTGTAGCTGGCTTAGATTAAGCTCTGATCCTTAACAATTTTTGACACCCACACTGCCACGCCCGTTTAATAATTGTTAGATACGATTATCAAATGATCCGAAGCTTTGGCTTATTCATAATTTTGCAAAGCTTCGTAAGCTCACCTGCGCATGCCGTATTTAAAAACCTACTGCGCGCTTGCGGTATTGCATTAGGCGCACCACCCGACACTACACCCGTTGCTAAAAGCAAAAGCTCTCCATCCACTTCCGTCGATATGAATACGCATATTCCTACAATTGCAGCAGCAAGAGGCGGAGATATTCTAGGCATTGATGCTTCTCGAAACATCAATGAACTTGCACGCGTAGAAAGTGCAACCCTAGAAGCGCTGAGTCCCGATGCGGGCCGCTTGGTGTTTAAAGATGGCGGTCAAGCAAAAGGAAAAAGAGAAGAAGCACTCATTGCTGAACTCAGCGCACAGCTTAAACCCGAAAGTGTGGCCGAGGTCACGAAGAGATTCTCGCGCTTGCCCAATAATATGAAGATCGAATCATTACTATCTGCCTTAGTTAAGCAAAACAAAGCCACTCGCGAAAATCCTTACACTCTAGTGATTCAAGATTTTGTTCCAAATAAAGATGATCAAGGACGCTACACAGATGATTTGGCAAATTTAATGCGCTCTATTTACAATTCAAAAAGTGAAGAAGAAGAGTGGAACTCCCTGCGTATTGTTATGAGCTCTCGCTACCCTCGCAGTGATTGGGGATCTGCACAGGGCGGCTTTAATGTTGGCACCCCAATAAACTTATAAAAACGTTGCTTCTCCTAAGGTGCTTTTTTCTCTTTGGGGAAATTCACGGCTGCTGAATCGTGAAGCATATCTAAAATAGCGAGTTCTGCTATAAACGAAGCGGTTTCCACCGAATACTTACTGGTGCGATACAACCAAGATGTTTTCGTTGTCTGCCCCCAAGCTTTTCGCATTTCAAGATCAGGCGCTAACACCTTAATTTGAGTTATCTTTGCGCTCCCAAACAGCTTGGTCATTTTTAACCAACCTTCGGTAGCCGAGGGATAGGAGGAAATAACTGATGGAACACAAATCCCTGCTTCGTCACGAATAAGATCATTAGCAGCTGTGATACAGGTACTGTTCCATTCCTGGTAAACCGCGTGCACGCCCTCGGGATAATTTTTCACGCGAGTGAGCACCCGCTCAGCCAAACCTGCGTCGCCTTTCACTCTTACAAAAGTTGCTCCATCAAGTTGAGGTCTTGCAGGCATAGTTTCAAGTTTAATTTCTTTTCTGTTCCCTACATCAAAATACTGATCGCGAACACGCATTGCTACATGTTTGGGATAGAATACATATTCAATTTGATCGTCAGGTACCGGAGTTTTTAAATGTTCGTCTGCCTCTTCATCACTCATCTCCTCAGTGTAAAGAGCATTGGTAGCATAAGGTCCAAGTAGAAATGCCATATAATAAATAAAGACCGGATGTCGTGCCACAAAGAGACTTGCGAGCATTCCAGTGCGATCAAGGACATTCAACTCGTCCAGAGCCAATCTATAAGCTTCCTTGTTTTTACTAAAATCCTTAGTTTGATTCATCAGAAACAACTCAAGCCAATGGCGCATTTTTTGTTTGTACTTCGGTTGCGTCCTCCAGTGCTCTACTAACTCTGTGAGGCCAAAAAGTTTTAGCACTTCATTATCTTTTTCATTGAGGGTTTCGTCTCGAATAAATCTCTGCAAAGCATACACAAATTGTAAATGTGGCCCCAAATCCGGACCCGTAAGCCAAGTAAAATTTTGTTTTGTTCTTTTGAGCGCAAGAGCACACGCAATTTCTGGCAAAAGCGCATGACTTTTAAAAGAAATTAAAAACGAAAATAAAATAAACAAACGCATACTTTAATGACTTTTCTCTTGAAACTTTCGTGCAATTTTTGTGGCAATAATTCTGGGTGCAAAACGCACACTTTGAGCCAAAAGAAAATTCGCAAAGCCATGGATAGCTACACGTTTTTTTTCTTGAAGCGATTGGTAAGAATACTCAGCAACTTCTTTTGAGCTAGGCACTTTCTTATCTTTAAAAAGTTTAGAATTTTCCATGGCTGCCGCACTTTGAAAACCTGATTCCGTTGCTCCGGGGCAAACTACTGTCACGGTAACGCCAGTATCGCGCAGCTCTTCTGCAAGAGCTTCTGAGAAGTGCAGCACGTACGCTTTAGAAGCAAAATAAATTGCCATGTTGGGTCCGGGTTGAAAAGCCGCTGTAGAAGCAATATTTAAAATCTGTCCTTGTCCTTTTTGTACCATTGCAGGAACAAATGCCTTCGTGAGTTCTGTTAAAGCTGTAATGTTGACTTGAATCATTTCTTTTTCTTTTTGCCACTCAGTTTCGCGAGCAAAATCTCCAAAGACACCCACCCCTGCATTGTTGACCAAAACATCCACTGAAAGCTTAAGTCCGCTTACTTTAGCAATCAGTTCAGTGGCGCCATTAGGAGTGCTTAGATCGGCCACAATAACATCCGCGCGAACACGATATTGTTTTTCTAAATCAGCTTTTAGTTCTAATAACTTTTTTTCACTGCGCGCTACTAAAATTAAATTATAATTTTCTCGAGCAAAAACATAAGCTAGCTCCCACCCTATTCCACTGGATGCTCCTGTAATGAGTACTGACTTTTTTTCCATACTTACTCTTTAGCCTTAGCAGTAAGTGTAACACTCGCTTTAAGAGTGGCAGTTGCTGCCATTTGTGTTGAAGCATCTCCTGCTCGTGCACTTTCCATCATAGCGTACTTATAAACAGGTGCTGGATTGAAGTTTACTTCTTCGCGCACTTCAATGGGAGTTACTCTACCTAGACCCGCAGCCTCTGCCATGCGCGCAGCTTTTTCTCTCGCAATGGCAGTGGCCTCTTCAAGAAGCTCTTTGTAAATTTCATCTTTTTCCACAACATCAAAACTTACATTTTCAATTTTGTTCGCTCCTAGCGGCACCAATTGATCCACCATTTTTCCTACATTTTTAACGTCTATTACTTTTAGTTGCATACGATTCACTACCTCGTAAGCTTCAATCTTCTGAGTTCCGTTTTGGTAATTAACAATTTCTTGAATTCTATAATCCATGGTCTCTAAGTCGCCCTCGGGAATTTTCATTTCTTTAAACTTCTCCATGAGGGCCGTAGTTTTAATGGCATTCTCCTCGCGTGCTTTATCAGCGGTGGAAGACCGCGTTAAAACCGCAAAAACAATTGTCGCCATATTGGGCTCTACGCGACGCTCCGCCTGAGCACTCGTATGTATTTTAGGGCCCTCTGGCGCCGATCCAGAAGAAGTACTGGCCCCGCATGAAGTTAACGTAAAAACACCTATGGAAAGTCCACTCAAAAGAAGCTTTTTCATCAGGGCCAGTATAGACGCCTTTCTACAAGAGCGATAGCTTTGCCCCATGGCAAAAAAGATTCCTCTTTTTATCAATAATCAATTCATTGAAAGCAAAAGCACACAGTACCAAGACATCATAAATCCTGCCGACCAAGAAGTCCTGGGAAGTGTCCCCTTTGCTACCCCTGAAGAAGTGAATCAAGCAGTAGACGCAGCTGAAGCCGCATTTAAAACGTGGTCCGAAGTTGCAGTCTCTGAGCGAGCACGATTGTTTTTGAGATATCAAGATCTTTTGAAGAAACACCACGATGAACTCGCAACTATCCTTGCCAAAGAAAATGGAAAAACTTTTGCAGATGCACAAGGTGATGTTTGGCGTGGTATTGAAGTTGTAGAACAAGCTGCCAACATTGCTTCTTTCAGCATGGGCGAAACTGTAGAAAACGTTGCACGCGGAATCGACAGCTACAGCTATCAACAACCGCTCGGCGTTTGTGCGGGTATTACGCCTTTTAACTTTCCTGCCATGATTCCTCTTTGGCAGTTTCCTATGGCGATTGCATGTGGAAATACTTTCGTCATGAAACCTTCTGAACAAGACCCCATGACTCCCATGCGCTTGGCTGAACTCTTTATGGAAGCCGGAGCACCCAAAGGTTTGCTCAATATTGTTCACGGCGGAAAAAACCAAGTGGACCAGATTATTGATCACCCCAAAGTAAGAACACTTTCGTTTGTTGGTTCAGAACCTGTTGCTCGTTACATTTATCAACGCGGTAGCGACAAACTTAAACGCGTACAAGCATTTGCGGGCGCAAAAAACCATATGATCGTTATGCCCGATGCCCACAAAGACCAAGTGGTGAATAATCTCGCAGGCGCTTCTTGCGGAGCGGCCGGACAAAGGTGTATGGCAATTAGCGTTGCTATTTTAGTTGGAGAATCTCAAAAATGGTTGCCCGACATTCAAAAAGCCATGACTCAACTCAAAGTGGGTCCATGGAACGACAACGAAGCTGCACTCGGGCCTTTGGTTTCTAAAAAAGCCAAAGACCGCGTTGTAAGTCTTATCGAAGAAGGCGTTAAAGAAGGCGCAACCTTACTTATGGATGGAAGAAAAGTTTCAGTTCCTTCTTCTCCAAAAGGAAACTTTGTAGGTCCCACTCTTTTTGACAATGTTCACGAAGAAATGAAAATTTATCGCGAAGAAATCTTTGGCCCTGTGTTGCTGATTGTTCGCAAAAATACTTACGAAGAAGCCATTGAGTTTATCAATAAGAATCCGTTTGGAAATGGAACAAGTATTTTTACAAGTTCAGGATACTACGCACGCAGATTCCAACACGAAGTAGAATGTGGACACGTAGGAATCAACATTCCTATTCCTGTGCCTTTGCCTTTCTTTTCTTTTGGTGGATGGAAAGCATCTATGTACGGAGATCATAACAGCTATGGAAAAGCTGCTGTGAGATTCTTCACACGAACTAAAACCATGACAACACGTTGGTTTGAAGACCAGTCTGAAGCTGGTAAAGTGAATACAACTATTACTTTAAAATAAGCAGGAATAAGCAGATGTTTGAACTTACAGAAAATCAAAAACAATTCCAAGAAGCCGCTCGTAGTTTTGGCGAATCTGAAATGGCCCCTCATGCAGCTCACTGGGACGCTAAGAAAATTTTCCCTAAAGATGTTCTTAAAAAAGCTGCCGAAATGGGCTTCATGGGAATTTACACCAAAGAAGATGTGGGTGGCTTAGGCCTTGGACGTTTGGATGCTGCAATAATTTTTGAAGAACTTGCTGCAGGCTGCACTTCAACAACTGCCTACATGACTATTCACAACATGGTAACTTGGATGATTGATAGCTTTGGTAGCGAAGCTCTTCGTCAAGAATGGTGTCCTAAACTTGTAAGCGCTGAACTTCTTGGTTCCTACTGTTTAACGGAAGCTAACTCTGGGTCAGATGCTGCAAGCCTTAAAACGAAAGCGACCAAAGAAGGCGATCACTATGTACTTAACGGAAGCAAAGTATTTGTTTCTGGTGGTGGCGAAACAGATGTATTGGTTGTCATGGCACGCACCGGAGACGACACGCCCAAAGGAATCAGCGCCTTCTTGGTGCCCTCAAACACTCAAGGCGTAAGCTATGGCGAAAACGAAAAGAAAATGGGTTGGAACAGTCAGCCTACACGTGTCATTAACTTTGATGGCGTAAAAATTCCCGCTGGAAACCTTTTAGGAAAAGAAGGCGATGGATTCAAAATTGCCATGAAAGGTTTAGATGGCGGCCGTATCAATATCGGAACATGCTCCGTGGGTTGCGCTCAAGCGGCCATCAATGCCACTCACAAATACATGAATGACCGCAAACAATTTGGAAAAGCTTTGAAAGATTTTCAAGCACTTCAGTTTAGAGTAGCCGACATGTTTACGGATTTAATTGCAGCACGCCAAATGATTCGCCTTGCTGCTTGGAAGCTCGACAACAAAGATCCTAACGCCACCGTTTACTGTGCAATGGCTAAACGCTTTGCTTCTGACAAAGGTTTTGAAATCTGCAATGAAGCGATTCAATTACACGGCGGCTATGGTTACACTCAAGAATATCCTGTAGAGCGTCTAATGCGCGATTCACGCGTTCATCAAATCTTAGAAGGTACAAACGAAATCATGCGAGTGATTGTATCTAGAAAAGTTTTAGATGAAGGTGGCGCGGATATTTTTAGATAATTACAAGCTGCAGCTAGCGTTGTCGTAAAAATCGGCATGGTTTTTTATTCCACCTGTACCATCGCCATTTTTATTTACATAAAAAAGTTCGCCGCCAATATCCACACCAGGATTTCCGGCGGCTGCTCTTTCTTTTGCTAATTCAGCAGACGCATTATCGGTCGCAAAATTTGTAAAGTTAGATCCTGCCAATACATTCTCTAAAGCGATTTGGTAATTGGCTCTTTCATTTTCAGGAACTTTATTTTTAAGTTTATTCTTGGTTGTGTCTGGATAATATTTTGGATCTTCTAAAATTTCCCTTAAGGTTTTTTGATTTGCAGCTGCACGGTTAAAAACTGTTTCCATATAGGCCTGTATCGCCGTTCGTCCTTGCCCACCCACTTCGGCCATTGTTGACGAAAACAAAAGCTCTATAAGAGCTGGATCATTAATTACTTGATCTCTAAACCAATGCTCTCGTGTGGTATTTTGTAAGGGTAAATTTTTTGCTCCGCAAAGAATGCACTTGTCTTTTGAATTCCCTACTGCTGAACAGGGACTCGTTCCATAAAGGCCTTCGTAATGTTCAATCTCAAGAGGTTTTTCAACTGAGTTAAAGCCCACACCGTTGTTTGAAGATCCGCCACTTCCCTGCGACTGCGTATGTGTCATAACAGCATAAGAGAAATTTATTCTTAAAATGCTTATGCAAAAAACAACAAGACATTTTCGCCTCACTAGAGAATTGTAACATCAAAAAATTCTTAAGATCTAAATCTTTAGGGATCAAAAATCCAACATCTTAACGTCTAATTAACATAGAATTCACCCTATGAAGTGCGCATAGCTTTTACAATAAACATAGGGTGAAATCTAAACGCGCGCTCTTTCAGTATTGCCTGTCTGGATTTGTAATACTTGCGCTTGTTTTAACTCCAGTAAATGCATATGCAAATGGCGGAAATGGTGATGCAAAAAAAGGAAGTGCGATTCCAATGGTTCTTACCATTGTTGGTGCTGTCACTTTAGGTGTTGGTATTGCCAAGATTGCAGCACAACAATATGCATCGGGTGCTCTCTGGGTTGCCGGTGGAATTGCTGAATTAATCGGTGCCAGTATGGCAGCCTCTAACAACTCAAAAACAGATGAAGAAACACTCGCAAGTGCTGAAGGTTACATGCCCGATCCAGCCGCACCTGGTGGTGCACCTGGAGCCTTTCCAGGCTTACCCCCTGGAGTCACACTTGAGAATTTATGTAAAAGTTCTGGAGGCACCTGTACTTGCAGTGGTGCAAATTGTACAAATCCTAAAATCACACTTCCAAGCCTTGATGATTTAAAAGGCTCTCTTACCAATAGTTACAATAAAGATCCCAAATCTTTTCCTGATGGTTATTCTCTAGATGAGGCACTTGGAAAACTCGACAGCCAATATGGCGATGCACTTGCCGCTGTGAATGCTTTCAATGCAGCTTCGGATGCAGGCGGGCTCAGCAACAAATCCATGATTGCGGGTACCGGTGATTTGCAAAACGTTAAAGACCCCAAAGATCTCACATCAGGTAAAGATCGCCCAGGTAAAAGCAACTCTGCGGATGGCACTGCAGGAAGTGGAGCAACTGGATCTGATCTCGCAGGAAGAGGCCTAGCCGGTAAATTTGCTGATTCCAAAAGGGAACCTGTAAGACCAGTAAACCGACATGGATTAACAGTTGAAGATGCACGCACTGGAAGACTGCTCACAATCTTTGAACGCGTAAGCCGAGCCATTCGCGCAGATCGCGACAGAGACCTAACACTGGCTAAAATTGAATGGGCACGCAAAGAGCTTGCAAAAAAGAATGCTAAAAAGAACGCGGTCGCCAAGTCCGATACCGTGATTAACATTGATCCAAAATAATTCTCAGCACCGCTTAAAAGCTCATCTTAACATCGAATTAACCAAGTCTTAAAACACTTCTGTCTATCTGACTGTTACCTTAAGAGTATGAGTAGGTTTCTAAGTATTTTTGTATTTTTTGCCTTAGTAGCTTGTGAGATTCCAAAATCAATTGAGACTCTCGCAGAAGACCAAAGCAAAGAACTTACAGATCTTTCTACCGAACTAAATGCAGAGGCCGTAAAACTTTCTGCCTGCCAAGCTAATAGCGATTGTGCCGTTTTAGGATTTACTCCTAAAGGTTGTGGCGGCTACACGGGATTCGTTGTGGCATCTAAACGTTCGAATGCAAACGGAAGCTTATCTGCTACAAACCCCTCAAATGATTATTATCTCTATCTAGGTCGTCTACGAAGTTACCAAAAACGAGTTCGCGATGAAGCATTCAATAGCGACAATTACGACACGTGCGAAATGATTGAAGCTCCTTTGGGACGTTGTGAAGAAAATAAATGTGTACTTAGAAGCGCAGAAGAGCTTTACAACCCCGGTGAGCCCGTACCTAACGATTAAAACAATAAATTTCTTTCTTGCTCATCAAGATTTATAAGTTCGATATTTTATTCATTGAAATATAAACATTCACTCATGAGCAGTTCTATAAAATTTGCCCCCTTGTTTTTTCTTTTTTCAGGTATGGCTATGGCAGAGGAAGGCCTTCTTTTAGGTGAGGCTGCAGAGAATCAATGGCAACTTCTTCCGCAAGAAAGCGAATGGCACGATGATGGCTGGCTTTGGCGCCAAGACAATGAATGGTTATGCAAGAAGTACTTCGACACAGATCTGCGCGAATACTTTTATGAGTGCTATCAAAAATAACCTATTTTTTTGACTCTCAGCTGTGTGAATCCAAGACTAAGTTCTTGCTATAAATTTAAAAGAGCCTAAAATTTTCCTATGCTCGATCAACTCAAGGAAAAACTACATCCCTTTAAAAAGTACGAACATTTAATTTTCTTTGTGTGTGGATTTATTTTTGATGCGCTTTTACTTCATCGCATTGACGACCCACTTATGCTTATTCACCAAGGAGTTTACCTACTCCTTGCTGCTTTGCTTATCGCTTGGGATATTTTTCACGAAGAAGGTCGCTTCTCAGTATCTCCTCGTTTTACAAAAATGTGGAATTACCGTGAAGGAATTTTGCACTTTTTACTAGGTACACTTCTCAACGTTTACACCATCTTTTACTTTAAGAGTGGTTCCTTTATCGGCTCGATCTACTTCTTGCTTTTATTAGCTCTCTTGCTCTTCCTAAACGAAGCACGCCCCAAGCAAATCTCTAAACACTTTTTAAGAAATGCCCTCTTTGGCCTGTGTCTCATGTCTTACATGAACATTCTAGTTTCTATTGCTGTAGGAAGTATTGGCACCCTTGTCTTTTTGTTAGCTATTGCTATCGCTTATTTAATTCACAATGGATACATGCGCTTTTTACGCTCGCGCTTAGAGGGAAGAAAACTTTTCAGAGACATTCACGCGCCCTTTCTTTTTATCGCAGCTATTTACATGGGACTCTATTTTGCAAAGGTACTTCCCCCCGTTCCACTCTCTGTAAAATACATCGGCATTTACCATGATGTTCAAAGGCAAGGCGCTGATTACAAACTAGGCTACACGCGCTCTAAATGGTTTTTCTGGCAAAATGGAGATCAAACCTTTTATGCAAAACCAGGCGATAAGATTGTTTGTTTTGCTAAAATCTTTTCACCCTCTCGTTTTCAAGGAAATCTTCAAGTTCGTTGGAGCCACAAGGACCCCAAACACGGATGGCAATCCTGGGACGCTATACCCCTAACTGTTACGGGTGGGCGAGAAGATGGATTTAGAGCCTATACTGTTAAAAGCAATTACCAGTCGGGCCAGTGGCGTGCAGCCATAGAGACGGTTGATGGGCGCGAGGTGGGCCGTATAGGCTTTGAAATTGTGCCTATAGACGCCAATGAACCCGTCGAAGTTCTCTACGATCTCCATTAAAAGGCCCCTGAAAGTTTAGCTCTTAACAGAAGATTCACATTATGAAGCCTTGTTTAAAGTTAAGCTTATTCTATGTTCAGTAAATCTAAAGATTCAGCCATTAGATTGTTAAATTTCTCACAACTTTCAGGCGACGTAGAACTCCTTAGTCCCACAACTCTCTCAATACCCAAAGGGCGAGTGGGAGTCTTTGTTGGTAAACAAGATGTCAACAAAGGTCATCTCTTGCGTGCCATTGCTGGATATGAAGAAGCTGCAAGCGGAGACATTGTGATCAGTGGCAAAAGCCTAAGAAACAGCGGAACAGAATACAAAAAAAATGTGTTCTTAGTTTCTCCTTACGTACAATTTAATCTTCCATGTGCTCTTTCTCACATTCCAGGAATTTTAATGGGCTTTTATGAAAACTGGGATTTTGTAGCTTACAAAACTTGGCTCAATCATATGAATCTTTCCGATAGCCTTCCGTTTTCGCAACTTTCAACCGGAGCAAAAATGCGAGCATTGATTGCTATTGCAATGGCTTGTGGTGCAGAAATTCTGCTTTTTGAAGATGTAGATTCTTATTTAGATACTGAACAACAAAAAACGTTAATCGCTGCACTGCAAATGAAATGTAGTGCAGGTTCTACCGCACTCATAGGTAGCCGCAGATTAACCCGATGGGTAAATAGCGATGTCGATCTTTATAGTTTTAAAGAATCCAATTTGATTCGCGTAGACGCGGGCATACTCCGCAAACGTATTGTGGGCCCCGAACCCACACGCCCCACTCTCTCTGCTAAAAATGGCTGGACCAAAAAGGAATTTGGCGAAGAAAACACTGCGACAATGACCATGACCTTCGTTGCGACCTAGATTTTTTTGACTTATGTTTTGGGCATGACTCAAAAGCTTAAGGTAGAAAAAAAATCACACGTTGTTCAAATCACTTTAGCGAACCCGCCTGCGAATACTTTTGATGAAGAAGTGCTGACCGCACTTCCAAAACTTATTGATGAAATTGAAAGCGATAAAAACATCTACGCTCTTGTGTTAACAGGCGAAGGAGAGAAATTTTTCTCTGCAGGAGCTGATCTAAAACTTTTTGCCGATGGCGATAAATCTCGTGCGCAAAAAATGGCTAATCTATTTGGTGCTGCTTTTGAGCGCCTCTCTTCTTTTAAAGGTGTAAGCGTAGCTGCAATCAACGGATTTTGCATGGGCGGCGGACTTGAAGTCGCCCTTGCCTGCGATATTCGCATAGCAGAAGATCAATGCTTATTGGCTTTACCCGAAGCTACAGTGGGATTGCTCCCCTGTGCTGGAGGCACACAAAACCTTACTCGTCTTGTTGGAGAGGGATGGGCAAAGCGCATGATTCTATGTGGGGAGCGTGTAACAGCCGCTAAAGCTTACGAAATTAAACTTGTAGAAGAAGTTGTCGCAAAGGGGAAATCCTTAGAAAGAGCGCTCGAAATTGCTACCAGTGTAGAAAAACAAAGCCCCATAGCCGTTTCTTATTGCAAAAAACTTATTCAAAACACTCGCACGCAAACTCATGCTCAGGGCCTTCCACTTGAACGCGAACTCTTTATGCAACTCTTTAGTACCTCTGATCAAAAAGAAGGCGTGAATGCATTTTTAGAGAAACGTAAGCCTGCTTGGACCAACACTTGATTTGATATAAATAGTTTTTAAGAACTATTCCTCGACTCTAAGGGCTGTCACAGGGCGCGTTTTGCGCTCTGATGGGAGCTGAGCAAAGTGCTCTCTGCGGCATCAAAAAAATACGCATTTTTATAGCTCGCCTATAAGTTCTATATCTTTGCCTCTAGACTATAGCCGTGGGGAGCTTCCTTCTTTTAACAGGGCTATTCTTGAGCTCGTTTGCTGCCGCAAGCGGATTCAATCCATCTTTTAATCGTGTAAGCCACGAAAGCTACACCGATCCCTATAGGGGGCATTTAAGGATTGGTCACAACGTAGAAGACACTGCACTCGAGCTGATTCAAAATGCTCGTCGTAGAATTTGGACGGCTTCTTATGAACTCAGATTACCTAAAATTGCCAATGCCCTTATAGAGGCTCGCGCTCGGGGAGTAGATGTTCGTATAGTCACGGAAAGCTCTAACAACTTTGATTTTCGAGAACTTCCAGCACGCATACAAACAGCTACAGACTTTGAACTCTCTCGTTTAAAAGATTATTTTGCTTACGCTGATTTAAACAACAATCAAACACTTGAAGAAGATGAACTCCTTAAAATGGATGCTATTCGTATTCTTAGAGAAGCCGGAATGCCTATAATTGATGACACCGAAGATGGGTCAATGGGTAGCGGACTCATGCACCATAAATTTATGGTGGTAGATAGCAAGTATGTATTCAGTGGTTCTGGAAATTTTACCTGGAGCGATATTCACGGAGATAAACTCAAACCCTTAACGCGAGGAAATGCGAATAACTATTTTGTTATTGATAGCCAAGTTATCAATAAAGCTTTTGCCGATGAATTTGCAATCTTGTGGGGCGACGGCCCTATGGGTCTTAGAAATTCAAAATTTGGCGTAAACAAACCTTATAGAGCACCCACCACCACTCAACTCAGAGATGGCTCAAAAATTACTCTGCAATTTGGCGGAATAAGTAAAACCTACGGATGGGAAGCCAGCCCCAATGGTCTTATTGGCAGAGAACTTGCTCAATTAAATGAATCACTCGAGGCAGCTCTTTTTGTTTGGAGCGAACAAGGCCTTGCAAATTTAATTCCTTCACATATTGCAACTCACACGCGCATATTACTCGATCCCTTCTTTGGATATCGCTCATACAGCGAACTTCTAGACATCTTAGGAGTGCAAATGCCTAGCGAGACCTGCAAAATAGAAGAGAACAATAAGCTATGGACCACCCCCGCCCTTAACTCAGGTGTTACAAGCTTAGTTGATGGCGATCTCTTACATCACAAATTTGCCATCTTAGATTCTAAAAAAGTTATCACCGGCTCACACAATTGGTCTGAAAATGCCAACCACAATAATGACGAGGTGGTATTGGTTATTGAATCTCCTCGTGTAGCTGCCATGTATAAAGATGAATTTAAGCGCTTAGAATACAATGCCCAACTAGGTCTTAGCCCTCAGCTCCAAAGAACGATCCAGCACGCGAATGAGAATTGCACTCCGCGCTGAGCAGATCTAGTCTGCTCTCATGTCCGTTAACTTTGAAGTTCAAAAAACAGGATCCAAACTCATCGGAGTTATTACTCTCAATTCTGAAAAGTCGCTCAATTCTCTGACCTTACAAATGATTCAAGACATACATTCAAAAATGAATGATTGGGCCAACAACGATCAATTAGTTGCTGTACTTATCAAAGGCCAAGGGCGTGCCTTTTGTGCAGGTGGCGATATCCGCGCACTTTATGATTCCATGAAAGAACGCTCCCAATACGTGCAAACTTTCTTTGAAAAAGAGTATGCACTGGATGCCTCACTCTATTCTTATTCCAAACCCATAATTGTTTGGGGTCACGGAATTTGTATGGGTGGAGGAATGGGTGTGTTGCAAGGTGCTAAATACAGAATCGCAACTGAGAGTACTCGTATGGCAATGCCTGAAATCACCATTGGCCTTATTCCCGATGTGGGTGCGAGTTATTTTCTAAAAAAAGTTCCCAACAATTGGGGACTTTTTCTTGGACTCTCTGGAGCTCGCATTAAAGGCAGCGAAGCCGTTCAACTCAACTTGGCTGACGCTCTTGTTAAAGATGAGGCCCTGCCCCAACTCTTAACGGATTTAGCTAGCTTTGAAGCCAATTGCCCCACAAGTTTTGCTCAGAGTTTTGAAAAATGGTTAAAGACTCACAAACAAAGCACAGAAGGTGGCGATATCTTTTTGCATAAAGAATTTGTGGGAAAACTACTTCAAAATAAAAATGCAAAAGAACTCATGTCTTGGGCCAAAAGTTATGATGCAAAAGATGAGTGGGAAAAGGGAATTATTAAAAATATAGTCAGTGCCTGCCCCACCTCATTAGGTCTAATTTATGCTCTTGAAGAAAAATCCAAACGTTGGTCTATCAATGAAAGTTTTTACAACGAATGGAACGTGGCTTCTCAATGTGGAGTAAAAGGTGACTTTTTAGAGGGCGTACGCGCTTTACTCATAGACAAAGACAACCAACCCAAATGGAATCCTGCAACAGTAGAAGAACTTACAACTGCGTATTTAGATTCGCATTTTGTGTCACCCCGTGATGATGGAAAAAATCCTTTAGAGTTTTTAAAAAACTAAAGGTTATTAAAAGGAGTATTTATGAAAATTGCATTTATCGGAATTGGAAACATGGGTTTGCCTATGGCTTTTAATCTTAAGAAAGCTGAACTTAACCCGAGTGTTTTTGATTTAAATCCCAAAGCAAAAGAAGCTGCGGCTCAAGGCGGGCTTAAAGTAGGCTCTAGCATTGAAGAAATTGCAAAAGATGCAGATATCATTATTTCTATGTTGCCCGCTTCTCAGCACGTAGAAGATTTATACAACAAAACTCTTTTTAAAGTAGCTCCTAAAACATGTTTGATGATTGATTGCAGCACTATTGCTCCGGATGCAGCACGTAGAGTTCAAAAAAATGCTGCCGATTTAGGCTACAGTATGATCGATGCCCCCGTATCGGGCGGTACAGGTGCAGCTACAGCCGGCACTTTAACTTTTATGGTGGGCGGCGAAGCTTCACTTTTTGAAAAAGCTAAACCCATCTTAGAAAAAATGGGCAAAAAAGTTTTTCACGCAGGCCCCAGTGGCTGCGGGCAAGTAGCAAAAGTTTGCAACAACATGTTGCTTGCTATTCATATGATTGGAACATGCGAAGCGCTTGCTATGGGCAAGAACTTAGGCCTTGATCCAAAAGTACTTTCAGAAATCATGCTTCAAAGCAGCGGCCGCAACTGGTCTTTAGAGGTTTACAATCCTCACCCCGGTGTGATGGAAAACGTGCCTGCATCAAGAGACTACAATGGTGGCTTTGGCGTGCAACTCATGTGCAAAGACCTAAATTTAGCGGCTGAAGCGGCGCTCAGCACCAAGAGCCGCATTCCTATGGGCGAATTGGCAAGAAATTTATATGAACTGCACCGCAGCCAAGGTTGGGCTGAGAAAGATTTCTCGAGTATCCTCAAATTTATACATGCTGAGTCGTAAGCTTTTAACACTTCAAGAAATTACCGAGCGTCTCAAAGCCCATCCGCAATGGGACTCAAACGGAAAACTTTTAACGTGTGATTTTCAATTTGCAGACTTTAAAGAAGCTTTTGCTTTTTTAACTCGCGCAGCACTCGTTGCTGAAAAGCTGGATCATCACCCCGAGATTTGGAACGTTTACAATAAAGTGACTTTAAAACTTTCCACCCACGACACCGAACCTAAGGGTGGCGGCCTAACCGAATTTGATTTTGCGTTTATAGAA
This sequence comes from uncultured Bacteriovoracaceae bacterium, assembly GCA_964538275.1. GTDB lineage: Bacteria > Bdellovibrionota > UBA2428 > UBA2428 > UBA2428 > CANIGN01. Next base: position 28,731 of record CAZIFW010000019.1, read on the forward strand.
GCTATAGATACCAGAAAATAGAGTTTTTAAGCGTCAATTATATTCACTAACTTTAAATACGATTTAGAGCAAAAATAGAAATAGCTATGCTATCTTTGAAGCGGTCAAAATCCGTACTGATCTTCCTTTACATTTTATTCTCTCAACAGGTTCAAAGTGGCACTACCACTTCTTGCTTTGATGAATTACATTCGCGGAAAGTCTTTTCAACAACGCGCATTCAAGCAGAAAAACTAGTGGATGCACTTTCAAAACTACGAAAGCCTGTTGATGATCCCAAAGTTGAAGCTAAGATTCGGGAAGGCCTCATAGAAAAAATGGGCTCTACCATGGCCACTGGAAAACCTATTAGAATGTACATTCCTTGTTTTCCTGCTAAGTCCCCAAATCATGCTAAAAAAACACTCAGTCCCCACGCAGATTTGGCGGAAGAGATTGCGATACAGCGCTTATCCGAAGTAATTGAAGAAATGAATCAAATTTACCCGAGTGAACTTTTAATAGCATCCGATGGACGGATGTTTTCGGACACATGGTGGTCAACCGAGGAAAAGACTGACATGTACCGTCAAGAGTTAATTTCCCTCATAAAAACCCCACATATTAGAGTTGCAGACTTAGATCTCTATTATCCAGGCCTCACACCACAGCAAGCTCGCGAAAAAGTACTCACCGAATTTGGGCCAACCCCTGAAGAAATAGACGCGGGTATTCGCAGTGACGATACTCGGAAAAATCTATATCTCGCGTTTACTCGATTTATCCAAGATGACACTCCTCCAGACGATCCAGCACTTGTGGGTTTAAGTGGAAAAAAACAAAAAGAGCTTTTTAAAGAACGCGCACGCGAAGATATGCGAAGAAGTGACGCACTTAACAATATGCTCATCCAGCGACTTATGAATGAACAAGGTTACATTCGACTTTCGATTAGAGAACAACAAGACACACCTGAAAAGATTGGAATCAATCTACTAGAAGGAGAAGGACAAGAATTTACAGGTTCCCCCTGGCACAATGTTATAGCTCTTAAAGATGACGGATCTTATTATGTTCTAAAAAGAGAAGAAGCCGAAGCTCGCGGCTATGAGCTTATCTACAAAGATGGAAAGCCACATCACTTTAGAGTTCCAAACAACTGATAACCCACAGAGAATAATCTTTACAAATTTAGACAGACAGTTGATTTAAGTTTTTTACTTTAACCGTTATCGGCTTTTTGACGGTTTAATCTTCATGAGGGGTAAATCATGAGGAAAGAAATTCTAACTACAACATGTCTTCTACTATCGTCCATTGCCGGTGCTGGCACAGAACAAGTTAAGGTGATCTACGGCACTGACAATCGGGCCGATGCATCCCTTCACAGCAATAAGGCCTTACGTGCTCTTGCTCCGTCTGTAGCGGCACGTATTCCCAAAAACAGTGTCACGGTGAGCAACAATAACTATGAGCTACCTAAGGACACTCTGCGCTCTTCTATGGGTGTCTGCACAACTGAACGCTTTTCAACTCAAAGAGCAGCGGCAGAATGTACAGGATTTCTCATTGGGCCAGACGTTTTAGTAACTGCGGGGCATTGTATGGAAGACAACTTTGACTGCCAAAGCAATTACTGGGCTTTTGATTATCTCTACACCACTCGCAGTCTTAAAGAAGATCAAGTCTTTGAGTGTGAATCTATTATTTCTCGCGAACTCAATTCTAAAAACGATTATGCGATCATTCGCTTAAACAAAGTAGCCCTCGGTAGAACTCCGCTAAAACTTCGCGAATCAGGCACAATTTCTACTTCAGATGGAGTCGCAGTGATTGGTCACCCTTCAGGACTTCCACTTAAGATTTCTGATGGCGGCACTGTTCGTTCAGCAGGCGCTGGACTCAATCACTTTGTAACAACTCTAGATACCTACGGAGGCAACTCGGGCTCGCCTGTATTCAACACACGCACGCTAGAAGTAGAAGGTATTTTGGTTCGCGGTGAAACAGATTACGTTTACGATTCTGCTCGTCGTTGTTACAAATCAAACAAATGTACAATGAGCAGCTGTCGTGGAGAAGACGTGCAAAAAATCACAGCACTTCCTCTCGCATCACTCGATTTGTAAATATTGTCCTCATCAGTCAAAAACGTGGCTTAAGCCTACAAGGAAATGCCGAAACGAAGAGATGAGAAAAAAAATTCTCTCTCTTCCTGTACTCAAAAACTATGTACGAGTTTCGGCAATCCTTAGTCTTTTAGTGATTGTTTTTATGCATCCAAACAATCTTGCTATTGGTGCATTTCTTTGTCTTATCGCTTTATTTTTAGGCTACATGGAAGGTTCATATCGTGCGATCTTGTTTGCAATTTTACTCGGTGGCGTAATCCCCACTCTGTGTGAAATGCTCGCGGTGCATAGAGACGTATGGAACTACACTCAGCCAAGCATTCTAGGAGTGCCTTTTTGGTTACCTCTTGCTTGGGGAATCGCTAGTTTTGTTACCTCAAAAGCTCTCAATAGATTTGCGCCTAAGATGAATAAATCAAAAAATATTTCTCACGCCGTTCATGAGAGCGAAGCCGCCTAGAGTATTTTTTTTCAGATAATTCCAAAACTAAACAAGTGTTCCGTAAGGATCCGTAAATGGATTCTGGGATTGACCCAGCGAGCTATGGGTTTAAACCGTTTTAAATATGGAGACGAAACGTCGTGGAACTTAACTTGTTTAGATCTTTCTCTTTATCATTACGCGTTCCACCAAGTGAGCAGAAGACAAATTTGAATCATATTAAGAACAATCTTTCTTTTTATATTCAAAATCTTGTGGGTAAATGTTTTGAAATCGAAAGCCTTGGCCTTTACTTCTTGAAATATACATACAAAAGAGACTCCTAAGAAGCTTTACAAAGACAGACTCACTTTAAATCTGTATTCATCAGCGAACGCTCTATTTTGCGAATAGCGTTCTTATAAATTGCTGATGCCTGTTGTGTTGAAACGCCAATTCTTCCTTCAGAGTTAATATCGTGATTTGCTATTGCCTCGCTAATTTTTGCGAACGATAGCTCATCTAATACTCGCATATTTATAACTTCAATTTCTCGTTGAGTAAGGCGAGTAGAAACACCTAGTAAAAGAATTGGATCCAAGTCTAATTCAATAATTTTTTTTCGCGCACTTAGAAAAGCTAGGTAGTTATTTCTTAAACCCAAAGCTCTATTGAATTCGTTCGAAGTGCTTTTGGCCAAGTGAGAAGTCAGCATGGCAAATTCATCAGGAGTGAAGTGATGCTTAACAGTCTCTAATGTTTTATTAAAAAACTCAGGCCTTTGTTCAGTGGGGATTTTTGCAATTCTGCTTTGGGCTTCTAACACAGACAAAAGAAGAGTCTTTCTTTCTTCGCCTGAAAGATTTAGAGCCTTGCGGAAACGCTGTTCATTCGTGTTTGAATTTGAAACTGCAGTTAAGCAACTAGCATTTACTTGAAAAACAGAAAAAAACGCCAAGAAGAAAATGCGACAATTCGGCATCATAGTGACAAAAAAGTAAGAGCAGCGACCTTCTCTAAAAGAAGGGTGCTGCTCTTGTATCTAATCTTTCGGGACTCGCCCGCGTTTCTTTAGGACGTAGCCTAAATTATTTTATTAAGCCTTAATTAAAGGTTTAAACCTTTAACTTTAGTGATTTTCTGAACGTCTTCGCCGCGGCAAGTGCCTGTAGCGCATACGTTAGAAACAGAACAACCTTGGCTGCCATCCCAAACGTAGTCTCTTTCACCACGAACCAAGATGCCCTCTACTTCAAGAGTAGCAAGGTTAAAGACGGGTGACCCAGAGTTACCGCCGTAGGTGTCGAGCTCAGCCACGAAGTGACCTTCGATATCAGTTGCTCTAACAGAACCACCATCGTCAATTTTTAAAGGTAATCCTGAAGGATGGCCAATAACTGCAATTTTTTCTGCAACAGCAATTGCACCTTCTTTGCGAAGCTTAAGAGGCTCACGCCCTTCAACAACACGATCCAAACGAATAACAGCAAAGTCATTTGTGCTATCTAAAGTTTGAGCAACAATTTCCTTACAGTTGTAAACGTCTGCATGCTTAACTTCAGTCACGCCATCTACGAATCCAAATACCCAACTGTATTGCTCACACTGAGCTTGAGACTGTAAACAGTGACCTGCCGTAACGAAAAGATCTGGACCTACTAAAAATCCTGTGCACTCAACGGGAGAGATTTGCGTAGCAAAACGCTCTGTTGAACAAACATTCATAGATTCTTCTAAAGTTTCAGAAGGCAAAATAACACCTGTTTCTGAACTTGTTGCAGCAGATTTATTTAAACGACCCGCAACTGATTTTGACAATTTTCTGAGATTTGCATTGGTGTGCAATTCAGCATCTACTCTTTCGTCTGCACCGTAAATAACTCTCCAACCATCTGCACCGTTAGCGCCGGCATTGAGGACCCCACTTCCACAAAGCGACAAAACAACTAAACTTCCTGAGCACAAACGGCTCCAATGACTCAAATTCCTCATATACCCCTCGATCCCTTTCCTCGGGGTACAATTCTTACGCGCAAAAAATATAAATAAACGGAAATTAATCTTAAATGACCTTAATCGTAGTGTTGTGCGTTAGTTCATGCGCGTCATTTAGCAATCAACTCATCACTCAAAATAACTTCGAATCTTATCTAAGAAACTATTTTTTTTAGGAGCTGGAGGAGGGTTTTCCTTTGCAGCTTCGGTTTTAGATTCAACCTTACAGGCTTTAAGCGCTTGCAACAGTGATGTACTCAAATCATTGATCCACTCATCGCTGGGTTCCTTCACAGTATCCAAAGGAACATCAATATTTACTCTTGAGAACACAAATTCTTCTACAGGATCAACTAACAATAAATTTTGATGAACACCTTTTGCTGCAAAACTTTGCGGCGAAAGACCCGACCAAGGCTTATTTCCTGTTTGCGGATGCGGAGTGTTGAGCCACCACCCCAATCCATACACACCTCTTCCATCATAAGCACTGGCATTATATTCATACAGCTTTGTGTCATGAGGTACCTGAAGCTTCGTAAGTTCCTTAACCCATGAAGGGCGGAAGACGGAACTTGGCTTTTCTTGATAAGCATTGAGCATTTCATGACCAAGCTTACTTAAGTGACTTGCACTCAAAACCACACCGCCCCCGGCATCACACAAATTTCGCCCACCATTTGCATCATTCAACCTATGCCATGACTCCATCTCAATTCCTGTGGAAGCAGAAACTTTATCTCTAAAAAGTTGATGTAAATTTTTAGGTTTTGAACTTTGCTCTTTAGCTTTTAATTCTACCAAATGCCCCATGAGACGATAAGAATCTGTCCAATAAGCGAATTGTGTGCCCGCTTCAAAGAGAGGCAACTCTTGCTGCAAAGGAAACTGAGAGTTATCTCTAATGTCTGCAGGTGCGTTTGGATGCGTTACAACCTTACCTCCTACCGAATCGTAGCCCGAAGTCATGCTCATAAGATGGCGGTAAGTAACATTTGGATACAACTTCCCCAAAGAGGGATCAGCGTCTGAGATTTTCTTATCTAGCATTGCTTCATCTAAATAAAATCCCGCCAACAAGGTGCTTACACCTTTTGAAACAGACCACACTTTAGCGGGTGTCTGCGACTTTGGCCCCTCCAACACAACTTGGCCTTTATAAATAACAGAAATTCCATCGAGCTTTGTTTCTTGGGATTTTTCAGCAAACCATTTTTCTAAAATGGCTGGGTCTTTGCAGCCCTGAATAATGGGACGCTCTAAAGTGTTTTGGCTTTCCGCAGTTTTACTTTGACCTTCGTGCTGTTCTTGCGAATTAAGAATTCCAACACTTAAAATACAAAAGAAAAGTTTGCCACCTATTGAACTCACCTCATTTATTTTAAAATAAGCACTCGATCTAAAGCTATAGACAAAAGTCTGTCGGACAAATTAAAAAAGCCCCTTCTCGCATTGAGAAGAGGCTTAAAGCACACTACTTTTTTTTAACGAGTTTTGTTAACAACTACCAGCCGTAACCAAAACTTGCTTGGAAGAAACTTCCGCCACCGCCGTTGATACCATACTGAGGAATGTAAGCACCCTGAGGAGCCACAACATACTGTTGGGTTCCGCAACCTTGGTTGCAACCTTGTTGGTAGTTAGGAACTTGGTACACTTGGCACTGGTATCCGCCGCCACAGTTTTGTTGACCTTGGTAGTAACCACCTTGGTTAGGACCGTACTGTTGCGAGAAATACTGGTTGATACACTGTTGGTTATTACCACAACGCGCATAAACATCGTTTGCGTTAGGGTTGTAAGCAGTGTTGGCACCGTTGTCGCTGCCTTTTTTGCCACAAGCACTCATTACAAGTACGAGAGCAATTGCGCTTAGAACTGATTTAAATTTTTTCATAGTTTCACTTAAATTCCAGCTAAACGCACCACAGGGACAGAATCTCCTTATATAGAGTAAAGCAAGGAGCGTGCCGTCTGTAGTGCCCCTACAGAGGCAGTACGCCGAACAGCTGCTGGTCGCTGTACGCTCATAATGAGCCCTTTGGGCATTTTTCACTCTGAAATGTCACCCAAATACGTTGCTCTCCCCACCCGGGTGTTGCGAACCTTTAGCCATGAAAAAGAAACTTCTCATAGGTGTATCTCTCGCAAGTGGTCTATCAATATTTGCAGCAAGTCTTAGCATCAACTCACGCAGTGATTGCCAGCTCTCTGATGGAAGTGCGGGAACTATTTACGAACTTTTCATGGGAGATAGAAGTTGCGATGGCCACTGTATGTCTGGCACACGCAATGTGTGCTCTAACTTTAGTTATGAAGAAATTAACGCAGCTTACTCGGCGGCCACTCAAAAAGTAGACTTTGATTATATAAACGACATCGCGGAAGAATACGAAGACAACACCCTACCCGCAGATAAACTCAAAACTTTGCGCGATAACGGCATCGCCACTTGGACTTTTGAAGACGAAGAATACCTAGAAGAAGGCGAAACACTTGAACACGTGAGCCTAGATGAAGATTCTCATTCAGAAATTTATTTACAACTTATCAAACTAGGCAACGAAAATTTCAAAGCCGAAACGCTCAAGGGCAAAGGCCTCAACATTGGTGGTTACGGATTATTTTCTCACTGATTAGCGAATATTATTCCGAAGGAGGAATGGGAGAGCCCACACTGTAATCGCGACAAATAAAATGAACTTTTGCGTCTGAGCCCTCTTTTGCAGCTTTAAATACTGAGTTGAACTCAGTATTTGCAGGAACTTCAATTTGTTTATTAAATTTTACTATGACAGAAAGGGCATAGTGAGTGTCTTTAACTCCCTCTATTTTGCTTTCTTCAAAAACAACTTTTTTGACCTTAACCAATTTGTAATCTTCGCTGCTAAAATGAAAGATCTTAGACTCGGAATTTTCATAGTAAGTTGCACTAATGTTATCTGCATATAAACCTACATCTTGATCTACATTCGTGCAGTAATCCCGCACATCAGAGGCAAAACCTAGAACACTTGAAAAAGCTAAAATCAGTTGCACCTGTATTTTCATGAAAAATGACTCAATCAAATGTTCTACGATGTTACATCTTTATAACTCTTAAAAAAGTAAAAGTTTAGTGGCCTTTAATATCTAAAGTATCTGATGCCAGAAAGAACGCGCCACCCGAAATATAGTGCAGCGTTTGTAGCTCCGGCGGAACTTGCTTCCATCTGCCATTCTCAAAAGCACGTGAGTCGGCCCACGCAGCAACAATCTCTGCGATGAAAAGATCGTAGGTGCTCTCGTTGTGGGATTCTTTGATAACTTTACACTCCAACCAACCCACACATCCCGCAATCAGCGGTGCTTTGATTTTGGAAGCCTCAAAGGTTTCTATTTTGTATTCAGCAAATTTATCTATCTCTTCGCCGCTACTGTGACCCACTTTAAGAGTGAGTTCAGCCAGAGGGCGCGTTGGGATGTTAAGTGCAAAAGTGCCCTCAGCATCTACAAGTTTGCGAGTAAAACTTGAACTTTCAATAACAACTGTAACTTTGGGAGGAGAAAAATCTAGCGGCATAGACCATGCAGCCGCCATGATATTTCTTTTTTCACCATGCGCTGAACTCACAAGAACAGTAGGCCCATGATTTAAAAGCCTATAAGATTTTTCGAGTTCAACAGGGACTATCATTTTAACTAAAGAGTTACTTTGCTCTTCCAAGCAATTTCTTCAAGAGCATCCATGCAGGCTTTCTTAACAGAAGCGCCATCAAGACCATGATATTTATACACATCACTTGGGCGACCCGATTTAGAATGCTTTCTGACTGCGAGTGATTTTTGAAGCACACCCACACAGCTACCAATGTTGTCTAAGAGTCCAGGTTCACCATCGTGAACACTCACGACTGGAATACGAGCTGCGCCTAACATTGCAAGCTTGGCTTGATCACCAGGGCTTGGTCCAAAGTTGAGTGGTGGGTAACTCGCGCGGTTTGTAGTTTTACCTAAGTACAAATCGCCATCTATTCCGAGAGTTTCTTTGAGATGTTTGAAGTTAGATTCGTAACCTTGGTTACCCACTAACAAGTCAGGCGAAGAGACCTGAATCACGTTAGCAAAAATACCTTCTTTTAAGAGTTCATCAGATGCAATCAAAGCTTCAGACACCATCACACCCATAGTGAAAAGATTCACCACGTTGTCGCCAGGCTTGTAGCCCTCTTGTCCGCGATGATCTACCACGTACCATGCGCCTTCTAAGCAATCCTTGCGAGTTGCTTCTAAGATAGCGGCATCGTCTTGGCCTTCAAAACGTTTGTGTGTTTTGAGTCGCGCCAACATTGTTTTTTGTTCGAGCGCACGAGTAACTCCGCGGATAAGAACAGCACTGCGACCTTCGGCATTGTATTCTTTAACTCCGCGATAAGAATTCATGTGGCGGTTCATGGCATCGGCAAAGACCCAATCAAACTCCAAACCAAACGCGGGTTCCCACGTGATCATGTTGGCAATTTGAATATCGCTCTTCCATCCGTGTTGTGCGCCTTCAGGAGAAAGCGACACACCACTGGGAGTGCCCACCAATATAAAATGAGATTTCCAGTAAGCATTATAGAAAAGTTGATCGAGCGCGCGCTTCACGAAGAAGTCGTACACTGTCATGACAGGAATATAGGGAATACCCATAAACTCAGCCATTTTTCCAAAGCTACCCACACACGACATCGTGTTGGATTCTGCAATTTCAAAACGCAAGTGGCGCGAATTTGCAGTTTCACTGGGAGTTATGTCGGGAGCTGATTTGTCCTCAGTTCCATAGATCTCATCAAAGTCCTGCGCCTCGGGACCAAAAGTTTTCCCATCCATACTTGCATTCAAGTTTGTGCTGGTGCCCACATCGGGAGCCATCGTAACTAAGTGCGAACCAGGGATTTTCCATTTAATCTCGGCCGGAGTAAGTGCGCGCTGCTTTTTAGATTCATCTCCTTTTATGGGAGTGTCTCCAATACGGTTTAGCTTTGCAGTGATTTGACCCAACACCCATTGAGTGTGCGCCATAGGAACCATTTTAAGATTTACGCCCACTTCTGTAGGAGTTTCTACAGACCACGCAGTGTTCTTAAGTTCTGTTTCTAATTTTTGAATGTTTTTGTTTTTAGAAGCTTCAATGGCTTCGATACCGGCAAGCACTTCGTCGCCACGTTTTTTGAGATACTGCGCCTCTGCGGATTTTTCTTCAAAACGCTCGAACGCGAATAAGTCGTCACTCTTGGTGCCTGATTTTTTAAGAAGCTCTTTTACTTCGTCTTCTTCTACAAGCATGGAGTGATTGCCCGCCATCGCTGCACACTTAAGACCCCAGCCTTTTAACGTGTGCGCCACAATGAAAGTAGGCTTATCAGTGCTGGTGCGCGCTTGTTTGTAAGCATCAAGTACAGAGGCAATATCGTGCCCACCAAAGTCTAAGAGGAATTTAATGACATCGGCTTCTTTCATAGATGAAAGAAGTTTTGCTGCGGCTTTATCGTAAGCTGCAATCGCCTCAACCATGCGCTTAGCATCGCGACTTGCAAGCAAAGCTTGAAGTTCGCCATCAGGAAGAGCTTTTTCAAAAACTTCTTGAAGAGCATCGCCGTTTTTCTCGGCAAAGATTTTTTTGCGGAATGATCCATGGCGAAGTTGAATAACTTCCCATCCGTTAGCTGTTGCCATTCCGTCTACGCGGTCGCAGTCTTTAAGACCTAAAGTTTCTTCGCTGTGTGTGCGGTGTCCATCTAAACTTTGTCTATTGTAATCAAGAATCCAGGTGAGGTTATTCAAGCCACGTTCTTTGGCTTCAGGCATTGCCTCTAAGAGTGAACCTTCGCGAAATTCTGAATCGCCCATCAAACACCAAAAATGTGGTTCAGTGACATCGAACAAGCCTTGTTTCTTAGCCATCTTGTAAGCGGACGCTAAGTAGAGTGCGTTCACGGGAGGAATACCTACAGAACCAGAAGGCAAAAAGTTCCAACGATCGGGATCAAAAGCAGAGTGATAACTTTGAAACACTGGTTCGCCGGTGTGTGAATAGTGGCGAAGGTTTTTCATCGCTTGGCGCGCACGCTCATCGTTCATGCGTGAGTTATCAAATTCACGAAATAAACGTAATGCGTAGTTAAAGGAGTGATCTGCGGGTGAAGCGTGTGGCTTAACAGCCATAAAATCTTCGGGGCGTTTTTCTACCAAGTGCAAAAGACCCAACAAGTGTAGAGCAGAAGAAGATGCCGAAGGGTGGCCTCCAACTTTGGGATCGCCTTTTTGAACATCGTCGCGGTTGTTAGCGATATAAATCATCGCCATTGCATGAGCTTGAGCGCGCAAAAGTATTTTTTCGAGCAATTCAAAACTGAGTTGTGTTGAGTGGGCAGATTTTTTTGCAGATTCACCGCTTGGAGTGGTCAATGACGCCATAAGGGGCTCATAATATTCACTATTTAGGTGCCCAATCTAGGGCAAAATACGCTTATGGGCTGCTGTTCCAAGCAAAGCTAGCCCGAAACACCTAAAAAGCGACTTTTTTTGGGTTTTTTTCGAATCACCCCTTTTCTGGAGCGCCGCTTCGGTTTATCAATATCCGAGTTGTTAAGATGTTCCCTTCGTCTAGTGGCCTAGGACTCATGATTTTCATTCATGCAACACGGGTTCGACTCCCGTAGGGAACGCCAATGTCAATACTCTGGCTCTAAAACTTTAATGGTGGGTAACACCGCAAACACAATCTAAAAACAAGCAC
>CAZIFW010000020.1:0-38982 GCA_964538275.1 uncultured Bacteriovoracaceae bacterium
AAACACTTAGCAAAAGCGGGATACACCGTAACTCATATGGATTCAAAAGATGAGCGTGGGATTGATCAAGCGATCTTGAGTCGTTTTCCACTGATTAAATATGAGTATCATTTTATTGCGATTGAAAAAAAACGTAAACGCTCTAAGAAAGCTCAAAGTAAAGACTTGCGTGGAATTTTACATGCTCATTTAGATATAGGTAAAGGCAAAGTTCTGCATGTTCTAGCTGTGCACTTGCCTTCTCAGGGGGCTAAGTTTGCAGAGCGTGAAGTCGTTCTCAATGAGCTCAATAAAATTGCCCTTAAAGTGCCTGCCAATGATGTGTTAATTGCAGGTGGAGATTTTAACATCACCTCCAAAGAGTGGGATAAAGAAAAAGTTTACTCCAATTATTTTGAAAACATTTGGCGTCCGGCTCACATGGATGGCTGCAAAGATTGCAAAGGAACTTATTATTATAAGAGCAACAAGGAATGGTCGTACTTTGATCTTCTCTTATTGCGTTTTGATCGCGAGAAAAAAGCCCGTTGGCGATGGGATGCGCAAAGTGTACAGGTCTTAAGTACATCTAAAACAAAATATCCTGTGCGTTTTGAACCCAATACACTTAAGGGCGCGAGCGACCATTATCCAATTTATGCTGAACTTGTTGTGGATTAATTTCCTCAGCCTCGCTTGAGCTTGCGATGGGAGTGCTACTTGGTTTTTCTGCAGGAGTGTTAAGTTTCTCCCAAATGGCCACTTCGGATTCTTTTCCAGATGCTGAATATTGATCCAGCAAAATATGACCCCGGGTTATCGCACAAAAGTTTTCGTATTCAATCGCTGCAAGTGAGCCTGGTCCATAAGAGTTTTGCAAAACTAAATGCAGTTTGCCATCTATGTATTCCAAGCTTTTACCTAACATGGCGTGCACTCCGTAAGAGCTGTTCTCTGTCCAATGCTCAGGCACACGGCTTCGTGTTTGGCGCTTAAATTTAGCAACCCCCATAGCTTCATATTGAATAGATACTGGAAAATCTAAACAGAGAGCTTTTTCAATTTCTCGGAGTATGAATTCGTTTTCATCTGGCCTGCAAGATAGCCTACCCACAAACTTAGGCTTTTCTGTTGCTTTGGGAGCTTTCTCAAAAGGAAGACTTATTTTTTCTAAATAGTTGAACTTTACTTTGCGTTGCTCGTGCTCTGATAAAAATGTCTCGGCGCGCTCTTTAAGTTTTTTAACCACATCATGTTTTGCTACCAGCTTTTCTATTTCGCTTATCAGTTGGGCTCTTTTGGAGAGCTGTTCAGGACTTAGTTGAACAGTGTAGTTTTTGATACTTTCTTGGAGTGTAGAAATTTCTTCTTGGACTTTAGCAATTTGCGTTTGATGGGATTCTATTTTCTTTTCATCTTTTGAGCCTAAAATTTCAGCACTCATATTTTCTAAGTGTTTTTTATACTCAGAAAGTGCTGTGATCTCTCTTTGGGTTTTAAAACGTGCAAGCTCTTTTTCTTTAGTGCTTGGAGTTTGTAGTTCTTTGATGTCCAAAAGCATTCTGTGATAGTTGAGCTCATCTTCACCTAAAACTTCAGACGAAGCTTCTAAGAAGTTGCGCATTTTCGATTCAAACTCGGGATCTTCTAAATAAACGTGACCTATTTTAAGCATTTCGTCTTGAATTTTATCTGTGTAACCCGAAATAAAAAAACCTCGGTTACAAAGTTGTCTCACAAGATCGTCGCAACCAAGTGTTCCGCAATATGCAACGTGCTCTTCTGAAAAGCTTTGCAGTTTTCCTGTACGTCTAAAAATAACTGCCGAAGTGAGGAGCGAAGGAGGGTGTGAGTAACAGCTGCCTTTCCACTGATGTTCGCTGGCAACAAGTTGTTTGGGGTTTACTTCTATTTTGCTACGTTTTTGCCCAAAACAAGCAAGAGTGGGTTCTGAATTTGCCTTAAGAGGAAATAAGTAAAATAAACTGCAAAGTATGAGCAACTTGCAGTTTAAAAATCGCACGCAATTCACCTATCAATAGAATATCTAGGCTTGGGTTAAGATTGTGTTAATCTTCTTTAACTTAGCGCACTTAGCATGTACTGCGGAGTGCGCACTGTAGAGTAGTTCAACACGCTTTGGAATTAGAGAGCTTTCTTAGCTGAGATTGTATTCACTACCTGAGCAAAGGTGTCGTCAAAAGAGCCGTTGTTTTCAACAACGACAAGCTTAGTTCTTGAAGACATTTCAAAGCGCTCAATAGCTTTTTCAAATTCTGAAGTGAGAAGTTCGTACCAGCCTTGATCTAAAGAACGGAATCCGTCGTTTAAGTCGCGAGTTTTCCAAACATCGGGACTCACTTTTACGAAGAAAACAAAATCAAAGGGATCTTCGCTAAACCAATCTTTAATATTGGCTTCGATCATTTTTCTTTGAAGATCGCTAATGCGACCGTCTTTGCTTTCGTTAATAAGCTTTGTATAAACCGCAATATCTAATAGGCAGCGATCAGTGATGATAAGGTCTTTTTTCATTTCCCGAGCTTCTTGCTCGGCCAAAATGGAGTGGCTAAGAATCCACCATTCTGTTTTAAAATCTGCGTTTTGATCGCATGGGTAGGGGCATTCACGAACGGATTCGCGAACAACATGGCTATTGGTAATTTTCTTAGTTAAGGCGCTACTGAGGGTGGTTTTTCCAACGCCTTGGGCGCCGATAAATGCAATTTTCATTTTTTAAACTCCAAGTAATCTCATACTCTAGCTATTCGCTTAAAACAAAGCGATGGTTAATTTATATCAGAGCAATCTTGCTGTGCGCATTCTTTAAGTTCATATACAGTTTGCTTGAACTCTTCTTGTGTTTCGCTGCCATCAAATTCTTCCAGTTTTTTTAGATTTTGTATGTAACTGTTGACAACTAAGAAGGGTGTGTTTGGCAAAAAAAGAACTTCCTCTTCCTCGGGGCGTGTTGAGAAACCTTGTATATCGTGACTTCTGGATTTTTCATTGGGTTCAATAATAAGTAGAAATTCAGCATTGTGCTTGTATTTAACTTTTGAAGCTAAAGCCAATTCTGCGCGTGTGGTGCTTAGAAAGGGTTTTGCTATCCACACTTTGTTAAGAGGGGTTTCTATCGCTCTACCGTGATTTCTATAAAGTTTTGCTTTTTTTCCTGTAACAGGGCTGAGATTGAAAGAAGGCAATTTATTGAGTCCACTTGCAAGAAGTCGAAGGCTGGCTTCGTCTTTAGAGGGGAGCTTAGATTCTCCTTCAAAGTATTCTGCTAAGTAGCCAAGGGGGTTCCACAAAAATCCATTTGTCAGCTGATAAAGCCACTCTGAATAAGAAACAATCACAGCAGCTTCTAGATCGTTCACGCTGTTAAAAGCTTTTTTGGAGTGATCAAGGTAAGCACTGTAATACCAATCGGGAGCCACACCATCTGAGCCCATTTCTTGAAGCCATTCGTGTTCGCTTTTGTTTGCTCGCGCTTTTTGGTTAATGAGGTTTCGATAAAAATCTGCTTTTTGATCTTCATTGCCTTCATCTACAAGATAATAATCTTTAGAAGTATCGAGCTTTTTTTGTATTTGAGCGATGCTTTCTGGGAGTGCTTCTTTGGCGTTCCAATCAATATCTTGGCCGGAGCTTAAATAGGGAATTAAATCTGCATGAAGAGTGAGTACGTTGCAGATGAAAATAGTTGATAAAAGGGTACGTCGTAAAGTGGCAGAAAAATGCATGGGTTTTTACTATGTAATAACTCTTGGTGTCTCAAGGTAAAATTGCTTTACAGACACTAGCTTTTGCGGGAACGCGGGAGTTTTTCACTTAATTCTTTTAAAACAGCTAGATAGAGGCGAGGAAGATAATCTCTTTTAAAGTGATGAAGTACAATTTCTCGCGAATACGCTTTGTAGCCGCTAACAACTACTATATTTTTTCTCCCGTCCAAAAGGTGTTTCGACATAACAGCGCGACCAAGGCCTTCTTCAACTCCATCGAGTATCCCGTAGACGTCACCCATAAAACTGCGCTTGTAGAATTTTGGAGCATTCTTTTGAGAGGCAAAATAACTTTCAGTCGCATTGTCGTGGGGACCGTGATCAAGATACACAGTCTCAGGGCTCTTGTGTTTGGAACTTTCAATCACAACGTATTCTTCGTGGCCTAATAAAGTTTCTACAAGGTGACTTTTGTTCATTCGATAATCTGAAATTACAAAATCTGCTTCGCCATGATCTAAAACTCGGGGAAGTTCAGCTACTTCGTAACTTTGAAACTCGCAGTGAACTTTAGGGTTTTTTCTAAGAAAAGAGACCAGAGCAGGGATGATTAGACTTCTAAGAATTGAAGAATAAGCAGCTATTCGAATATTTCCGGCAATTTCGTTACGGCTGCTTTTGAGATTGTATAAAAATTCTTCTTCAATAGAGTCAACGCTCTGAGTGTAGCGAAGCAGAGAGAGTCCAGCTTCGGTAACTTTGATGCCCGCCCGATCCCGTATAAAGAGAGTGCATTCTAAAAGTGATTCGAGTTTTTGAATTCTTTGCGAAAGAGCAGACTGGGTGATGAGCAAATTTCTTGCGGCCACAGTCATGTTTTGGGTGCGAGCTGTTTCGGCAAAGGCTTTGAGTTCGTGACTTGGAAGTTCCATAAGTTTTGCTAATCATATCAGTAAAACTATTAATTTCATTAATTTAATACTTTGCTCTAATGTGCCCCCTCAGAGGAGATCATTAAAATGAAAATTAAAAACCAAAATCCGAAACTTATTCTAGCTTTAGCCGTTATGGGGCTTATAGGCCCCAATATGGGGCTCGCATTGGGCATAGACTCAAGCGAGCTGCTTTTGCCATGTGCAGGGACTGTAAAAGTTACAGGAGTAAAATCCAAGCATCTTGTTCCTGTTCGACAGGGAAGAGCAGGTGAATTGCCTGCCTTTGCTTATGCATACTTTGATGTAGAAGTGAGCGAATTGGGACATGAGTGTGCAGCGCTGGAAAAAAAGTTTGAAGTGAATTTATTAGAAACTAAACTTTCTACTTCTAAAAATTATAACGGAATTACAGATGCGACTGCTTTAGATAAATTAGCGAATGCTGAAATTGGCAAACTTTATGCTTTTAAAACGCAGCAAAATTTTTTTCATAAAGAACCCAATGGTAATTTACCTTTTTACCCACTCTTGTCTGGGCAAACTTTAACTTTAAAAGCAGATATTGCGTTAGGGCCCAGTTTTGAAGCTAAGCCTGTGAAGAGTTATTTGTTGGAGGAAGAAAAAGTTGAGCTCACACAGGCCATATTTTCTAAGCTCAAAGAGAACAGCTATCATGAAAACTCTTTTAACAATGGGCTTCTTCATGTGCTTACCGAGAATCATCCTCAGTTTGAAGATAATTTTGAAGCTTATTTAAAAGAGTTACTTGATCTTTACAGCCATTATGAAAATAAAAACACTTCAATCGCCGATCAGTATTTTGCATATTCAACAAATTTTACTTTATTGAGTTTGGCTCAAGGAATTTCAAAACTAACTCACAAGTATCCGCAGTATTATGCGTTTGATATTCCTGTGTTGCTTTCCGAACATGCATCGCTTTTGCAGCAAAACAATTTGCCAAACATGACAGCAATAGATTTAGAAGATGCGCTTGTTTTGTTGGAGCAAAATCTAAAGGCCAATAAGGTTTCAGAAGCATTAAAGCTTGGTTATCACGGTGTACTGAAGAACATAGCGGGCCACTATATGCCAGGATCGGCGGTTGTGAGATTGAGTTCTCAAAAGGCAAAAGACTTAGCTAAGAGCTTATTAAAAACGTATTACGCCCCATAGGCATCCAAATATCTTGAAAAATGGGCCCACTTCGTATAACGTGCTGCGTTATGAAGCGAAGTGGGTTCATTCTATTTCTCCTCCCAATATTACTTTCTTCTTTTGCAGCGAATGCAGTGATTTGGGCTCCTCCCTCTTTGAGTAAGAGCATGAGTGGGCAGTGGTCTGGCAAGTGCAGCAGCCCAGACGGCACAAAACTTAGTTTTAGTTTAGAAGAGCAGTTTTACAATAACAGCGTGAAGACCCGCAATTTTGAATTGGAATTTGATGATGTAGGTGATCAAAATTCATTTTCTGCCAGTCGTGGAAATCTTTATCATGGAGGAGATCAGCTCGCTCCCAAGGCTTATGCAAGAGATTACGGTTCTAGCTTTGTTACTACCAGCAAGGGCCAGCTTTCTTTAAGTTTGCGTATGAGCAATAAGCGAAATTCAGCCCAGCTTAGCTTATCTAAGGCAGGCCAAAGCATATACAGAGCTAAAGCTATGAGCTGTAAGGTAAGCGTTAATTACAATTAACAACGCTACTGAATGCCTACCTAATCTTTAAAAAAAGCAGAAAAAGCGCACTTAAGCCTTTGAAATAATCCACACCTTTGGGTACATTCACCTTACATTTTGCCCAGGTGGTGAAATTGGTAGACACACCATCTTGAGGGGGTGGCGCGTAAGCATGCTGGTTCGAGTCCAGTCCTGGGCACCAGATCGCAAAGTATTTTGCGATTTGGTTTGTCAATCGCGACAGCGATTGCAGGAATTAAGTTCGACACTTTCCCCCGATCGGGGACAACCCATTGAATCCGAAAAGCAATTTAAAGAGGAGCTGGTGTGTTTTTACACCCGCAGTCATTTCCCGAAGTGTGCCCATATTTCCTGAAAATGCTACAGATCTGCTACACGGATGCTACAGCTGTATATTGGTATAGAATCTTCAGAAATGTTATTGGGGATGCCAATTTCGAAATTTAGATGCTTGCCTTAGGCATATTGGATTGCCTTATACTGCAATCGAAGCGCCGGAATATGTTCAATAAAATTGCATGGCCCTGCAGAAGCATTTATAAAATTAAGGTGGAAAAAATCATTGTCACATCAGCTTTGCCGTATGCAAATGGCCCATTACATTTTGGCCACATAGCGGGGGTTCATTTACCTGCTGATATCTTCACAAGACATAAACGTATTATGGGACAAACAGTCATCCACGTCTCTGGGGCTGACGAACATGGTGTTGCGATTATGCTTTCTGCAGAAAAAGAGGGAATTAGTTACAGTGCCTATGTCGATCATTGGTACAAAAAGCATCAAGAGCTTTTGAATAAATATGGAGTCGCGCCAGATTATTTCGGTCGGACTAGTGCAAGTTATCACAAAGAAGAAGTACAGAAGTGGTTTAACAAGCTTTATGACAATGGATTTATAGACAGTCATCCTGAAAAGCAGCTCTTCTGCGAAGATTGCAAAAGATATCTGCCTGATCGCTACGTTGAGGGTGGGTGTTATATTTGTAGTTATCCAAATGCCCGCGGCGATGAATGCCCGGAGTGTGGGGAGTGGATTGAGCCTCTGCGATTGAAAGAGCCGCAGTGTAAAATATGTGGATCTAAAAAAATAATTATAAAGGAAAGTGTTCACTGGTACCTTTTATTGACAAAGCTCAGTGAAAAATTTCGTTCGTGGTTTGATACCAAGCGTGATTGGCGCCCACATGTTTGGGGTTATGTAAACAGCCTCGCGGAGCAAGGATTCGTAGATCGGGCTATTTCGCGAGACTTGTCTTGGGGTATTGATGTTCCATTGCCAGATGCTATCGGGAAAAAACTTTACGTATGGTTTGACGCACCTATAGGATATGTAAGCATAACCAAGGAATTGCTTAAGGTAATGGGATCCAAGGATCATTACCTCGAAGATTGGTGGAGTAATCCGAAAACAAAAATTTATCACTTCATCGGTAAAGATAACGTTGTTTTTCACGGTTTAATTTGGCCGGCTATGATTATGGGGTCCAATTTCATTAATCTACCCTTTGACGTGCCAGCAAGTCATTTTGTAAAACTAGAAAATAAACAATTTTCAAAGTCAGCAGGTTGGTATGTGGATAGTGAAAAAGCTTATGAGGCTTTTGGCCAAGATGCCCTTCGGTTTTACTTATGTTCTATTATTCCAGAAACAGGAGATAGTAACTTTTCATGGGATAATTTTTTGGCAATTAACAATGAATTGGCTAATAAAGTGGGCAATTTCATTAATCGTTCTTTAAGTTTTCTGGCTAAACATTGGCCAGATGGATTACCTCATTCTGCCTTTCAAAAAGCATTTGACACACCGGAGTTCTTGGCGATTGCACCACTTGTTGCTGATATTAGAAATTCAATAGACGAGATTCAAATAACAAAAGCACTGAGCGGTTTATTGCGACTAGGCGAGGTAGCTAATGAAACGTTTCACCGCTTAGAGCCGTGGCATTTAATAAAATCCGACCGCGATGATGCTGCGAAAGTAATCGCACTTTCTTTAATGCACGTCTTGGCGATAGGTTCTGTATTTCGACCATTCCTTCCAAATTTCGCGACTAATCTTGCAAAATATTTTGAGCCGGATTTGAATACTTCTATTTTGGACGGAATCTACAGAGGGAATATCGATATAATGAAATCATTTTTCCATAACGGTTATAGGTTAACAGTTATACCCTCCCCGCTAATTCCTCGTATAGATCCTGTAACAGTTGACCCCTTTAGATTGGCGGTAATTAAATGATTAAATGGAGGAGGATTTTGAATGAGCGCTTTACGAAGTTGACATCAATTGATTTTGCCGAAAATTGTAACCCGTTTGGTCCACCTCCATGTGTAAGCGATATTCTTAAGTTTTCATTAGACCTAACTAAGGTTTATCCTGATCATGAAAATAAAAAACTAAAAGAGAAGCTGTCGACATTCTTGGGTATAGAGCAAAGAAATCTGATGATCAGTAATGGCTCTTTGGAGTCAATTTTTCTTTTAGTACAAACTTTAAACATGAAAATTGCATCGATCTTAGCGCCGACGTTTTGGGGTTTTGAGGCCGCAGCATCAAAGCATGGGATCTCTGTGAACCGGATCCCGCATCTTCTTGGGGAAACGGAAGATGATCTCATTGCGCGACTAGAAGCGTGGCTACCAAAGACGACAACATTCTATTTTTGTAATCCTAATAATCCTACACTTGTGTTTATATCGCCTGATAAAATACTAAAACTTGCTCAAAAGTATCCAGAGTGCTGCTTCGTAATAGATGAATCCGCATTAGTCATGCATCCTAATTTTGATAAATGGACCCTGTCGCGTCATGCGGGTTCCGTCCCTAATCTTGTCGTTGTAACTTCGCTTTCGAAATTATTCAATATTCCGGGTTTGCGAGTTGGTTTTTCGATTGGGCACGAGTCTTTGATTAGTGCGATGACGTTATTACAAACGCCATATTGTATTAATTCAATTGCTCAATTGGCTGCCGAAGCTTGTCTTGAGGATCTTTCCTTTGTCAGCATGAGTCGACAAGAGATGTCTTTACAGCTTTCGGTACTGGCTTCTGATCTAAAAACAATCCCATTTAAGAATGTCTATTCTGGTTTTGCCAATTTTCTGGTAGTTGAGCTACCGAGTCAAATTCAAGCAGCAAGTATAGCGGGTAGCTTGATGCGCAATCATCGGATAGCTGTTCGAGATGCAACCTCTGCATATCCTGAGCTGGGAGGGCAGTACTTGCGTATAGCAACTAATACACATGAAAACAATGCGCTTTTAGTTACAAAGCTAGCTGAAGAGCTAAGGAGTGATCACTAATCTAGGCATGTTACAGCTAGCACTACCTCATTCAGTCAAGTAGAATACTGAACGGAATCTGTTTACAATAATTGCTCGCCCCGTCATACTTAGATCGGGGTATGCTTTTTGCATCGGGGGACTCAAGTGGAAGACAATTCTGTGTTTTTAAATGAACTAAATTCTGAGGTTGCCAAGGAGTTTTTGCTTAAAGTTTTAGATATGGGCCTGGAATTTAAGACCCAACGAGACGTCCGTGCGGGACCTTGGGTTAGTCCCGAGTCTGTCGCATTTTCAAATATTCCAGAGCAGGGTCTTCCGTTAGACGTAGTTTTGAAAGAGTTTCAACGAATTTCAATGGCGAGCACAAACTTTTCTTCGCCAAATTTTGTTGGCTTTCCCGACGCAGGGAATTCGATAGCTGCTCTTGGTGCAAGTGTTTTAGTTCCAATGTTAAACCAAAACTTAATCAATCAGGATTTTTGTGCGCCGATTGCGACCTTTATAGAAATGGAAACGATTCATTGGCTTAGAAATTTAATCGGATATAGCACCCCAGCACAGTACAAATCGGCGATCGAAATAGGGGGTTGTTCGGTACACGGAGGAGTCTTAGCTAATACAACAGCGCTTCTTGCAGCGCGAGAAGCTATGTATCCAGGTACTTTGCAGAAGGGAATTTTGTTCGATACCCGTCGAATAAAAATTCTTGTTCCAAAGGGAATTGGGCATTACTCGGTGAGAATGGCATTAGCCTGGCTAGGTCTTGGTGAATCCGCTTTGGTAGAAATTCCAGTTACGAGCAATTACCAAATCGATATCAGCTGCCTCGAAGCGATTATTTCTCAAGAGATAAAACTAGGCAACGAAATTATGGCTGTCGTTGCATACGCTGGAGATTCTAGGACTATGTCAGTCGATAATCTCGAAGATGTTGCTAATGTACTTAATAAGCGTAAAATTTGGTTCCATGTTGACGCTTGCCACGGAGTTCAGCTTTTATTCTCCTCCAAATTTAATACTCGAATGAAGGGTCTTCAATACGCTGATTCTGTTTCAATTGATCCTCATAAGGTTTTATGGATTCCGTATGCTTGCAGCTATGTACTTTTTAAGGAACAAGTGTCGCTTAAAAAAATTGCATCCTCGTCAGATTTAATTACAAAAGAAAAATGGTCACTTGGACAAACAACTCCATTCATCGGATCCAAAGCTTTTAATTCCCTAAAGTTTTGGTCAATGGCAAAATCGATGGGTCGAAAGGGAATTGGAGAGATGATTGATAAGCGAATTGATTTTACTCAGCAAATTCGGCAGCGATTTGAAGATCACCCGGATTTTCTATTATTAAATGATACGGATATAAATTCGGTTATGTTTATGTATGTTCCAGGACATTTACAGAAGAGTGAGGTCGGTTATGGACTTCTTACACAATTAAATGAAGTCAATTTAGCAATAAAGACAAAAATTTTAGAAGAAGGAAAGTTCTACCTTCATGGCTTTCCGATTCCATCTTCAGGATTCTGTCAAAATTTACCCGCGGGTGCGACGCTTCAAGTCCTTAGGATTATGTCTGGAAATCCCAATACAGTCATGGAAGACTTAGAAGCCTTAATCGATGCAATTACAGCGATAGGAAAACCTATATCTGATAGGAAATTTGGAACACTCAAGAAAGAAAAGGAAATTCGAAGCACTCCAATTTTCTCTGAGTTCGTTGAATGGCTTAAAGTTTTTATGGGGGACGTTGAGCATGTGTCAATTGTTTACGGCAGCAGTGTACAATTTCAGCACTTTTTTACTTCGGATATTGATCTGATGATTATAGCTGAAGATAGTTTCTGCACTTCGAAAAACATAGCTTTAATTCAGGAAAAGGTAATCAGTCTTCATAAGAAATATAATTTGCGAATCGATGAGGAAGTACCTTTCGAGCGAAAACTACTGATCCCAGTTTCTTTTGCTCAAAATGCTTTAGCCGGCACCGGATTTAGTAGGGTAGAAGACAAAATTGTAATCCCACCAATTATTAAAACGACAGAATTCTTAAGTTCTGACGCTATGATTGCGAGATTATTTCTTAATGCAGTGACAACGAAAAACGTATTGTTATCTGGAGATTTTGGCTTATTTCATCAAATGCGGCAGGACGCATTGCGACTGTTGGTATGGATCGTAATGTCAAACATACAGCCAATTTCTAACTCTGAAGAACTTTTTGAGAATTTTCTTTCTAGTGGTGAGCGTAGTGGCGAAGATTATTTGGGATATAAGCGTGGACCCTTAATTGAGGATCATTTAAGGCCACTTTTGCACGATGCTTTTAATGAAATGGTAAAGAAAAATCAAATCATCAGCTTTAAGGACAGCTTTTATTTGGAACAGAAGTTTCATTTTTTAATGTTAGAAAAGTATCGAGAAAACTGATGTCATCAACTGAAAATCATAAGCTATCTTTAACTGCATGGGTTTTAATAATCTCCGTAGCTTTTTTACGTTTAGGATACTTCGCATCGATTCCGTTTTTGACGCTGTTATTGGCGGAAAGAAAAGATATGGAATTGCCAATGATTGGTTTGATCATAAGCATTGGCCCATTCGCCGGAGTGCTTACAAGTTTTTTTAGTGGGTATCTGTCTGATCGTCGGGGACGCTACCCTCTTCTGTTGCTCTCAATAGGAATGGGAGTTTTCTGTTTTGTAGCCCTCGCCTGGGCTAGGGATCCTGGATTACTATTAGTCTTGAATTTTTTCATTGGTGTAGCGGCATACTTGGGAGAACCAGTTATACAAGCGATGCTTGCTGATCTACATCGTGGACCAAGTCTTTCAAAAGCTTTTGCATACCAATACATTGCGGTAAACATTGGCGCGTCCATAGCAACACTCCTCGGAGCCTTATTTGTTGCTTACGGCCAAACCTTTAGCTTTCTTTTTACCGCTTTAATATACTTTCTTGTCTTAATCATTCTGTTGTTTTGGCGAATTCCTGTCCCTTACATAGCTTCAGATGCGCTCAATGATGATTTACCCAATAAGGGCGTTTTCTCTATGTTGAGGGAGGTATTTTCCAATCGAAGATTCTGTTGGCTATTGTATAGCTTCACAATTGTTGGTTTTACTTTTACCCATATTACAAACACTCTTGCTTTGCATTTGACAATTTTCTTCCCAAAATTTCAAATGTCAGAGAGAAGTCTTTCTCCCCTCTTTGTTTTAAAGGAGATTTTTACTGGCCAACTTTCAGCCGGTGGAGTGTTTTCATTCTTATTGTTCACGAATACTGTCGTCGTTATACTCGTTCAAAAGAGTGTATTGAAAATCTTAAAAGATGTTTCGCATTGGAAGTCCGGTGCGTTAGGCATTGTTGCTATTTCAACTGGAATTATCTGTTTTTCATTCGCGCAGTCGAGTATGGGTATTCTGCTTGTTGGTGTATTGTTGATAACTTTAGGAGAGGTTGTTTTGTTTCCCTCTATAGGAGTTTTAGTGGGAGATATTGCTCCGTC
The DNA here is from genome assembly GCA_964538275.1 of uncultured Bacteriovoracaceae bacterium. Lineage (GTDB taxonomy): Bacteria > Bdellovibrionota > UBA2428 > UBA2428 > UBA2428 > CANIGN01. The sequence continues at coordinate 13,135 of CAZIFW010000020.1, forward strand.
TTCTCGCCGTGGGGCCTATTTCGGCGCTTTTGCAGTGACTCGTCTTGGTGGAGCTGTATCTGGAGTAGTGGGAAGTTTATTAATTTCAAAATATAGTCCTGGTTTTACGTGGCTGGTGATAGGGATATTTGGTCTCTTAGCAGTTCCACTCTTAAAGATGTCTATAAAGGAAAAAGATCTTGGTACCGTATAAATTACATCGCGATATGTTCCCCCGATCTTCGATTATTCAAGACATAAGTACAGTGGCAGAGGTGGAAACAGTAGTTGGCTTAGTGGAATTATCAACTGAGGTAGAAGGGCGAGAGATCATTAGAAATATTGTTCAGAACTTTCTTAAAGACTTTATTTCCAGTAAATTTAATATTTCTTCTATAGAAATTAAGCATGATATTGCGGGTAGGCCGCTCGTTAGAAACTGTCCGGAGTTGAGTGTGAGTTTTTCCTATAGTGGTAAATTCGGCGTTTTTGCTTTGTCAAAAAAGTATATTGTAGGAATCGACCTTCAGAAAGTATTCGACTTTCCAGAGTTTGAAGATGTTTGTAGTTGGGCTCTTACGACACAAGAGATCGAGTATTTATTAGAAGAAAGTGGTCGGTTCGCACAGCTTAATCGGTTCTACCAATGCTGGGTACGGAAGGAGTCGCTCTCCAAACTTGCTGGATGCGGTTTTATCAGTCCTCTAAATAAGATTGAAACTCAACGCAAATTACCAGGAGTTTACAATGAAACATGGAGGATTGGCCCTGACTACTTGTTGGACCTCTCAATAGGAAAGAAATTTTGTGAGCTATAAGGATGAGCCTCAAGAAATTTGCATTCAGTTTGACGCCAGCTTATCAGCTGCTCGCCTTCTGGTTGCAGTGCGAATATTGCACTTTTACCACTTACAAGATGACACGCCGAATGGAATATGGACCCACAAACGGAATGGCACTCGAGCAGAGTTTATTTTTGAAGTCACACAGCACACAACACTTAAGGAACTACTTTTAGCGGCGGAAGATTTTCTAGAAGCTAAAATCTCCAATTCAGAGTCTCAATCCTCGCTGTCAGCAAAGCTTTTGTTGGAAGAAAATGAGCACCGTCTTATCCTTATCGGCGATTGTTATCATCCCTCATATATACAATTCCGGAAGGAATCACTAGAAAAAATATGTTGTGAATTAACTAATGATTTGGAGCGAAAAGTATCGCAGGTATGTCCTCTTGGTCCAATACAGAAGAAACATATTTTATCATTTGGTAGTTCTAAAAAAAATCTTCTCGTACAAGGAGAAAACATTTGGGAGCTCTTTAAGTCTATAGTCCGAGAAAATTCTGAAAAAGTAGCACTCATAGAATGTGGCCGTGAATTTACATACGCTGAGATAGAATTAGGAGCAAAAGTAGTTGCCTCTGCACTAAAAGAGAAAGGTGTGCGTAATGGTGATTCTGTAGGGCTACGCCTACCTCATGGCTTTTCTGAGTTAGCCTCTATATTGGGTGTTGTTCTAGCTGGAGGTGTATACGTTCCGATTGACCTTAATTCACCTCGCTATCGTGTTGAACAAATGCTTAAGCAAGCAAGAGTCGCGCTTGTTATTACGGACGACAAAATCGAAACTATCGCTGGAATTGAAGGGGCCTTGTTTATTGATTATTCTAGCTTAATAACTAATGTTTTACCTTGGACAGGTTCGTGCGTCGGAACACTTAAGTCTGCAGCATATATAATGTTCACCTCAGGCTCTACTGGAAATCCTAAAGCCGTTATCATACCTCAAAGCGGCATTGTTCGGCTGGCGATTAACGACGGCTATTCGCACGTCGAAAAACCAGATCGAGTTTTGATGTTAAGTTCTCCATCTTTTGATGCCGCAACTTTCGAGATTTGGTGCACTTTAATCAATGGAGCTACTCTTGTTGTTCAACGTAAAGAATCTTTGTTTAGTGGGCCTGCTTTAAAAAATGTTATTTCGTCAGAAAAAATTACACTTATGCTCTTAACAACGCCATTGTTCAATTTACTCGGACATGAATTTCCAAATGTCTTTCAAGACTTGCGGCTCTTGTTGGTTGGTGGTGACACTTTGGATTCTATTGCCGCAAGAAATGTTATTAGAGCTTGCCCGAATCTTTTACTTATAAATGCCTATGGTCCAACCGAAAATAGTTGCATCACGACTACTTTTGCTTTGAGTGAGCCAGTGCCTGATCGCATACCGATTGGTTCCCCAATCTCTAATTGTGAGGTTTTAATTCTTTCTGAGCAAAATACTTTAGCCCCCATTGGAGTATCGGGAGAGATTTGTTGTGGTGGCCCAGGGGTAGCCCTCGGTTACATTGGCGAGAAAAACTTAAATGATAAAAAATTTACGAGACATCCCTTTAGTCCATTCGAGCGAATTTATCGAACTGGAGATTTGGGGGAGTGGGCCATTGATGGCAGCATTAACTTTAATGGTCGAAAAGACGATCAAGTGAAAATAGGTGGTTTTAGAGTAGAGCTCGGTGAAATCAAAAGGGCCTTTTTGTCTTTTGAAGGAGTTTCTGGCTGTGTAATTAATAAAGAAACAGAAAGTGATGTACAGTTTTTAGTTGCGTATTTAATTCCAGTTGGGATTCTAGATAAGGAGAGAATGTATAGGCATATTCTAACACTTTTGCCGGATTATATGATCCCACGCTACGTCAAGATTGTGAACGAATTTCCAATTAAAGAGAGCGGTAAAATTGACCAAAGTAAATTACCCAAGTGGGACAGGGTAGATTCTTTTCCGGTGCAGAGGGAAGTGACTAACGAAATACATACAGAATTATCCTTGGAAGGAGGGCTTGGACATGAAACCCAAATAGTTATTCAGCTATTTGAAAAAATTCTAAATGTTAAAGGTGTGAATGCTAACTCTAACTTCTTTAAGCTTGGCGGAAATTCTTTGCAAGTCATTAGATTAATAAGCCACCTAAGAAAAGTTATTCATCATGAAGTAGATCCTGAGCTAGTTTTTAATAATCCAACTCCAAATCAAATTGCACTCCAGCTATCTGCGAAAGATACCCTCGAGAAAATTGCCTTAAAAAGGTACTCAACTGCCGAAGTAGGTGCGGCTATTAGTAAATACTTCGATGTAAACGTGAAAATCGAAGAGCGATTTGGTAGTTCGATTCTGCATCTTAATAGATTAATTCCTGCTAATGAAATCAATGATTTTGTTAAGGATCAATTCGGAGTGTCATCTCTTCCAGATGAAATACTCTTTGATGGCCAACCTCTGGAAATAGAATTCTCTAGTTCTTTGGTCAGTTCTTATTTTCAGACCGTTAGAGAGGAAGACTTACGTTTTGAAGCGGCTTTAAAGTTAACCTCGAAAAGCGGCGTTCAGTCTGTCCCACGTTTAATAGCCCATTATATAAAGCATGATTTTCGTCCCTGTATATTTATAGATATGGAATTAAAGTATGTCGAAGAGAGCGAAGTCGTTAGTCGAATTTCAAGGGTAATTACAAGCAGTGATTTGATGTGTGGTTTAATTGACGAATCTGATTCAGGTGAGTGGAGATTTTCTTTCTACACTCAGAAGGAATTCGTGCGGATTCCTTCTTTTGATATAACTAATTTAAGTCCTAATGCGCGTACAAGAATTATTCTTGATTATAGGGATATGCTCCAAAAGGATATTGAAACACGCGATATACGTAGTAGGCTTTACTCACTTTCACTGTTCAAAAGTTCCAATAATAGCATTCGTTTTATAATGGCAGCATCACATTTAATTATGGATCATGGCGCTGTACGTGTTATCGAAAGTAAACTTAGAAATTCTTCTAGCGTTTTGACGGAGCCCGCACCCTACCTAACTTATCTTCGTGAGTTGGAAAAGAAGCTCACGGATGAATCTATATCTAAATTTAAAAGTGAAAAGGAATACCTCGACTTTAAGCAAGTAACTCAAAATGTCTATTCTAGATTTCCCAAGGGTGAAAAGATCCAGTTGTCCGATCAGGTGGTTTTTGATATGGAAATAGAGTCACATAATCCAGTTTCAATAATGTTGCTATGCTTCGCCAAAATGGCAAAGCATAGCCTTGAGTGTGAAAAAGTGACGTGTCGTTTTTTAGTGAGCAATAGAGATCTAGAGAATAATTATTATAGGGAAACTATCGCAGACCTTCATGATTTTTTACCCCTACTACTTGAAACTTCTCTTGAGCAATTGGATTATTTTGATGCTGAGTTTTTATCAGCGACTCAGCGACGATCAGATAGATTTGTTAACTTCTTGGAGCTGGCTTTGAGCGACTCTGAATTGACGAATATTATGGAGACCAACTTTAGTTTAAATCTTATAGCTGAGCCATCGGAAGACTATATTTCCGAAGTTCTTGAGAAACCCATTTCTGTTGTAGACGTATCGTATCCAATGTTAGGTCTTTTAAAGGCAAATAATTTAACGATATTGTTTCCTAACGGACTAGGGTATTCCGCAATCGAGTCCATTGTTAGAGTCCTAGATAATTTGAAAGTTTCTCATAGCGTTAAAGTTCGCAATAGTAATTTCTCGGGAATTCATTATGCTCCAATAACTGAGGATCAAAGAGCGTGGGTTGCCTCAGGCTTTAAGCCTTAAGTTTAAATTGAGAAGGGTTTTTAGATTGGGAATTGAATAGATTCTGGAAGCTATTGTTTACTGAGCTATGAAAAGCAACCTAACTTGGTAACTAAGAAGCAAAACTTCATGCACATGAGCTGCAATTGGAAGTGTAAAGTATAAGCCGGCAAATTAAAGCAGATAATGTATCTAAAATTAAAGGGGTTGAGGTAACTTAAGCCTTGTAATCCCCCGGCATGCTAATCGAGCTTTGACAGATTCCACTTATAACTGTCAGCTCCAATTAAAGACACGTCGCAGCATTCCCGCTAGCCTGCCAATGAGCTTTGAAAGGTCGAGGCTCCATTTTACTACTTCAACTTCTTGAATTTAAAGGCCTTGCTTTGCCTTGAGGGACGATGGTCCTCCCGTGTTTGTTAGTCCACTTAACCCCTACTTGTTATCCGCTTTTCCACACCAAAACAAATAGGAGAAATGTATATGCACGATCGAAAATATGAATTTGAGAGGCTGGTAAATGGCCGTCTCACACTGGAGGCGTTGGCTGAATACGGGCCGCTGTCCTTTGGTAACTTGCGTGCGTTCACGGGAATTTCGTCTCACGACAGAAATTTCAAAAGAACGCTCTCAACTCTGATTAGGAAAAAATTTATTACGAGAATGGAGGAAAAGTATTTGCACTCGTATGCGGTTTTTTACCAAATCAATCAAAGTGAGGAGAATCTTAAAACGCTTGGCCCTCTTATGAACCGCGATCCACGACTGCTAAAGCAAAAATATGTGCGAGTGAAGCTTCGATTCATTAACGGGCATATAAAACTAAAGACTCTAGTAATTCTTTGCGTGGAAAAATGTTGTTGAGGCCGTGCACTCCGGGAGTGTCGTTAACGCGAGAAAGGGCAATGCCCCAGTGGTGAGTTGAGAGCACTCCTATGTGCTCCATACGATAACTTGGGTCATAATTTGGGTTTAATAGAGCAAGCTTTTCTCTGTCGAAGCTAGCTCTTGAAACTGTCACTTGGCTATCGTTGAGGGAGTCGCCAACTAGACGGATAATTTTCTCGTAAGATCCATAAAGGCTCTTATCGTCGATGGATGGAAAATTATATCCAAAATCTTCAGAGCTAATTTCTGATCGGTTTTTAAAAGATGCTGCTATTGAATAGTAGTTTACCTCTTTAGGTAAAAGATTTCTTCTCCACCAATCTTCTCTTACTGCACTTCGAAGTTCGCGAACTCCATGCTCAACTGACTTTAGCAATACTTTAAGTTTTAAAATGTTAGTGCTGTATTCCGTGATGGGTTCGTGAAGTTTAAATAAATCACTGGCGATTTGAAATATTTTTTTAAATTCAGGCTGGCTAGGAACTCGCATTTTGTTTGAAGGATCAACTTCATGTAGTGCGTACTGGCCAATTGCACTTAGCAAGCGGCCAATAATGATGGCGTTGTTAGAAAAGTTTTGAGTGTTTTCTAAAATGTGTTTTTGGGGTGGCTCTTGATTGGGCGTTAAATCACGAGCAGCCAAACTAACTTCTCTTAAGAGCTTGCCTGCGGGAGTAGAAAGATTTGCGGTTTCATCTGCTAATGCAGAACCTCTAATAACACCTGCTAAAGAAACAAATGATTTTACAGAAGCAATCCATTTGGCAGCCTCGTCATCGGCTTGAGCTGTAATCATATCGAGTCCAATGGCGGCTCCGCGCGAGTATCCAATGATGATAATGTTTTCTGGAATTCCAATAACGTTAAAGAGTGTTGTGAGTCTGCTAGAAAAACGATCTCTGAGCTCACGCATGCGGCCAAGGCTGTCGAGTGAAAAAAGCTCTGTTTTTAGTAGAATTAAATTCGCTACACGTTCGCCATTTTTTTCTATCTCGCCAAATTCAAAGACATCAGTTATAGGTTTTGAAACTGTTTTAAGGGACTCAAAATCAAAGACAGCTGTTTTGGGAACTTCTATTCCTTGGGTGAGTTGTTTGATTTCTCTTTTGTAAGCACTCGATGAATTAAAGGCTTCGGTGAAAGCTACGCTTTCAATCATTTCTGCAAAGATGCCCGGAACAATTATAACTGTTGGTACTTTGTTAAGGGGAATTTTATTCTCATCTTTTATGGTCGTTTGGCTAGCTAAAGTAGCAGGATGCCATGCTTTGTTTGCATCATACTCTGGCTTTGTAGCGGATAATGTTTGTGAAAATACCTTAAGGAACGGAGACTCTTCTGTCGCCCCTCCAAGGGGTCCTACAAGAGAGCTTAAAAGTGCAATTTTGAACAAAAAGCGGCTTTTCATTCACAGGCTTATAACAATACTGCTTTGCGTTATCAACTTAAGAAAACTCTCTAGATTAAGTTAAAACACGATTGGACTTCGTTTATTGGTAATTTTGCTAAAAGTTAGGTGTGCACGCTCCGTTTGTTTTAAGAATAGAATCCAAGGATTCAAATGTTATTCATTTCTTGATTAACAAGTTTAGTACCTTCTTCGACGCCAAGCTTTTCTAATTCTTTCCAGGAAATTTCGCGTGTCCAGCGTGTGATAAGTGTGGAAAAGGGTAATGCAAAATAGTGATCGGCTAGAAGGAAGTACTTTGTTGGTTTTTGTCTAAAGCAGATAATGTTGCGTTGGCTTTCAATAGCGAGCCTAATGGCAGTTTTTCGAACCTGATTGTAGGGACCACCCGAATCTGTACGCATAAAAACATCGCTTTCGAAATCAACGAGAAATTTCAAAACTTTGTTGTAAGGCCGAGTGTTTCGGTCCGTGCTAAGCATGCAATCTACCCAGCTCGTAGAAAAAATTTCTAATGCAGTTAAATAACCTGTCCAGGAATGTTGCCCAATCCATCCGGACGGATTTTCCCAAGTAGAATAAGACCAGGATTTTTTGCTGCAAAGATAGACTGGAAATTCACGGTGAAATCCCAGAGCAAAGCGTCTTTTGCCGTTAGGCATAGGGCCAAAATCTTCTTTTACAGTAAAACGTATCAGTCGTGTGTAGACATAAAGAATTATTCCAAGAGGTAGACCTAAAATGTAAAGTAATGGCTTAAAGCCAACTCTGTCTCGTGGCAAAAAGCTTAAGCGCATCGGTGTATTATAAAAGACATTGATCTCCATAGCAAAGCTGCTTAAGTCTAGCTTGTGAAAGACGTCATAAAAGGAGCTTTGTATCAGCATTACAAGGGGAAGCTTTATAAGGTTCTAGATATTGTAAAGCATAGCGAGACTTGTGAATCGATGGTGCTGTATGAAGCACAGTACGAAAACGAGTTAGGAAAGTTGTGGGTACGACCTATTAAAATGTTTTGTGAGAAAATTACAATAGATGGCAAGCTTTTAGATAGATTCAAATTAATAGAAAGCAGTGTTCCGTAGAATAGAATTAAAAGAAGGTAGTAGAAAAAAGCAAACCCCAGGCATTTGGGTCCGGGGCGTAAGTTACACCGAGTGAAGGCCTTGAAAGCCAAGCTTTGGGTATTGCGTAAGCTCCATTAATAGCAAAGTGCCAATCTACATTTTCAAAGGGTGTGTATCCTCGGGTGATTTATAACACTTAGTTGTAAATTTTTATACTTACTAAAAAGAAGACAGTATTACAGTTTAACGTCTCTAAAAACTTATATCGACGCTTTCTTCTTCAGAAAGGCTTGGGAATCTAGCTGGGTCGGGTAGGTCTAGTATCTCAGACTTTAGAGCATTGTTTGATGAGGTGTCTGTGTTTTTCTTTTCGTTTGCCATTTCTATTGGAGCAAGTTGTTTTAAGCCTAATTGCAATTGTCTTTGTTCTAGCTCACGTTGCTTTCTTACGTTTAAGCTTTGAAAGGCTTGTCGTATGAGGAAGGCTAATGCAGCTTTTTCTTGAGTGGCTTTATCAAAACTAGGGGCATTGAGAAGAGATAATTTTCTTGAAACTATAATTTGAGCTGTTGCTTGTTTGATTAGAGTGTAACGTTTGGGTTCATGACTTCTCCAAAGGTGACGGATATAGTTATTTTTACTCACTTCAAAAAAATCTCTTAAAGTTTGTTCCATTTCTTGAGGTTTTTTAATGAGAGTCATTTTTTTTAATAAGGTATCAGCAGAATTTGCCAAAACTTGAATGTCGGGGTTCTCTTTGTCTTTACGCTGTTTCACTCTAAACAGTGCTTGAGCTGCACTTTCCACAGCATTTTTATAATGGAGAGACATTGAGATGCTTTGTGGATCGCTTACGAGATTTAGTAAGCCACTGCTGTTGTAGAGTTTGAGTGTAGCAATAAGCTTTTCAAGCTCAATTCTTCCACGCATTAAGACACCGTTAGCAGTATTATCTTTAGGATTTGCATTATTTACGGACCTGTTCGTAATAGTATAGGCTTCCTCAATCCATTCATTTGTTGAAGAGAGCATTTTTTGAGAAGCTTCCAAGGAATTTGCAAAATCTTTAGTTGAGTCATTAATACAACCCACGCAAGGAGGTGGGGCCATAGAAGTTCCAAGGCTAAAGGCAGATCCAAGAAACTGAAGAGCATTTGAATTCAAAACATTTGAATATTCGTTTATAAGTTCAGCTGCTTGTATAGAGGACACTAATGCCGAAGCATTTTCTTTGCCCAAATACTGGGCAGATTTTTCAGAGAAATTTGAGGAATTTATAAGTGACTGAAAGGGTTTGAGTTGATCACCTAACTTACTTTTATCTAGGTCGAGGCTGTTACTGGCTTTGAGGGCATTTTGTATGAGATCGTTAAATTCTGAGTCATTCGTGTAATCGTTTAATAGACCAAGACTTAACTGATTTGCTGCCAAGTCAAGATAGCTCTTACCTAGGCTTTCTGCATCCAAATTGGGTGTCGCTACGCTAATTCCAAAAGGATCATTGAGTGCTTTCTCAAGAGCTGACTGCATAGCAATTTTAGATGCATTAAGAGTATTATCGTTTTTTTCCGCACGAGCTTCAGAGTGAAGTTGTTGCTCAAGGAGTTGATTTCGCAAGTAAACAAGAGCAATCTGGTAGCTTAGATTTGCTTCTTGTTCATCAAATACAAGTCCTTGAGAATTCGAGTTACTTCTTGCACCACTCCTTTGTACATATCCTGAATTTCTATTAATAGATAAGTTTTCTCTGTTTAATTCTTCTTGAGAATCCTTGAGTGTTGTTTCTTGAGTCTTCTTTGCTACTTCTTCAATCAGATCAGGACGCTTATTTACGAAATCCACAGCTTTTTTGAGCTCGGCTGGACTCAGTAAACTTTTAGCTTTTACCTCAATCTTTGGATTTCATGATCTTACTTGCTCTTCTGTTGAATCGTTCCTTCTTCTTTGTTCAGTCTTGACAGAAGGACTAGTAGTCACTCTTTGCTGTCCGACAATGATTGCTTTTCTAATTTCAATTGGCACTGCAGGAATTGCTTTTCTGATTTCTATGGGTTGTGATAATTTTTCTTTGTTTAGGCCAACAAGTTTTAATGCAAAACTTTTGAAAAAACCTTTGGGGTTTGGGTTTGCATCTTTTCCGCCAAGCTCAACTTTAACTCTTGCACTGTTGAGTGGGGTGATCGCTCCAGTTTTAGAATTATGAATGAAATCTGCGTAGCCGTTGAAGCTTAGAAATGTTCCCAAAAATATAAAATAGGAAACATAACATTTCATTCATCTGTATCGGCTAATATTGAGTTGTTTTGATAGATCTTAACTATAAATTAACATTCTTAAATTCTTTGAGTTGAGCAAGTATAGATTCTCTAGCTATGCGAAATCTTTCTAACATTTCCTCGTCTGATAGTTTGTCTTTGCTTGCAGGATCAGTAAACGGCCAATGTAGTCGTTTAGCATTTGTGATTACTGTGGGGCAGACCTCTTCTGCGCAAAGTGTAATCACGTAATCTAGTTTTTCTAAAAAAATAGGGTCTAGCTCTTTTACAGATTTTGAATAATTTTGAGAAATATCAATGCCGATTTCTTTCAAAACAGTGACAGCAAATGGATTGAGTTTAGCAGGATGTGAACCAGCACTTTCAATCTGAAAATTAGGAAAAAGATTTTTTGCTAATCCCTCTGCAATTTGACTACGGGCAGAATTAGCGACACACATAAACAATATTTTCATTTTAATTTCTGAGTCCTTCTTTATCATTACTTTCAAACCAAACGAAAAGGTAATTTGCTAATAAAGCTCCAAAAATTTGGGCGATTACAAATGGGATAGTATCAACAATTCGAATTCCAGTGAATGTTGAAGTAAAGGCTCTAGCTATTGTTACTGCAGGATTCGCAAAAGATGTAGATGAAGTAAACCAATAGGCAGATGTTATATATAGGCCTACTGCAAATGGAACTAGAGTTTTATTACTTTTACTAACACCAAGAATGACTAAAATGAGTCCAAAACTAGCAATCAGTTCACTTAGCCACAGAGCGGGGCTGCTTCTAATTTGTTCTGAAAAAGAGATGAAAGCTTTTTCGAACATGAGATGTGCAAGGATTACGCCTAAAATGGCTCCAGATAATTGAGCTATTCCGTAGAGAAGTGCTACTTTTCGTTTTATTTTAAAACGTAGAGATTCTACTAAGCTTACTAAAGGATTAAAGTGAGCACCTGAGATACTTTCAAAAATTGATATTAAAACGACAAGGCCTGCGCCCGTTGCAAGGGAGTTGGCTAAAAGGGCTATTGCAGTATTTCCTTGTGAGAGTCGCTCACCCATAATTCCGGAACCTACAATTATTGTGAGCAACAACATGCTCCCTAAAAATTCAGCCATTAGTTTTTTAGTGAGAGTAGAATTCATTTTAACAACAAGAACCTTTCTTTTTTGTGTTGGATTCTTGAGTTTGCTTAGGCGAGCAGCAAGAAGTTTCGGTAATGGCAGTAGGGGGGCAGCAAGCGGATTCGCTAACTTCTACTGAGTTTGTATTAAAAATTTGCACGTCCTCCATGTTTTGATATGCTTCCCAAGGAATGCCTGTAGGGTCTTTTACCCACGCTTTGTTTGATTTGGCATAACAACAAGTAACTTCACCTTCTTCGTAGACTCCTAGGTCGGCTTTTTTTAGTCGATCTGCGAGTGCATTTAATTCTTCTTCGCTATCAACTCTAATCCCTAAGTGGTCAACACCTGTTGTTTTTGTGCGTGTTGAGATGGCAAATATTATATTTGTGTCTTTGGGTTCCCATTTTGCATAATCTGTTTTTTCTTTTAGGGGTTTTTCGCCAAAAACCGCGGAATAAAATCCAATCGCTGGTTGAAGATCCTTGACTCCTACATGTATATGAAACTTTTTCATTTCTTTCTCCTTTTAGAGTTTTTTGGCGGACAGCAATCTTTTTTAGAAAGGGAGCAGCAGTTTTCGTTTAAAAAACCAATGAGCTCTTCTATGAGTTCACAGTTTGCTGAATAAATTAGAGAGCGTCCTTGTCGTTTGTAACTTACAAGGCCTGAATTGTTTAAGTGCGATAAGTGGAATGAAAGGGTGTTGTCGGGAACGCCTAAGCGTCCTGCTATAACAGATGGGGTTGTTCCCTCACTTCCGTACTCTATAAGCGTCTTAAAAACATTCAATCGCGTCTCTTGAGAGAGAGCATAGAAAGCCTCTAGGGCTGTGTTTGTTTCCATAATTCTATAATAATGGAAATATTGAATTATAGCAAGACTCATTCCTAATCAAGTTAGGTGCTGGAATTTGCTACTTATTCATTTAAAAACAAAAAGTTTTTGCTAGAAAGCCAAGTCGGTTTCCCCAACAACTGCGCGAATAAGAGGCTTGAGGGATGTCTTCTGTTGTAAGTGTATTCTTGCCAAAATGTGCAACATTCATTTGATTGAGCTTTTTCATGCGTGATTGATGAGCACTCACATCATGCGGTCGGGCTGCTAGGTGTGTTTGAGTAAGTGCTACAAGTTTTAATGCCTGAGCTTCTAGGCGACCTTGAGCATTTGGACTAAAAAAGAGTTTGCCATAAAGTCCGTAATCTACAGCCGCTGTGCCTAAATGAAGATAATTCCCTAATCCATAAAAAATAACTCGATTGCGGCCCCCATGTTCAATCACTTCCCAGGGGCGTACTACATGCGCGTGATGCCCCAGGACTACGTCTACATCGCCTTCTGTTATAGCTTTTTGAAAATCTTCTCGCTGACCTACATCAAGTGAAGTGCGTCCTTCTGTGCCAAAATGTATTGAAAGAATTTTTAAATCGGCTTGAACGTTTTTCATACGAGCTAAAAGTGCATCGTAATCGGGGCCTGAACGAGTTTGAGAATTGAGTTGGCGATAGCTTGCCGTCCCCGCTTTGTTTGCACCCGCTCGGTGGCTTGTATTGTTTTCAGACAATATTCCGATTGCACCAAAAGCAATGCGATAACCTTTGATATTAAAGATTTTAACTTGCAAAGCTTCGTCAAGGGTTGCGCCCACGCCTGCCGAATTGCAGTAACCTTCTGCTTCTAACTTTTGCATGTGTTGGAGTGTGTCTAAGACGCCTTCATCAAGATAATCATAAGTATGATTGTTAGCAGTAGAGTAGAGGTTAAGCCCCCAAGTTGCTAATTTCTGTACAGCAAGAGGATGAGTTTTAAACGAATATTTTTTTCCCGCAGACGGTAGTTTGCGAGAACTAACGACCGCTTCCATGTTGGCAAAGTTTATATCGGCATCCCAAAGAGGACGTAATCCAGCAACGAGAGTGCTGAGCTCATAGGTAGCTCCATGTTTATTGCCGGCATTTGCTAATGCTTCGCTACCACTGGCAGATAGACCTAAGTCGCCACCAAAACTGAGGGTTAATTCTGTGGCAAAAGCAGAGCTTGTAAGTAATAAACTGAATAGTAAAAAACCTTTAAACATATGCACCTGTGCTGCTTCTAACAGGTGCAATATTTAGCGGCAGATTAATAGTTCTTAATAGCGGGTTAGTTAATTTAAGACTTAAGCAATCGGTAGGTTGCTCGTCGCTTTAGTCATTCGGTCGTGATACTCAATGGCCGGTGTTCTCGCGACGTTCCCCGTTGCTTGAATAAATTTACAACTGGCATAACGTTCAGCTTTATCTTCGTAGTTTTTAAGCCAGTTTTTAAAAATAGCTTCTTCATCTGCTGTTCTAGGAAAAATAAGCTTAGGACTAGGGAGTTTAATACGGTGAGGTTTAGGACTGAGTCTTGCTCTAAAGCAGTTTTGTTTTTCACAAAGCATGCTGTAGAGATCGTCTACATTAAAATCTTTCATAATTTGCTGAGTCTCATGGCTTGAACCTGAAAAGTCTTTACCAGTTGCAATGGCTCGATAACCTTTTGGAGTTTCATAAATTCGAAAACTGAGAGCAGGGTACTTTTTAATTTTTTTATTTATAAGACTTAGAATTTTAGGTTTGTGCCATTTTTTGCCTATTTGCCCTTTGAGTAAATTCCAAAGACTCGTAGGTGCTTGATCGATGTCGAGGATAAGCATTTTTTCTGAGTTTAATACAAGGGCACCATATCGATTACGTGTCACGACATTGTAGGGATCTAAGCGATGAACAATTTCTTCTCGTATGGCAACTTCATACTCTTCTTGAGTGGGGGCTTTGCCTAGAACTTTTTGTTGAATCCAGCTAAGTTTTTCTTTTGCTTTGAGTTGAGCTTCTTCTAGTGACTTGTCTGAGGCCCCGTAAACCAGAGTATTTTGTTCGCGGCTACCAATTTTTATTTTTCCCTCAAGCTTTACCCAATAATCGTAGTGCTTCATGAGAATAGCTTAACGTGGCTTTTAAAGATTAGAATAGAAAATGGCAAAAATAAAAAGGCAGCACAGCATAATAGCTGTGTTGCCTTTATTGTGATCAATTTCTTTGAGCTATTCTCTTAGTTCATTAGGAATGGCTGCATTTTCTTGAACATTAGGTAAACTTTCGTGTTCCCCTTTTTTGAGTCCTTTGCCGCCGTATCCAAACTCTCTGCTAAATCGCTCTTGAGTTTTTGAACGTTTGGCATAGCTTTTCTTTTCCTTAAATTTTCCATTTAAACTCAACCCCTTCTTCATGCTCTTTGGATCACAGCCTGTGATTTCAAGTGAAAGAGCTTTTTTGGCTCGCAATTTACTCATCATGAGTTTAAGGATTTCATCTCCAGTAAAAGATAAGTAAATTTCTGGCAATCCAACGTTTGAAGACTTTTCGATAGACAAGGGTAAGGAAGCTCGTGCTTTGGAATTTGGAATTATAAGATATTCATCAGCATCTATAGCTATACTCACTTCGCTTCCATCTGTGAATTTCATTTTTAATTTCTTTTGATTGTTTGCACAGTCTGGACATTCCGTAAGTTCAAAGCTTGAGATGGATTCTCCTAGTCCAATGGGGGGCTTTTTCAAAAAAGAGATCAAAGGGGACTTCGCTAGCTTTTTGTGCGCCTGGAACGGATCTAGATTCTCCTATAGGGCATACACCTTTTAAAATATCTGCTGGTTGAGTATTGCTAGTCTCCTCGCCAACTTTCACCCCCGCAGAAGGTTCGGCGTTAAGCGTAGTAGCGTTAATGCTACATAGCGTGCCCAATACAATTCCATTGAACGTACGTTTCAGATAATTGTTAATTGTTTTCATAGGACGCCCTTATAATCACCAGCAACGTCCAACGATTGTTAAATCTTGTTTGTTTCTTTACAAACTAACAAGATCTTCTCAATATAAAGGGTTCTTTACCGGATCTTAATTAAATTTGTGTTAAGAATTGTCTAGCTTTTAGACATTTTTATAAAAGATTGTATAGAAACTTTGTTTTTCTGTTCATTCTAAAGAGCAAATTTCCGATAATTAGAAGATGAGAAAGGGCTTTGTTCAATATTACTTTTTAGCCCATTCTTTTTTTCTGTTTTTTATTTTTTCTTCCAAGCTCGTTGTGGCTGAAGAAACATTGCACGCAGGATCTAGTGGGTCAAAAAAGAAAAATGATCTTAATAAGGTGCTTTCAGAGCAAGTTCAGCCCTCTGAAACAGTGAATTCCATGCAGAAATTTTATTCACGCTTAGGAGTTAAACCCAAGGGCAATGAACCTTTTGTTGTAAACATGGTTCGGACCGAATCAGAAGGTGTCAGTACCTACTACTTACCTACAGGAAACGGAGGAGTGATTTCTTCTGCAAGCCCTATGGGTTTCTCACCGTCAAACGCTGGAGTAGCTGTTGGATCTAAGGTTTCTTCACCCATAAATCGCGAAGTAGTAGGGCCGGGCTTTCCGGTTCCATCTGATTCTTTAGAGAAAGCAAAGCAAGAGGCTCAACAAAAAAAAGCAATTGAATCCGAATTAATTCCAGCTTTAAATAATATCGTTGAAAGCACAAAAGCTAAAAGTTTTTATGAAATAATTCCTTTGGTTTCTGAAGCACCCACTGCAAGTACAGTTGGAAAAATTGTACCTCCCGAAATTCGTCAGTCGTTAAATTTTGCAAATACGGATTCTGGCGGGGGTCCTGGCAGTGATATTCCCGATACAATGTCTAGTTCCAGTTCAGATAATCGAAGTCCCTCTGGTGAAACCCCTGCGGATAATTCAACTCAAGAGGCTTCAACTCAGTACTATGTAAATCAGGCTAAGAATGTATTAGGAGTTCCAGAGAATTCCACAGCTCCAGTCAGTTCTAATCCAGTAGTCTCTAATGCAGGATCTACAGAACTTAAAAACTTCTTAAGTTCTTCTTTGAGTAATTTAATGCGTGCAGATGCACATGGGGGTTCTGCTTCAGAAAGTGCAGCGGTTTTGAACACAATGCTAAGAAAGCCTGATTTTCAATATCAAGCACCTCGTTTATTGGGTGACTTGAGTAAGGTAGCGCTCTTTAATCAGGCGGCGCAGGCAAGTGTGTTGTCTGCAAAGGATGGAGTGAGTGTTGAAGATCTTAAGAATATTAAAAAAAATTACCAGCTCGCTACAGGCTTAAGTGGGCCCGCAATAGATGATCCTAAAAAGCAAGTCTTAGCTAAAGCGACTAAAGACAGTGAAGTAAAAGGCTATTCAACGGCAGCTCAGGGATTTTCATTGATGAATTTATTAAATGCTAAGGTTTCTTCTCAAAATAAAAAGTCAGATGCCAAGTTGGCAAGTGGAACTAACAATGATCTGCAAAATATCAATAAGATTGCTGATGTTGAATGGTTGAGGGTCGCTTTATGGATTGGTGCAGATCCCAACTTGCGTAAAATTTGTGGCGCTTCAAAAATTACCGAAACAGAATTGGCATATAAAGATCTTAAGGGTTTAGCCCAGCAATTTGAATCTCAAGGTGTTTTAAAACTTGTAAATAAATATGGTGAATTTGTTGAAGATAATAAGTTATGGAACGACTTACTTGTTGATTCTATAGATCTAGCTACCAGCATAGCTAAGAGCTCATATGGTTTAATCGCTGAAAATTCAGATGTTGATGAGCAGATTTTAACTCTCCGTTTGAAAGCTAAATTGGAAAGTTATCACTTAGAAAGTAGTTACAGTACTTTACCAGCTAGAAAGTTAGCAGCGCAGTCTGAGCTTAAAACTGCACAAAAACATGTGAAAGAGTTAGATAGACTATTTGAAGATGAAAGCTTGCTTCAATTTTGGGTAAAAAAATTACCCGTAGAGTTTAAAAAAATTCAGCAAGCGTACGGTGCGTTGCTGTTTTATGTGAATTTCTCGCCTTTAGCGGCTCAAGAAAAGCAAGCCAATCAACGGCTAGTGGATTTGGCAACTTGTGCAAATTCTTATTTGACTTCAGCAGAGTATAAAAAAGCTAAATAATTTTCTCTATGTGTTCTAATCGTTCAAAGTACAGCAGGTGATTTGCATCAGCTAATGCATAATCTCGTTTGAGTGCAAACCCAGCTTTGTTCATAGCATTTAGAATGTCTTCGTAGGAGCGAATGCCGTGCAGCTCATTTGCTTGTTTTAGGCTTAGATCAAGTTCTTCGTAGCGTTGTGAGCCAAATTTACCGTCATATTTAAACGGGCCATAGAACAAAACTTGAGAGCCCTTGCGCAATCTACCACCCATCATTTTTATAAGAGATTTTGTTTGTTTCCAGGTGAGTACATGCAAAAGTTGCGCAGCAAATACGGCGTTAAATTTTTGTGAGGGAAATTCATCTTTGCCTACTTCAAATTGAAGGGGCCCATGGACGTTGGCAAGTTTTGCGGCCTTGAGGGTTTTTTTGATGCTGCTATGGCGAGCGACAACGTCTGAGGTCACCCATTGTAATTCACTAAGCTGTGGAGCAATGAAAGTAGCATGATGCCCAGATCCTGTGCCTACTTCTAATAAACGCCAACTTTGCTTTGGAATAATATCTTTGAATATTTTGAGCAAAGCCTCTTTGTTGGAACTCTTAGAAGGGGGAGGCAAAATCGACATAAAGTAAATGTAGTCGATGCTTTACGTTTGGTCCCAGTAAATTTTAAAACTAAAAAAAGTTAGTTCTTACTTCTTCTTTTTCTTAGCGGGTAGGCCTTTAATCGTGGCTAAGTTTTGAAGAAGTTCTTGCTGAATCCATGGAATGGATCTTTCGTATTTATTGTACAAGCGTGCACGAGTATCTGCTCCAGTGTCTTCAAATCCATATACGTCGATTGTTACTCGGCTTTTAATCTCTTCGAGTGTAGCTCCAGCAAAAACTTTTTCTTTTTGGCTTGGGTTTACGTAATTCCATAACTGAATGGCGTTAGGAACATATAAACGAGAACATCCGCCAGAATCTTTGATTCCAAGTTCTTTGTAGTGGTCCCAAGTGGTTCCATGAAGTGCAATTCCTCCATTGAAGAAAATTGAATAAGGCATGTTGATTACAGTCCCGTCACCGTACACGGTAGAGCTTTTATCTTTTACAAGACTTTGAGGCTTAAAGCCTCTGCCCTCAGGAGTAAAGGGTGTGATCCATCCTCGAGTTTTATGTTTTCGTTTTTTATAGCTTTGGGCCGTAGATGTGGCCCATACATGTGTGAGTTGGCCATCGAGAGTAACAAGTACGATTTCTTGAGGGGTGCCACTCGCATCCGTAACTCCAAGAATGGAATCTATCACGTTTCCTTGGCTATCAACTTTTACTTTTAAAATCTCTACATGAACTCGTGGAGCAACGGGGATTGCTTTAGGAATATTTGAATCAGGTACTTTGGATTTTCTTCTAAATGCGTTACGAAGTTTTTCGCCTAAACCAACAGAGTGAACAAGGGAGTTGTGCTCATCTCTGTAATACATAAGGGTTGAAGGCTTTGTTTCTTCTGTCCCTTGGTGCGACATCTTATGCCACAATTTTTCTTGCTGAAGTTCCTCGAGTAATTCACTTTCTGCATCTTTTTCTTCATCAGAAATAATCCGTCCACTTACTTCGCCTACGTCTTTTACTGTGTCGTTAAGGCTAACTCCTATTGGCTGAAGTAGCTCGCTGGGCTTTTGAACTCCAATAGGTTGCTGGGGCGCCATCGAAGCCATAAGTTGGGGGCTCGTAAAAAGCGCAGAAGCTAGAAGTGTTGAATGAAGAAAAAGATTCCAAGTTTTCCTGGTTGCACCCATAACTAGGCTTATCCCAGATGCTTCGGGTTAGGCCCAGTTAAAAGTCCTTACATATCGCTTAACTAGATAAGAATTTAAAGCCTACAACCGTGAGCGCTATGCCTACCACCCAAATCAATATGTCATGGGTAACAAAGTAGGGAAAAACCATCAGGCCAAGACCCAAAAAGTACAATTCAGTGCTTGTTCTCTTTTTGCCCTCTTTAAAAAAGAGCATTCCAATGATGCCAAATATCACACCTGCCAGAATGTAATTTGCTGAAATATCCACAGTCTTTAGAGTACATGGGTTGTTTAAACTAAGGCGCTGACATCTTTGTAAATCTTTTGGCAGCAAGCAGAATTGAAGCACTCAGCAACTGTTTTAGAAGCTGCTTCAAGGAGAAATAAAAAAATGAAAAATAATAAGTTCATGGCGGTGCTTTTAGGTCTTTCTGGAACCCTTTTTGCTTCAGCAAAAGAGTACAATGTAGAACTTAAAACAGTTCTTGAGGATGCAAAGAAAGTTCAAATCAGTGTAGAGACGACTGAGCAAATGTCTTCTATGTGTGGACTTAAAGTGACTAAATTAGAAATCACCAATCCTGTAGCTTTGGATTTTTTACCTGTAGATATGGATACGCCCGTTCGCCAAATTAAAGTTAATTTTCAAACGGATCCGAATGCAATGTGCTTGATGGCCTTTGGTCCTCACCGCGGTGGAATTGCCTTAGATATTGGATATTCAATCCCAAGTGTATTGGGCGAGTACGATCTTGTTATTAACGACGTGAATTACGGAAAGCTAAATGTGTCGCTCGATCAAGCCGCAACGTTGACCGAGCTTGTAGTTGAATAATTATTGTTGAACTCTGTAGATTTTCCAAAAAACTTCGCCGCTTGGGATTTGAGCTGCAAGGCTCTCCATAAGCGGCGTTGCTTCTGCAAGCGTGATAGACTTGCTAAGTCCGAACTCGTCTTTTCTTTCGAAAGTAAATAAGTAATAACCATTTACGTTGGCACCTAAGCGGGCGTGAATTTTATAGCCATTAGATTCAGGAATTTTGAGAGATACTCCGTCCGAACTTACAAGGCTCATATCTGTATCTTTAAATTCCCAAACGTTTACTTTGCAAAAAGAAGAATGTTCAAGCTGCTTGAAGTTAGCTTGGCAGTCTGAGACTGAAACTTTTTGGCGAATTAAAACGGCCTTTACGCTGCCTAGAACTTGCTCAGTTGCAGAAAATGCACTTGAAGATATTGCTAAATTAAAAGCAAAAAAGAACACCATTAAAAATACACTTTTAGATTTATTGTTCATAAAATACCCCTTGGAAAAAAGGCTACCACTTCTTGGAGCTAGAATCTTTTTCGAGGTATTCGATTTCTTCGGGTGTGGAACTGCGTCCTAGAACTTCATTTCGGTGCGGGTAGCGCCCAAAGCGTTCGATTATTTTTTTATGCAAAATTTCGTACTCAAGGTTGTGCTCAAGACCTGCTTGAGAGAAGAGTTTTATGGCCTCGTCATGAACGTTCAAAGCTTCACTGTGCATGTAGGGCATATAGAGAAAAGATTTCTCTTCAGTCTTTAATTCTTTATCAATCCCACGGTCTACCGCTTCTTGTGAAAGAGCCAGTGCAAGAGGATCGGTCGCAAATGCACGCGAACTGTTTCTGAACATGTTTCTTGGGAATTGATCTAGGACTATGATTTCAGCTAAACGACCTTGAGGATGAGTGCGCCATTTAAAACAAGCAGATTTTGATGCTAATTCATAAGTGTTTAAGAAGTTCTTTTTAATTTCTTCGTCGAAAGCAACACTTTTGTTAAACCAAAAAGCCTTGTTGTTTTCATTGAACCAGAAAGAAAGAACTTCCTGAAAAGTTTTCATAAGTTTTATATATAAAACTATTGAGCAGGAACGCTGCTGTTTTGCGCGTCTGCAGGAAGTGCAGGAGGCGGAACGGCAGCAGCAGGTGCTGTAGTTGTCGCAGGAATCTCATCAGAAACTACAGATTGACCTGCTTCGTTGACTTTCATCCAGCTCAAGAAGATACAGCTAACGGCAAGAAATGCCGCACACCACATAGTGGCTCTAAATAGAAAAGTTGTGCCTCCGCTACTTCCAAATACCCCTTGGTTAGAAGAAGTAAAGAAGCTGCCACCTTTAGAAGGTTGCAAGAGAATTAGGGCAATCATGAGAAAACATGTAATGACTTGAAGTACGATAACGAAAGTTTCCATAGTGTATTAAAATCCGCCTTTACCCATTGAGCCCGCTACTAAAAAAGCCAGAAAGCCCAATAAAACTACGCTTAAGGTAAAAGTTGGAGAGATCATGCCCTTAATTAATTAAGCGATGTCTAAGGCCGAGTCAAACAAGCAAGGAGCTCTGTGTAGCTCTTAGGGTCAAGCGATGCGCCACCTACAAGGGCACCCGAAACCTTTGGAATCTTTGAGATTGTTCCCAAGTTATCCGGTTTAACGGAGCCTCCATAGAGGATATTCAAGTCAAAGCCTGATTGACTGCAGATATCAGATACAAACTTGTGGCTGGATTCAATTTCCGATTCATTGGCTACGACTCCAGTGCCAATAGCCCAAACAGGTTCATAGGCAATAATGAGATGTTCTTTAACCCAGTCTTTTTTGAAAGATTGTAAGAGGGGAAAAATAGGGCTGAGTTGAGCTTCGATCACTCCTTCAAAGCGTCCATGGCGACGTTCATCTAAGTTTTCGCCTATGCAAAATACAATTTTTAGCCCGTGTTCTAGGCCAATTTTAGTGCGTTCAGCGGCGGTCTCGTCTGTTTCTCCAAAGAACTGTCTTCGTTCGCTATGAGCCACAAGGCTTCCAACGACACCCAATTCTAGAAGTTGTTTAACGCTTGTTTCTCCGGTGAGTGCGCCTTCAGTTTTGTAAGCTACGTTTTGGCTTAAAATCGAAATTTTGTTGGGACTTTTGGCTGCTTCACGAACCGCAGTTTCTAAAAGTGGGGGGCTGGGGGCAATGTAGCAATCGGCTTTAGGAGACATTTCAATTTTTGAAGTTGCTTCAAAAAAAGAAATCACATCAGTGCGTGTTTTATAAAGTTTCCAGTTTCCAGCTAAGATTGCTTTGCTCATTTAATTTCCTTAATGGGGCTTTTTTTACAAAGGTACAGGGGACCCCCTATTTTAGTCCCGATGACCTAACTATTTGGGGATCCTTTTAAGGCTTTCAATGCCGGGCATAGGTTTGCCTTCGATCATCTCAAGACTTGCGCCGCCGCCTGTTGAAATGTGGGTAAATTTATCTGCTGCACCACTCATGTTGAGAGCAGATACGCTGTCGCCTCCACCGCAAACTTTAATGCAGTTGGGTAAGTCACCAATGGCTATCGCTAATCCAACACTCCCTTTATCGAAAGGTTTTCTTTCGAATACACCCATAGGGCCATTCCAAAAAACACAGCGTGTGCCCGCGAGTTCGCGAGTGTAGAGTTCTAAAGTTTTAGGGCCAATATCCATACCCATCCAACCGGCAGGGATGTGAGCGTTCTCAGAAACTTTTGTGTTGTGAGGAGCGTCGAAGGCATCGGCCATCATGTGATCCACAGGCAACAAGATTTTGCAGTTTGCCTCTTTAGCGCGCTCAAGAATTTTACCAGCAAGAGCCACTTTGTCGGTCTCTACCATGCTGGTTCCAGTCTCAACTTTAAGTGCGCGCAAGAATGTATAGGCCATGGCACCGCCAATAATGATTTTAGAACTTTTCACAACAAGAGCTTCAATAACTCCCACTTTGTCGCTCACTTTTGAACCACCTAAGATGGCAACAAAAGGACGTTCAGGGTTGTGGATTACACGACCAAGTTCGGAAATTTCCTTTTCTAGAAGAAAGCCCGCATATTTATCGTTCACAAGATTGGGAAGTGCCGAAACACTTGCGTGTGCGCGATGGCACGTACCAAACGCATCGTTTACATATGCATCGCAAAGTGATGCGAGTTTAACTGCAAAGTCGCCTTCGTTGGCTTCTTCTGCAGGGTAGTAGCGAAGATTTTCTAAGAGCAATACTTGGTTGTCTTTAATTTCTTTGCTTTGTCTTTGAACAGGCAGCCCCACAGAGTCATGTGCAAACACAACATCGCTTCCAAGGTATTGGCCCAAAAGAGCTGCAACGGGTTCCATGCTGTATTTGGGTTCGGGTTTTCCTTTAGGGCGACCCAAGTGAGAAGCTACAATAAGTTTTGCACCTTTTTCTTTGAGAAACTTTAAAGTGGGAATAGCGGCGCGAATACGAGAGTCGTCGCTAACAACTCCGTCTTTAATGGGCACGTTAAAATCAACGCGTACAAAAACTCTTTTGTTTTTAAAGTCGCCATCGGCGAGCGTTTTAATAAGTTGGCCACCAGGATAGTTCGAAAGAGAAGCTTTCATCTGGGGTGTACTCTTAGATACTTTTCGCTATGTGATTACAAAGATCTAACATGCGGCAAGAAAATCCGTACTCGTTGTCGTACCAAGCATAAATTTTTACCATAGTCCCTTTGCCCTTTTCGTTACCTCCGATTACGGAAGTACAAGCTGTATCAATAATAGAGCTATGTGTGTTGCCAATAAAATCACAGCTAACAAGGGGTTCGTTACAAACAGCAAGAACTCCTTTGAGTTTACCATTTGCTGCTTCTGTAAGTGCAGCGTTTACTTCAGCTACGGAAACTTCTTTGTTCAAAGTGAAAACGATATCCGTAAGCGACACGTCGGGAGTGGGAACGCGTACAGAAAATCCGTCGAGTTTGCCTTTAAGTTCAGGAATCACTTCGCCCACAGTTTTTGCAGCGCCTGTAGTTGTAGGAATCATATTCAAGGCACCTGCACGAGCGCGACGAGGATCGCTGTGGCCCGCATCAACAAGTCTTTGATCGTTTGTGTAGCTGTGAATAGTTGTCATAAGACCGTGTTGAATTCCAAACTTCTCATTGATAACGGCAACGATGGGGGCCAAGCAGTTAGTTGTGCAAGAAGCATTGCTAAGAACGATGTCGTTTTGAGCATTGAAGTCTTTGTGGTTAACTCCATAAACAATTGTGCGATCAACACCCTTGCCAGGAGCAGAAATAATAACACGTTTCGCGCCACCTTTAAGGTGTAGGCTTGCGCCTTCTTTATCAACGTAACGGCCAGAGCATTCAAGAACTACGTCTACGCCAAGATCTTTCCAAGGAATTTCAGCAGCGTTGGGAATGCTTACTTGTCTAATTTTTTTGCCGTTGATGGTGATGGATTCTTTGTCTGCAGTTACTTCACCTTTAAACTGTCTGTGAACAGAGTCGTATTTGAAACCAAACGCAGCTGTTTCTGGCGGAGCTAGATCGTTAATAGCAACAATCTCAACATCCTTTTGTAGCGCGGGGTTATCAAAAAAAGCGCGAGTTACAAGACGACCGATACGACCAAATCCACTGATTCCGATTTTCATGCGTGCGAGGCTAGTCGATTTTTTTGAACTCTAAAAGCTTAATTTTTTTCAGTTGATACAGCTATGTTGGGGTGTTTTTTGTTTTGCTTTCTGGCCGCTTCTTTTCGGGTCCATTCTACTTTTGCGAGTAGGATGTCGCGATCGCGTGTTCCGCGTAGCGTGCGGGTAGCGCGTTCAAAGAGTGTAAGAAGGCGCCCCGTGCGGCCATCCTCTAAATTCATTCCCACGGCTTTTGCACCTGCTAAGGGGCCGCGTTCTGCTTTCTTTTTGCCAAGGAGAGATGCCCAATCTGTGGATTGGCCATTGGGAAGGGTGAAGCTTTCTAAACCGCCACTGGTTCCTCCCGCTACACCTCTACCCGTATTGAGACCTTCTCCTTCACCGCCATCGTTATCGGTTTGACCCGTATCGGCAAGCGAAGGGCCTCCTTCGTCAAAGGCACCGCTTTGTGATGCAGCATTGAAGGCTCCGATTGCTGCATTGGCTTGGTCGTATTTGTCGTCAAACTCATTGAGGGCATCCTCGAGCGAAAGACCGTCTGCGTTTACAGGTTGGCCATTGAAGGTCTTGGCTATGGCAGCCTTCATTTCATCCTTAGGCGGGAGTCTTAGTACGGGTTTACCTTCGGGAGTTTTTTGGCAAAGAGTAGGCATCATGGCGCAAGTGTCAGCAATTTCTCCGGGTCCACCAGCTGTAGTTCCTCCACCAGGGGCACCTCCTGGAGGAGCACCTTCGGGCATGTAACCTTCTTGTTTAAGATCGTTTTCTGAGTCTGCGTTCATCATCATGGCGGCTGCACCGCCTGCGATTTCAAGAAGATCAAGCATGATGTCTTTTTTTTCTTTCGCAACAGCTGGGGCGCTTACGGGAGTTGCAGCTTGGGCAGCCGTTAGTTCTCCCCAGTCTCTATAAAGTCCAAATGCTCCGTGAATAATTAAAACGCCGCCAATCATCTTAGCGATACCGGCCGTTTGTGCATCTACAGCTTTGGCTTGGCGAGTGGGAATAAGCATCGACACACTCAAGAAAGCGCAGAGAAATAAACTCAGTAATGAGCGAAGCTTAGGCATCTCTTAATATTGTAACTGACTGATATATTTAGATTGTCAAAATTACGTTAAGACCAAGGCTTACTCTAAATTAATTTGCAGTTTAACAGGAGCGCGCCGATCTATAGCTTAGCTGCCTGTACGTTGAATTTTAAACAAGCCATTAAACAACTTTGAGAGGAACGTACATTATGAAGGCTTCAAATCAACTATCATCAACTTGCGCGCGAATATCGCTAACACTTGGTTTTATTTCGCTTT
>CAZIFW010000021.1:0-38098 GCA_964538275.1 uncultured Bacteriovoracaceae bacterium
TCCATATCCTCAAGCTCAACCAAAGCAATATCTATCGGCGAAGCATAGGAATGCACTATTCCTAAAAGTATTTCAGAAAATAAAACGTTGCGATCAAACTTTTCTTCTTGGAGCACTCTTTCACGCATTCGAGTGAGTATGGCAAGTTCTTTGCGGTGAACAGTAACCATAAAACCAGGGCCCCAAAACAATGCAATCTTTCGTGTTAACTCTTGAACGTTATCTGAGGCAATGTCGCATTTTTCATCGTACATGCGAGTAACAATGAACATTGTGTCGCCAAAACGTTCAAACTTTGGCAAATGCTCCGGCCTCAAACAATCCTTCAATGTTTGTAATGGCAAACGCAACTCTAAAGCAATTTCTGTCAGAGTTTTTCTATTGGGTTCAGCAATATCAACCCAAAGAAAGCCCTCTTTTTGAATGCGCGTGACTTTGACTGTCAAAGTACAACCTCCGCACTTTGAGCTTGAACTCGCAGAGCTTCTTGAATCTTAATTTCGTAACAAGGAGAACAAACAGGAAGATATTTATCTTCGCTCCCTAGTTCAATCTGCGGGCCATCTATCACGGCATAAGTTCCACGGGTGCGTAGATTAAAAATTGCTTTTCGATTGCAATACTGACAAGTATTTTTAATTTCTTCTATAGAATCAGACAATTCCAGTAATCTCTGCGAACCAGGGAACAACTTTCTTTGAAAATCTGTTCTCAGACCATAACAAATAACGGGAATATTTTTATCGCGTGCTATCTCATGCAAATGATCCACAAAGGGAGGCTCTAAAAATTGGGCCTCATCCACCAATAAACACGAAATACCTTCTAAAAGCTCGGCGTTGAGGCGCATATTTTTTTCAATGAGTATATCTGCTTCTTGAAAAAGTCCTGCACGGGATTTTATAGTTTCACGTCCAAATCGATCATCAAGTGCAGGTTTTAATAAAAGCACTTCTTTGTTTTGACTTCGGTAATTATGTGCAACTGCCAGTAGGTTTAGCGTTTTTGCGCTACCCATAGTTCCATATCTAAAATAAAGCTTGGCCACGCTTTTGAGTCTATTCAGACTTTTGGATGACTCAAAGCTTTGTTGGAAAAATAGTTAAATGTGACGCAGGAGCGCGTAATAAATATAATTTAAGACAAGTCTGTGACGTTTCTTAAAACAATTCTCTCCTTTAGAATTAAAAAATGCACTTTTTCTTATTGATAGTGGGGCTATTGCTACCCGTTTCAATAAGAGGAGCGGCTCTTTCTCAGGAAGCTCTTCCATCTGGAGCAAGGATTGGAGTACTTCTTTCTACCTTTGACCCCATAACCTCTTACCATGAGGAAGTCATAACGGCAGCTCTAGCAACGCAAGATTTAGATTACATTCTTGTAGTACCCACAGACTTCACACCTCAAAAGCCCAATAGAACAACTATGGATCATAGGCAGAACATGCTCAATCTTCACTTTGCAAAGAATCCTAGAGTTCTTACCGCACAGGCTTATCAAAACGGATTCCCTCAAAGTCGAAATTTAATCAAAGAACTCGCTCAATCCCCTAAAGGATTCGAAATTGTTGGGGTTGCACTTCATAACGACGTTGCCGATGGCTTTTTTAAACAAAAGATTATCAATTTCTTAAGTCCTGTTAAAAAGTGGATGATTGGCACTCCCGCAAATACGGACAGACCCATGACGGAGCTTGCAAAAAAACCCGCTCGTAGCTTTATTGTTGAGCATCCCAAAAGCTCCAGTATTGTGAGTCGGACACTTAAAAATAACAATTCTTTTTTTGAAGAAGAATCCCCTCACGAACTTCCAATTAGTCCTGAAGTTGAATCTTACATAAGAACTAACAGACTTTATTTTAAAGCCTCAAAAGGATGCAGAAATATTTTAATCGATATTTGGAGATCGCTATGAAAAAGTACCTTTTATGTATTTTATCTGTTTTTTTCTATCAATACATACATGCAGTTCCAGTAGACGGAATTTGTAAAAAAAATCTCAGTCAGGTTCGCATTACTATAGAGCACATAGGGGGCCACTTAGTTCCTGTATATAATGCACCCATAAAAATCAAAAAAAGTGCCTCTGGCCAGTATTTGTTTAAATTATCTCAGTTGTTTGAAGAAAATCCAAACGATGCAATATTAGGATTCGGAAGACCTAATGTATTTCTGGCTATTCCTGGCAAAAATGGAGAAACACAAAAGTATGCTGCTAAATCTGCTTGGCGTGGCCCATCTGAAATTGTTGAAGGTGATCTCATTCAATCTGGATATTTTATACGAATGAAAAATCTTCCAGCCGAGGCAATGGAAGGTTTGAGAACTGCAATGGAAGCACGCGAAGGTGAAAAATCTATCACCTGCGTGAAAGCAAACTGCGGAGTTCTTTCAGATGCAGGCTTTACCGATGCTTCTGGCAAAGCTCTCGATGTCGGAAATATTTTACCTCATCAATTGGCAGACACATTACTCAGCACAGGTGGAATTTTATATAAGGGCAAGCCAGTTGAGCTTGAAGTTTGGAAGACTACAAGATTAAGCGGAGAAGATTACAGAAGAGGAGTTATATCCGATACTCGAAGGGCAATAGCTAGGCATTGGGCTAGATTTCGAGGAAAGCCTGAAGCACCGAGTCCCATTCAGGAGCCAAAAGACGAAGATTTACCTCCTGTGATTTTCCATCCAGTAGAAGATCAAACTCTTGTAGATTTAGAAAAAAACATAGATCTTTCAATTTCATCCCCTTCAGCACTCGGCCTCCGTTTGAGAATGATTTGGGGGCCACACGCTCTATACAACGTAAAATCCAATAAAATAAAAGCCGAAGAATTTTTTTCGGACAGAAAGCTCAAAGAATTCCCTAAAGAGAATCCAGACTTCGTTACCAAACTCAAACAAAACTTTTTATTTTCAAAACCTGTCGTGAGCGGAATAAGAAGTCAATTACAAAAATCAACTCTTGATTTAGGCCCGCAAACTGAAAAAACTCTCTTTGATATGTTGCCTGCACACACAGAAGAATTTCCTAACATGCATAATATCGTTATAACTGATTCAGGTGTAAGCATAGCGAGACTAAACGTAAGACATAAGTTTGTAGACTGGTTGCTAACTAAGCATGTACTCATATCTGGATATAGCGATTCCGTTCGCTTTGCCGGAGAGGTGTGGAAAGGGACTGACGGGAAAATTCACGTAAATAACAACTCAGGGACCTACAAACCAGATGGCAAAGATTTACAAAATGCAAAAAAATATCTTGAATCCATGTTTCCAAACACAGAAATTGTTATTCATGCACTAGGTGAAGATTAAAAAACCTAGTGACAAACTCTAATTTTCTTTAAAAAGGTGGGGAAGGGGCTACTCCCCTTTACAAGGTCAAAACCTGAATAGCTTTTTATTAGATATAGTGCTGTAAAGCTGAGAACCATAAAACCAATGAATACCCAAGCTAAAAGACCAGAGTAAATAAGTGCCTTTGCAAAAGATTGATTATGTCTCTGATCTTGCAGAGGAGCCAAATGCTCTAAACGTTTATCTCGGCCTACTAAAAAAACAAAGAAAATTTTAAATTTTGGAATTCCTACTGACCAACGTGCATTGATAAGAAATTTATTTGATTTACGAGCATCGCTGTTCATTTAACTAGAATATATTAAGTTTTTAAATAATTATGGGCCAAGGATGCCAGAAAAACTTGGGCCTAATCCGCGAGTTTTAATGTGTACTCCTGGGCCATTTTCTCGACTTCTAAATATAGCCGTAAAAATCCCCACCACTTCGCCCGTATCGTTAAAGATTGGAGCACCACTTTGACCAAAATATCCATCCGAATCAATAAAAAGCATTTTCTCTGAGAGTGCTTTGTCTAACTTTTCTATTTGTGCAGGAGAGCGAGTTGCTACAAGTTGTTCGTTGGCTTGAGAGGCTTTAATACTTTTGCCCATAGTAACGCGAGACTGCATAATCCCTTGCGTGTAAGTAGATGAAGTTGCCTCTTGAATGGAATCAAGAGCAGGAAACCCCACCACAAAAAGATCGTCATCTAAAGAAGGTAAGCTTGGATTGATACTAACAGGACGCATAGGTAGCGCTCTATTAAGGCTAATTTTTGCAAAATCTTTTTCGTTTGCAGACAGCTCATTATATCCCTCAACTCCAACTAAGGTTAGAGTTGCAATGTCACTCGTTGAAGTATCAAATATTTTTTTCCCTACAACATCGTAAAGCTCTAAGGAGAGATTCATTCCGGTGTTCAAAGGAGCATTCAATACGTGAGCAGCTGTCCAAAGAGTACTTGAATTTTCTGCAACAAAACCGGTTCCCCATCCTAAAGGTTTTTTAGTTTGAGGATCAATAAGAAGAATTTTTACAATTGAATTGCTGGCTTGCTCGACAGCAGTGGGTACACGATACGAACGTGTTGAATAAAATCCAGTATCTGCTTGGGCATAGAAACTAAAACTAAGGCTAAGTAACAGATAAAAAGCCCTCTGTAATACCATCCTTTTAGTATAGAAGTTTTGTACTCAATCCTGTTTTTGATTTGTGTTAATTTTTAGTTAAGACAGAGAAGAACCCTCTATAAATGGGACGTGAGCAGAGTGTTCAAAAACAATGCGGCTTTTTCGCGTTTTCTCTTCACTCAGAAACTGCTTTTTTTCTATAACGGAAAGACCAGCATTTATATCATACCCCATAACATAAGCAGCCTTGAGGTGATTTTCGGTGGGACACAAATCTGCAGGAAATATATAATCACCATCCTGAGCGTCCACATATACCATCGCTTGCCCCAAAGTGTGTCCATCCACTCGCCTGTAATAAATTCCTGGCAGAATTTCTCGGTGCTCTAGCCACTGACAAGAAACTTGAGTGATTTGATCTTTTTTATGTGCAGGAGTCCAGATGTGCTTAAGATAGGAGGCACTTTCGCGAGAGCTGGGAGCTTGCGCATTTTTAAAATTTTCTTCGCAAACAAATATTTCCGCATTGGGAAAAGTGGATTCCCACTCTGCACCTTTTTGAGTGGCTAAAAAACCACAATGATCAAAATGTAAGTGCGTAAGAACGACATGAGTTATTTCAATGGTTTTTAGTTGAAGCTCTCTTTGAAGAATCAAATCAGCTGGAGAGCTTTCGAGGGAATATATTTTTTTGGCTTTGGCATCCCAATCAAAACCCATGCCCAAATCAACCAAAACTTTCTTGTCGCCTTTTTCTAAATAAAGGGATCGCAAGGAAAGGGGAATTCGATTTTGCTCATCTGCACTTATGAGCTTGGACCAAAGCGGCTTGGGCACAACGCCAAACATGGCTCCGCCATCTAGCGCAAAAGTTCCCCATTCAAAAATTTTAACTTTCCACCCTTGCTTCATATCCACTGATGCCTAACATGACACGAGTGTCTGGAGATGTAAAAAATTCACCGAGTCAAAAATTCCTCGACGATGCGCTGTTTATCGTAGATGCCTCATCTTATATATTTAGGGCCTACTACGGCTTACAATCCGAACTCACAGCACCGGACGGAACCCCAACTCACGCAACTTATGCTTTTGTGCAAATGATTCGCTCTTTGAGCAATACCTTTAAAACAAAAAAATTAGTTTTGGTTTGGGACCGCAAAGAGCCCTCATTTAGGGCTCAGCTTTATAAAGAATACAAAGCCAACCGAAGCGCTCCGCCCGAAGATCTCAGTCTTCAAATTCAAAATACTATAAAATTGATGGAATTATGGGGATACCCACAGCTAAGTGCCGCAGGTTATGAAGCCGATGATATCATCGCTACTCTCGCAAAACGTAGTTTTGATCCCGTCGTAATAGTCACTGCCGATAAAGACTTACTGCAATTGGTAAACGAAAATGTTTGGTGCCTCGATACTAAGAAAAACCAATGGTCTAACGAAAAAGAGGCCGAAGAAAAATTTGGAGTTCCACCTCATCTCATCGCCGATGTGCAAGCCATCATGGGCGATAGCTCAGATAATATCCCAGGTGCTCCGGGTATTGGCCCCAAGGGAGCAGCAGAGCTTATTAAACATTTTGGCTCTTTAGATGCAGTTCTTAAAACTGCTAAAGAGCGCAGCGATGCTTTAGAAAAAAAATATCCCGATCCCTTAAGCGGAAAAAAACTCAAAAGCATTGCCGAAAATATTCCTCAAGTTGAACTTTCACTAAAACTTGTAAGGCTCGCATACGACGCTCCCGCTGACCTCACTGAATTTGTTCGAACTCCCAACTCACCCGAACTTCTTGCAGAACTCAAGCGCCTGGGCTTTCGTCGCTTTGTCGATGAAGTCGAAAAACAGCTAGGGGGGGAGGACCGTCGAATAAGTCAAGATGACCTAGAGTTGGGTCATCGGGATCAAAACGGAGGGTCCCCTGTACCTGCGGGTGATACTTTCGCGCTGCCAAAAGGAAATTACGTAGCTATTTCATCAATTGCTGAACTCAAAGAAGTTCTAAAGAAGGCAGAGACTTGCGAAGATTTTGCATTTGATACTGAGACTCATTCACTTGAAATGTTTCAAGAGGGTAATTTAGTAGGCTTGTCGTTTTGTTTTAATGAAGAAGACTCTTACTATGTTCCACTTAGGCACAAAAATACGGAGAATTTGCCTGTTACAGAAACGTTAAAGGCTTTTGAGAAGATTTTTGAGTCTAAGAATATTGTTTTCCACAATGGAAAGTTCGATTGGCATCAGCTGGCAAATGATGGGTACATCTTTAAAGGTAAATACGAAGACAGCATTCTTGCCTCTTTTCTGATTGACCCCGCGAGCTCTCATAACCTTGAAAATCTTTCCGAAAAATATTTAGGTGCAAGTCCTACTCGTTTTGATGAGGTAGTAAAAAAAGGTGAAAACTTTTCTGACGTCTCTTTAGAACAAGCAACACACTACGCCGCAGAAGATTCATTTTTGACCTTTAAACTTTGGAAATTTTTTAAAGCCGAACTCAAAGAGAAAAATCTTCTTAAAGTTTACGAAGAAATAGACCGCCCTTTGGCCTATGTACTTTTTGAAATGGAGCGCACTGGAGTTAAGCTCGATAAAAATTATCTCAACACTCTTTACCGAGAATTAGAGCAGGAGCGTTTTCAAGTTGAAGAAAATGCACGCGAAATATTAAAAAGCGAAAACATTCCAGAGTACGAGAGTATTAACCTCGCGTCCCCTAAGCAGTTGGCCAAAGTATTGTTTCAAGATCTAAAATTACCTGTAATTAAAGAAAAGAAAACGGGCCCCTCCACAGATGTAGAAGTTTTAGAAGAACTCAGTACTCAACATCCTTTTCCTAAAGTTCTCTTGGAGCTGAGAGAACTCTCTAAACTTTTATCTACCTACATTGAGCCACTGCCCATGCTGGTAAACCCCAAAACGGAAAGACTTCACACTCACTTCTCGCAAACAATTGCGCAAACAGGACGTCTTGCCAGCTCAGATCCCAATCTTCAAAACATTCCCATTCGAACCGAACGCGGAAATCGCATTCGAAAGGCTTTTATTGCTGAAGAAGGGTATCAATTATACTCGGCCGACTATTCACAAATTGAGTTGCGCTTCTTGGCCGAATTCACAAAAGATCCTGCTCTGTGCAAAGCCTTTAACGACAAAGCTGACATTCACACTCGCACGGCTGCGCTCATTATGGAAAAGGATGAAAAAGAAATTACATCCGACGAGCGTCGCTCAGCTAAGGCCATTAACTTCGGAATTATTTACGGGCAAACTCCTTTTGGACTGTCCAAGTCTCTCGGAATATCACGTGCTCAAGCTTCCAAATTTATTGAAAGCTATTTCAAGAGTTACCCTCAATTAAAAGTTTGGATGGAAGAAGTTGTAAAAGACGCTCGAGAAAAGGGTGAAGTAGAGACACTCTGTGGTCGCAAACGAAAGCTTCCTGACATTCACTCAAAAAATCCCGCGCTTAGAAATTTCTCTGAACGCATGGCAATCAACAGCCCTCTTCAAGGAACTTCAGCAGACCTTATTAAGCTTGCAATGATTAAGGTTCAAAAGTGGATTCACGAGAGCAAAGCTCCTGTAAGAATGGTTCTCCAAATTCACGATGAACTTTTATTTGAAGTTAAAAAAGGTTTTGAAAAAGAATTCGAACCTAAACTTAAGAACATTTTGGAAGATCCAAATGTCTTCAAAGATTTTACAGGCAAAGAACTCGAAACCCCACTCCTGACAGATCATGGAGTTGGGCGAGACTGGGGCGAGTTATAAATTACTAATAATTAAAAGTGTTCCTCCTTGCTCCTCCTGTCAGTTTACCTAAGAAATAGACAGCCATTACTGTTTTTTATACTTATCAAGAGTTTTAAAAAAGATTCTTATGAAAAAGTTCTTAATACTAGCTTTCATATCTGCATCTCTAACAAACGCTCAGGACTTGGAATATGTAGATGTAGACGTTGCCTTGCGAAATCCTACGCTACTGAGTCTTGTAGACGACTCTGTAAAACGCTCAATGTATTATGAAGATGAAGGTATAGAGAGGCGTATTCGTAAGATCACCCAAGCTCCTCGCATTTATCTCTTAGGCAAAAGCGAGCAAAGTGCACGAGAACTTTATGTAAGCTCGTCATACGAAACTGCATTATATTACTCAGGATCAAACCGACGAGCCCCTCCTTACATTGTTTCAAAGTTTGATTGCTCCACAAAACTAGTTAAAGACGCAAATTTAGTCTGGCAAGATCTCGACTCAGATTGCGAATATTTACCCGAATGGGATTGATCTACTTTTTCTGTAATAAAGCCCAAAGCTCTATATTTTTTCTTCTGGGATGAGAATAAGGACTACGCTCCCATTCGACTATGTCAAATAAATCCTTTGTATGTTGCTGAAGCTCCCATTCACTTAATCCAAAGGGTGGGCCAGCATCTGAATAGCGAGTAAAAAAACATCCGCCCCAAAAAGCTTTCGGCTTCAATAAAGAATGTACACGTTCCACAGCTTTACGACGAAGCGCGGGATCAATTGCCACAAAAAAAGCAAGTTCCAATATTCCATCGAATAAAGGAAGCCCTTCAGTGAAGAAATCACCCACAATATATTTTGCAGATGACTTGGGATAAGTATTCAAAAAACTTTCCTTGGCTGTTGGCGAAAAATCCAATGCAGTTACTTTTTTGTGAGCAGCCTCTAAAAAAGGAACTTCATGTCCTGTTCCAGCCCCAGGAACCAGAAAATCAGAGCCACTTTCTTTCAACATACGCTCGGAATGCTTAGCTATGACTGGATTTACAGTTCCCATGTCCCATGGCATTTCATTTACTTGATAGGGACGATCCCAGCGACTGGCATCAAGAGGATCCAGTGTAGATCGAAAGGGTTTAGGATTAAGTACAGATAAATTTTCGAAATTTAGCAAAAAAGCAGATTGAGCTTTATGCGACATCAAGGCAGGAATTCGATTAGGCCCCACATAAGCATGCAGCCGTTGCCATTCATCCACCCGAATTGCGCCATAAGGAACTTCATAACTTAGACCACCCAAGAACCTCCAAAGAGTGATGTTGTTCTGAACAATCACCTCTTGCGCAACTAAAGGATCATCATAGGAACTTAAAAGAACTTCTTTACCTTCCATCTCTGTAGAGAGAGAAAATTTGTCATCATCTTGATGGCGCTTTAGATTCTGAAAAACAATTTTTAAAAAATCTGGATCATTGGCTCTAACGCCTCCATCCATTACAGGGTATCCATCACGATCTAAATGCAAAGTGTACGGGGAGAGTTCTTTCACTTCAACAACTCTTTTAACCTAGAAACACCTTCATTCATATCTTCTCTAGAAATAGTGTAGGGAGGGGCTAAAACAAAACAATCGCTTTGTTCCGCTTCTTGATCTCCCGTTACAGGCCACAAGATAAGACCAAGTTCTTTAGATTTTTTAAAAAGCTTCATTACAATTTTATCTTCAGCCGCAAACCAGGATTTATCTTTCTTATCTTTAACCAACGTTATTCCCCAGAAAAAGCCTTGTCCTGTAATGGCTCCCACATGCGGAAGTCCCAAGAGTTCTTTCTTCAATAACTCCCCAAAGTAAGCGCCTTCGCTCTTTACACGTTCTATTAGATTTAGATTTTCTATCTCATTTAAAACTTCAAGAGCACAAGCTGCCATCATGGGACTGTGCATGTAAGTTTGATGATGCATAAACGACCCAGAGCCTCTTTGGATTGTTTGAATAATTTCGTCGCTCACAATCATCACACTTGTAGGTATCAATCCCGCATTCACCCCTTTACCTAAAACAATAACATCCGGAACAAAATTCAAACCCTTACATGCAAAATACTCACCTGTACGTGCAGCACCGCACGCCACCTCATCTGCAATAATTTTCACATCATATTTCGTGCACACTTCTTTGATGGATTTTAAATAACCTTCTGGAGGTACAGAACACGCTCCCGAAGAACCCATGATAGTTTCAAGTATAAATGTTGAAACATTTTCGGGCCCTAGTTTAAGAATTGTTTTTTCTAATTCTTCCGCATAATTAATATTTTTAGAACGATAATCTTGTGGAGCACTTACAAATGTAATTTCTGTTAAATAATCAGAAAAAAACTTCTTGTAAGACTTACGAGCTGAGGCAGATAACGCAAGTCCAGTATTGCCATGATAGCCGGGGCTCCGTGCAATAATTTTATTTTTCTTAGTTTTGCCGCTTTCAAAAAAAGACTGTCGCACAATTTTAAGCGCAGCCTCAACAGCCTCAGAACCTGAACTCAAAAGAGCCACATGTGAAAATCCAGCAGGTGCATATTTCAAAAGTTTAGGAGCATATTCTTCCATTTGAGGAGAACTGAAATGCCAACCGTTAACGTAACTCACTTTTTTCATACGATCGGCGATACGTTGAATTAAATCTTGCCGACCGTGCCCGAGTGCATTTACAAAAGCACCCCCACTTAAATCCAAATATTTTTTGCCTTGCGTATCCCAAATCCAAGATCCTTCGGCTTTTACGGCTTGAGTAACATCGAGAGTAAAATTTCGATACAGGACATTCGACATACTTTCAGTCTATAATGGGTCTCGATGTCCGTCTCGCACAATCCGATCTTTAACAAACGAGTTTTTATAAATGCCGCATTTCGAAGCCCGATAGGAAAATTCGGTGGTGCGCTCAAAAAACTGACTGCGGGACAACTTGCAGGACATACGCTTGAACAAAGCATTAAAAAAAGTACTTTTTCTAAGCCAGACTTTGTAATTATGGGACACGGGCGTCAAGCCGGAGCTGGCCCCAACACTGCAAGACAAGCTACAATTTTTTCGGGTCTTTCTGAGAGTATCCCTGCATGGACAATCAACCATGCATGCGCATCTGGAATGAGTGCACTTGTTAATGGGGTAGAAAAGATATTGCTCTCAAGGGCTCAGAATCTTTGGGTGGGAGGTGTTGAATCTATGTCCAATACTCCCTATTTACTTCCCACAGCAAGGTGGGGACAAAAACTTGGCAACCAAAAAATTCTAGATGCCATGTATCACGATGGATTTCAATGTCCCATGGCCAATATGCTCATGGGAGAAACTGTCGAAAGATTCCTTGCAACTGAGCGAAAAATATCGCGTAAATCTCAAGACGAATGGGCTTTTTTATCGCATCAACGTGCAATTGAAAGTTGGAAGAATTCACTCTTTAACGATGAAGTTCTTCCGGTTCAACATTCACTTGCACAACTTTCTAAAGATGAAGCCATTCGTGAAGATGCATCTCTAGAAGCACTTGCTAAACTTCCTGCAGTTTTTTCTCAAGAAGGAACGTTAAGTGCTGGTAACTCTTCGGCCATTGTAGATGGAGCCGCTTGGTTATGGATCAGTGAAGAAAATAAAAATGCACTTGCAGAAATTATAGATTTTGAAGTGACGGCTCTCGATCCCAAGTTAATGGGACTAGGTCCTGTGCAATCTGTAAAAAACATCTTAAAGCGTAACGATCTTAAAATTGAAGACATCGAAGCTTTTGAAATCAACGAAGCTTTTGCCGCTCAAATGCTTGCGTGCCAAGAAGAGTTAAAGATTCCTACCGAAAAACTCAACACTCGTGGAGGAGCAATCGCAATGGGGCATCCTATTGGAGCTACCGGAGCACGCATACTTGTAACACTCTCGCATAGATTAAAAGGTAAAAATGGAGCGCTTGGGATTGCCACTCTCTGTGTTAGTGGCGGGCAGGGCTATAGCGTATTATTGCGTGCTCTGTAACCCTTAAAAGCTCTATCTGATGTTTTTCTAAAACTGTGGGGAGCTTGCACACCTGCAGTCTGAGCGCTAAAACTCTCTCATGCTGAATCCAGTAGAACAGATGGCAAAGTGGGCTGACGATAAACCTCGTGAGGTTTATCTAAGACAACCTATAGATGGCCAGTGGAAAGAATATACATTCAACGATGTTTATCGCGAAGCCTTTCAAATGGCCGCGGCTCTTAATCAATACGGAGTTAAGGGAAAAAACGTAGCCATACTTTCTAAAAATTGTGCGAGCTGGATTATCTCTGATTTAGCGATTTGGATGGCGGGTGGGGTCTCTGTTCCATTTCTTCCCACTTACTCTCAAGAAACTCTGCAAAAGATAATGGTACACAGTGATGTTTCTGTTATTTTTTGCGGCAAATTAGACAACTGGAAAACAATCAAAAAAGTTATTCCCGAAAACGTACTTTGCATCAGCTTCCCTGACTTTCCTCTGGATACATGCACAACTTGGAAAGAATTTATTTCTCAGAATCCTAATCCTAAATTTAGTCCCGTTAAGAGACAGCCCCATGATCTTGCAACTATTACTTACACTTCTGGATCTACAGGCGCTCCCAAAGGCGTCATGCATGATTTTGCAGCGCTTACATTTACCGGAATCAACGTTGCTAAATATT
Source organism: uncultured Bacteriovoracaceae bacterium (assembly GCA_964538275.1). Taxonomy (GTDB): domain Bacteria; phylum Bdellovibrionota; class UBA2428; order UBA2428; family UBA2428; genus CANIGN01. The sequence continues at coordinate 12,916 of CAZIFW010000021.1, forward strand.
TTAATAACCCTAAGAACAATCGTGGTATTTCTTATTTACCCATTGGTCACGTTGCAGAACGCGCCCTAAACGAACTGGCTCCTATCTATGCAGCTGGATGTGTGAGTTTTGTTGAAACACCAGAAACTTTTGCTAAAAATATGCAGGAAGTTGAGCCTAATGTTTTCCTTGCTGTGCCACGTATCTGGCAAAAACTTCAGGCTCAAATCTTAAAACAATTACCTCAGAACAAACTTTCGTTATTACTTTCAATTCCAGTAGTAGGTACTTTAGTTAAAAATAAAATTAAAAAGAAAATGGGACTCGCTAAGGCCACATTCTTCATTACAGGAACAGCACCTATAGCGCCGTCAATTGTGGATTGGTTTGGAAAACTTGGCATTCAAATTCGCGATGGTTATGGCATGACCGAAACTTTTGCCTATGCGCACTTTTCATTACAAAAGAAAGTAAAACAGGGAAGCGTAGGAATGGCGCTCAATGGGGTAGAATCTAAAGTCTCACCTCAGGGAGAACTTTTAATCAAATCTCCTTCCAATATGCTTGGCTTTTACAAAAATTCCGAACTCGATAAAGAAGCCTTTGATGAGAATAAATTCGTAAAAACGGGTGATCTCGCAAGTATCGATGAAGAGGGTTACGCAACAATTACAGGTCGCTGCAAAGATATATTTAAAACAGCTAAGGGCAAATATGTTGTACCTACTCAAATAGAATCAAAGTTTTTACAATCTGAACTCATCGAAAACGTATGTGTTATGGGCACAGGAATGGATGCTCCTTATGCCTTTGTAAATTTAAGCGAAGCTAGAAATGATAGAGCAGAAAAAGACTTAAGCGATGAACTTACTAAATTCTTAAGTTCCGTTAACAGCCAATTAGAAAGCCATGAGAAAGTCTCTAAAGTTATTATCAGCGCGGAGATTTGGTCTATTGAAGCCGGTTTTTTAACGCCTACTCTTAAAATCAAACGTTCAGAGCTGGAAAAATTCTACGAGCCTAAGATTGCAGCCGTAAAGGATCTCTCAGGCAAAGTAGTTTTTTTAAGCGCATAATATAAGCTAAGTTTTTAATTTTTTAATGAGCGATTTCCTAAGAGCTTCACGAGAAGCTTTGCGCTTTTTTGCTTCTTCTTGTTCAGATTTTTCTTCTGTTGTTTCAGATAACAAGGGTGGCATTTCTGTTGGTCGCCCTTGGCTGTCAACTGCCACAAAACTTAACATGGCATCCGTAGTTTTAAATTTTTCTCTCAAAACTGGATTTTCTGCATTCACTTCAACATGAACTTCACAACTCGTGCGATGTACAGCCGTGATACGAGCACGTATATTCACAATATCACCTTGTTTAATCGGACGTAAAAAATGCATTTCATCTATAGAGGCCGTTACGCAAGTACGCCCAGAATGCCTTTTGGCAGCAATGGCCGCGGCTATATCTATCCAACTCATCACAACTCCCCCGAAAATACTTCCCAAGACGTTAGTGTGCTGAGGGAGTACAAGTTCGGTCATGATAACTTCTGATTCAGTAGCGCTTTTACCATTCATGAGTTCAAGCTTAAATCACTTCCATGATTTTCAACAGAAGCTCCTTTGGATTCTTCGGATTTTTTCGAGAGATCCACCAACTGCCACTGCGACGACGAATACTCAAGAGCGGTTAAATGCTCAACCCAATCGCCAGAGTTTAAATATAAAACCTCTCTATGATGTTTTTTTGAAAATAATTTTTTTAGGGTAGGGGCGTGGACATGACCACATATAACACCATAATAATTTTTCTCAGCGGCTAAATCTGCAATGGTTTCTTCAAATCTCTGAAGGTGAGAAGCTGCATCTTTCGATTTAGCACGAACAGCTTTTGATAGAGAGAGTCTTGGGCGACCCAATAAACGCATAAATTTGTTGATCAATCGATTTATAAGAATCAATCGATCATAACCCCAGCCCCCTAATCGCGTAAGGAAGCGTGTAAAAATTCCAGTTTCATCTAAAGTAGAATCCAATACATCAACATGAAAAATCCAGTAATTTTTGCCCTCTATTTCTAAGACCAATTTATCAACAAGAGAAAAATTTCCTAAAAACAATGAACCAAAACGTCTTAACAAGTCATCATGATTTCCGGTCAAATAATATACCTGCACTCCTTGAGAGGCTTTAGATATCAATAATTCCAAAACTCGCATATGTGATTTAGGCCAGTAACGCCAATGCAAATACCAGAAGTCAACAATGTCCCCATTTAAAATTAAAACTTTAGGATTTATAGACTCAAGATAATAAGCCAATTCTTCAGCGTGGCATCCGTAGGTGCCAAGATGTAAATCAGAGATAACGGCAATATCTAAAGATTTGGTCTCATTAGAAAGCACACCTTCATATTGATAGGGTCCCTAAAAAAATCAAGCTTTTGACATATCGACTCATGGTCTTTTCTTCTAAAATAAAACTTGAAGATGTTTGAATCCAAACTTGATGACCAAGAGTCCTTACCGATTGAAGCCCTTCTGACTGGAAAAAGACGTGGCACCATGGAAAACAGGCTCTGGGCAAAGTTGATTGATTTTTCTTTGGTCATGCTTGTGCTATTTGGAGTGAATTGGTTTGTAGGAGCAGGTTGGCTTTTCATCTCCGCTCCTTTTTTGTGGGCCTTTATTGAAATCTGGAACGAAGGGCAAAGTCCCGGAAAATGGCTTCTTGGACTCCAAGTTACCGATTCACTAGGAGCGCAATATCCAACATTTTCTGGATGTATGATTCGTAATTTTCCATTCATACTACTTTCCATAAGTATTTTTCATTACAATCACATTGCAGGATTTTCGGGAGTTATCCTTTCAATCATTCTATTAGCCCTTGAGACTTATTTCGTACTTCTCATACAAACGGGCATTCGCATTGGCGATGTACTCTCTACAACTCGAGTTCAAGACTACAGAGACCAACACATGCGCTTTATAGAACAGTACCTAAAAGAAGACGGTGAGTAGCTGACCTCTTAAAGAAAACATGTCTAAAGCTTAGACATCAAGAGCGTACTTTGCTCCCTGCTAATCATCGAAATCCGCTATAATACTGGGATCGTGAAATTTAGAAATCTTAATTCCTCCTACCTTTATATTTTAAGTGTTTTTATCCTAAGCGCCTGCGGAAAAGACTCAAACGCTGAACAAAATGGACAGAGCGTTCAAGGCGAAATTCCTAGAGCGATACCTCTTACTCCCCAGGGCAATAATTTAAATATTCCTAGAGCTATTCCCGTAGATGATTCGAGTGAAGAAGTGATTGCCCAAAACATGATTGGACGCAGGAATAATCCAGTTACTGGAGTAAGCACTGAATGGAATAAAAAAGGTCTTCATGGAATTTATGATCCCGCAAACCGTGATCGGATGACTGAGTTTTCAAATACTCATTTAAGTGAAGCCTTTCAAAACACCCAAACAATCTATTACCCCTTTGGTGGTCCAGACGTTATTTACCCATTTCTATTTTTTCCCAAAGCAAGCACTCTTATTTTGATTGGTGCTGAAAAGATTGGAGCCTTGCCATCGCTAGAGGAATCCCAAACCTTAAGTTTTCAAGAAGATATTAAAAACATGATGAGAAAATACTTGCGCTCTAGTTTTTATGTAACAACAGAAATGAAAAGCCAAACAAGTGAAGCCAGTAAATCTACGTGGACTAAAATGGCTGCTTCTCTTGCCCTCATGAACTATACAATCATAAGCTCAGAACTTGGTTCACTCGATGAGAATGGTGCTTGGATGCCTCTAAGAGCTGGCACTGCCATCTCTAACAAAAGCCCAGAAGGCTTACGTTTTATGTGTCACCGCTACAATGGTAACGGCCGAGTTGATCTAGTTACTATTTACTATTTCCGTCAAAACCTAGGGGAATACGTACATGAGGGACTAACCCCTCTCTCTAAATCTGATTCGTTTTTAAAATTCATGAAAATATTCAACGGAAACTATACTAGTTTCTTAAAAGCAGCTTCTTTTTTATCGCACTCTCGTGATGTATTTAAAACGTCGACCGATTTAGTTTTTAACGCAAAATATATTTTACAAAGTGAATCCGGAGTTCCTTTTGCAGACTTTATTGATAGACAAAACAATTGGAAGCTTAAGCTCTTTGGTAATTACGATGGCCCGAACTTAGAACTCTTTGAAGGTCGTTATCAAAAATCTCTTGAAGAAGCTTATTCTGATTTGAGTCAAAACAAAAAACGCGGAGAATACTCGCGCTTTACCGAATATGGTGGTGCGTTACCTTTTCACTATGATTATGGTGATGGACCCCAAGGAAAATCAGCAGGCTCCACTTTGATGTATGGAATTAAGAGATAAGGAATTTTATGAATAAAAATTTATTAAATATATTAAATATGAGTTTAATTCTAGGTCTTGCGGCTTGTTATTCAAAAGACCCCAATTCAAACACTCAAAGTTCATATGAAAGAATCGAACATGAACTAAGTTACGATAAGGACTCTCCCTACAACGGCAACCCCTACAACTACCAAGTGAATCTAGATGACAAAGAAGAAAGTTTGACGATCGAACGTCGAATGAGAGCTGAAGATACTTTTGTTTTTATTTTAATGCCTCTCTTGATACCTGATTTAAAAGACAGCGACTCTGTAGGAAGTTTTAAAAACGTTAAAATAGCTAAAGCCGCCCAGCTAAACGGGCAACTTCTACTTGCCCGACACTTTAGTCGTCCCATCCAGATCCAAAAGAAAATGGGATATAATCTACTGAGCGACTATCATTGGATAGAGCCCAAACCTTTAGGTGCTCACAAGTATTCCATCAGCCAGATTCCACTGATTGCTGCGCACATGGGTCTTTCAGTTAAACGCAATCGAATTTTATTGAGTTACCCAATAGTAGGACACCTTTCACCCACTGTTTCTAAGCCCATTGCGAGTTCAAAATTCAATTATGCAGTTATTGATGATATTGAAGAAAATTATAAAAGTTTTGAAAAGACCATCCTTGAGGCTAGGGCAAGTGGACGCTTCTTAAAAGTGTCATATGACGAAAACGATGAGCTTGTCCTAAGCTTTTATTAAGTTATTAAGATTTTGGCCTAAATCCTTGCTTTCTCTCGAGGAACAGGCCATTTACGCATCGCGCAGAAATCACACTACTTAAAGGCTCAGCTTTGCTTTATTGGGTCGCCCATATAATATGAATCTTGCTTTCACATTGATAGCAGTGACCTTAAAGAAAGAGAGAAAGATTTCATGTCAGAGAAGAAATCCAAGCAAAATATCACATCAACAACGAATGCCATTATCATTGGGCTTTCAGTTGCGTTGGTAGTTTTTATCATTTTATTTGTTAACGAAAAATCCAAAGGCGGCGGAAGTGGAACAGAGATTGTAAATCCACTTGCTGATGAAACCGTTATCTTAAAATATAACGGCGGCGATATTCGCGCCAAAGAAATCAAAGGCAACATCGCTTCTAGAGTTAAACAACTTTCTGAAGAAGTGATTGAAATGTACAAGCGTGGAGCTGAAAATGCTCTCGTAGAAAAACTTCTCAACGAAGAAGTTAAGAAAAAAGGCGTTCCTAATGTGAACGCTCTTCTTGAATCTATCGGAACAGACGCTACTGTTAGCGACGCTGAGGTAGATGCTTTCATCAAAGAAAACAATCTTGAAAAAGGATTCAAAGATCCTATGACAGGTAAAATGAGAAAAGTCAGCAAAGATGAAATCAGAGCTCACCTTTCTAACCGTGCAAAGGTTGATCAACGCCAAGGTTACATTGAAAGTCTCATGGCCAATGCAAATGTTCAGTGGTTCCTTAAAGAACCTCTTGCTCAAGTTCCGGCACTTTCTTCTGAAGAGCCCGTGCTTGGTAACCCGAACGCTAAAGTTGTTATTTATGAACACAGTGACTTCCAGTGTCCTTACTGTGCACGCGGTAAAAACGTTGTGAAAGAAATTCACGCTGCTTACGGCGACAAAGTAGCTATCGTATTCAGACATTTACCCCTTGATTTTCACCCTGAGGCTAAACCTTCAGCAGTTGCTTCAGTATGTGCTCAACAACAAGGTAAGTTTTGGGAATACCATGATAAACTTTTTGATAACCAAAAAGATCTCAACGCTGCTAACTATACAAAATGGGCCAAAGAGCTTGGACTTGATGAAGCTAAATTTAAAACTTGTTTAACAAGCCCAGAAGCAACAAGCATTGTTGAAAAATCTCAAGGATACTCTGAGCAAGCGGGCGCTAATTCAACTCCTACATTCTTTGTTGGAAGCAAAACTGAAGGCAAAAAAATCCCAGGAGCTCAACCTTTTGCTGAATTCAAAAAAATTATCGACGAGCAATTGAGGTAGTTTTTTCCCATGACAGTTTCAACAAAACTGGCTGGAAAATTGATTAGTTTTGAGGGAGGAGAGGGCTCTGGAAAGAGTTCTCTCCTTTCTCGTTTAAAAAACGAAAAAGCACTTTCTGCCTTTAAGATCACTTATAGTTTTGAACCAGGGGGCTCTGAACTTGGTCAAGAAATAAGAACCTCTCTCATAAAACCCCGCGCTTTTGTTTCACCTCGGGCCGAGGCTCTCTTATATGCAGCAGCTCGTGCTCAACACGTGGATGAAGTGATTGCACCAGCGCTGGCTACTTCAACCCATGTTTTTCTAGATCGTTACGTGGATGCTTCATTAGCCTACCAAGGTGTAGCTCGTGGACTCGGCCTTAAACGGATTCGTGATATCAATGAATGGGCCATGGATGGAACTTACCCTGATCGTACTTATTATTTAGATGTTTCACCCGAAATCGGACTTAAGCGAGCCAAAGGCAGACAAAGCTTGGATCGCATTGAGCAGGAAAGTATGAGTTTTCATTCAAAAATTCGCGATGCTTATAAACACCTCGCAAAGGCCGATCCTGCTCGTTTTATTATAATTGACGCTTCAAAAAGTCCCGATGAAGTTTTTAGCCATGTTCTGTCAGATTTGTTAGGCTATTTACCTAGGAATGGCTGAGTCTAAAATTTCTAAAATCAAGGAGGCCTTTTCAAGAGGAGAGCTCAGTCATGCTCTACTTTTGGAAACTCATTTTGGCTCTCCCGATGGACTGGAAAGCCTCTTTCAAAGTATTTTATGTCAAAGGCAAGAAGCTGAACCCTGTGGCAAATGCGACTCTTGCTCTATTCCATTAAACTTTAATGGTGATAGGCAACACCCTGATTTTTATATCGCGCGTCCCGCCACTGAAGCTGCATATGCTGTGGAACAGGTGAGAGAATGGGAATCAAGTTTTTTATATTTATCAAAAAATATTTCGCCTAAAAAACTTCTTGTCGTTACTCAGGCCGAAAAATTATCGGGCACTCAAAACGCGGCCTCAAATGCCCTGCTAAAAATTCTAGAAGAGCCCCGTCCACACACTCACCTCATGTTGATCACTGCAAACAGCCTCCGTTTATTGGCTACCATTCGCAGTCGAAGTCTTAAGATTAACCTCAAAAGCGAGCTTCCCAGTCCTGAAGTTACATCTATGGAAAGCTTATATGAAATAAGAGAAGCTCTTTGGGGTAACTTTGCCAAAACTTCTGAACTTTCCAACTCCACTTGGTGGAAAGATAGGTCTGCCCGCATTGCCGAACTTGAAGAAAAACTTCCACTTTTGTGGAGATCAGCCACTTCGAGACTTGCTCAAAGCCCCTCAAACGAGGCGCTGAGCTTTTGGACCCACTGGAAACATTACGAAGATTTCCTCTGGGCCGTAAGACACTATGGTAATCCGGCGCTACATTGGCTAAATTTTAAGAGAAAGGTACAATCAGGTCAGCCATGGCGCACATCGAAATTGTTCGGATAAAATTCCGCTGGCCAGGAAAGATTTACGAATTCCGCAATCCAAACAACCTCGTTCTAAAAAGGAACGACCGTGTTGTGGTTGAAGGTTATGGTAAAGAAACCCTTGTAGGCGTGGTGAGTGTGGCTCCCCGCATTCGCGAAAAGAGACATGAAGACGACGAGCTCCACATGGTGCTTCGTCATGCTGCAGATGAAGATTTGCAGTTTTTAGCCAAAACAGATGAATTCAGAAGCGAACTCAAACGCTTTTTTGATACTCGCGTGCGTTCACGTGAAATGCATGGAGTAAAAATGGTCGATTGTGAATTAGTCGATCAAGGTCGCAAACTTGTAGTTTATTATTCCAGCGAATCTAAAGATTTTGATTATCGCGGAATGTCTAAAGAAATTGCTCAAAAATACGGTCTCCGCGCTGACATGCGCCACGTAGGAGTGCGCGATGCCGCGCGATTGGCTGGGGGAATTGGCCGCTGTGGATTGTCCACATGCTGTAGTACTTGGATTACAGACTTTAAGCCTGTCACCATTAAGATGGCTAAAGACCAAGGTGTCTCTCTCGAACCTGAAAGCGTAAACGGACAATGCGGACGCTTACTATGTTGCTTAGGCTATGAGCACGACAACTATGTGGCTCTTGGAGCCGATCTTCCTAAAGTTGGAAAAGCCGTTCTCACCCCCAAAGGTGAGGGTAGGGTTACAAAACTCGACATCATGAAGGGCATGGTTTCTGTGCGCTTAGAAGACGGCAGCTTTGAACAATTCCAAGGCTTAGAAGTAAAACGTAAATTCGGACCTCGTTCCGGACAAGAAAACGACAGCGACGACGCATGAGCCTTTTCGATACGCACTGCCATTTGGCCAGCAAAGATTTTGCAAACACGCTCCCCGAAGTTCTTGCAGAAGCCACAGCAGCTCGCGTATCGCACGCCACCGTGATTGCAACCCATTTAGAAGATGGCAGAAGGGCGCTGGAGATTTCTCGTAATCACAAAGAAATGAATTTGTTTCCTACACTCGGACTACATCCTCATGAGGCAAGTGAATTTAATCAAGAGTTTGCAGATACACTCACAAAAGAAATTCACGACTACGTAGCCGTTGGAGAAACAGGCATCGACTATCACTATGATTTTGCCACTCCTGAAATTCAAAAAGAAAGTTTTGCCTTCCACATCGACTTATCGATTTCTGTAAAAAAACCACTCGTTATTCATTGTCGCGAATCAGTAGATGATATTTACGATGTACTCTTGTCTCGTAAAGCTAAAATGAATGAAATCCCCGGAATCATGCACTGTTATGCTGAGAACTGGGAGTGGGCCAAGAAGTTCTTAGATATGGGACTCTTTATTTCATTCTCAGGAATCATCACCTTTAAAAATGCTGATATGTTGAGAAACGTCGTAGAAAACTGCCCTTTAGAGCGAATGTTGATTGAAACAGATTCTCCTTACCTTGCTCCAATTCCCTACAGAGGTAAACAAAATCGACCGGCATATGTTGCTAAAACATTTGAACAGATTTGTCAGATTCGCAAAGAAGAAGCTCAACTGATTGAAGAGCAGCTCTTTGCGAATTCATTGAAGATCTTTAATCTAAAGACTTAATCATTTGCAGTTAAACGATTTGATTGAACTTCAACACATTTAACACGGCACCAAGCATCGCTTTCAGCAGCTAGAATGAATCCTGCCCACTGAGTTTTTCCTTCTTCGATTTCTTTTTCCCAAATTCCTGCCTCAGCTCCTTCGAAGTAAAACTCAGCAAGATTATCGTCTTCTACATCAAGCTTGCTTTCATTATTTTGCCCGTTCCAGCGCCCCAATGCTGTTCCGTTATTTTTGTTAATGAAAACCGCCATGGAACAAGCTGGACCATTTCTATTTCCTTCAACAGAATTACAGCTCAACTCAGTTGCACTAAGACTTCCCACTAAAAGGCAGCCCACCGCGAATACCCCTCGAAAATTTAATTTTTTCATTATCTCCTGCACCTCAGGTACAGTTTTTATAACGCCTAAAAATAAAAAAACCCCTACAAAGCCTTAAATCACTTAAACTTACCTTACATGCGGCACTTTGCGTTAGCGCTGAAAACTCTTATAGGAGGCTTAATTTGTGCACAGGCGATCACCTGTAGACTGATGTACTTTTTTAAATGTAGTTCCACTCTCTAGTGTAAATACATAAGGTCTTGCGCAATCTGGCCCACCGGGCAAAGAACCCCCTGACATTTTTTGCATAAGATGTCTTCCCAAAGAACCATGGCTTGTGATGAAAATTTTAGCTCCTTTTTTTTCATCACAATAACTTTTTAATTTCTTGAAAGCCTCTGCTGCCTGATCACTACACTTAGTCTCACTGTAAGGATGACACTCTCTTAACAACTTTTGCATATCATCGGGTGCAACCTTAGTTTCGCTATGATTACTTGCAGCTTGAATATGATTTACAAAGGGCGATGCCGTCTGAATGGATCTTTTTTCATTGCTATGAAGAACGTAATCAAAGTTTCCATATCTACTCTCAAAATCTTGCATCGATGAAGAGAGTGCATGAGCCTGATTCCAACCCTCTTGAGTGAGCAATTGTGTTCCTGAATCTTTCTGGCCATGTCTTGTAAAGATAACTGTGCACGATGATTGAGCTAGATCGAGTTGAGGAATTTTCAATGTCTCTAAAAGAGAAGAAGAGGGCTTTCCCTCAGTGGTGTTATATTTTACATCTGAAGCAGGTGCCGTTGAAGGCACACTGGGAATAGGAGCAGGCACTTCGCTTTCTGCAGGAGCTCCATTGTAGTTTGAAGCAGGGCTTAGCCCTGAGTGATTGACGGGATTGTTGTTTACAACCGCTTCACTTAAAGCGTTATTTTTAGAATTCTTTCCCCATAATCCATGTGAAAAGCCCCCAAATAATTTAGCAAAAAATCCATTTCCTGCTTTTTTATTTGGATCACCCATTGCATTTGCACTTTTAAAGAAAATACCCTCAAGCAATTTTTCCCAAAAGAGATTTAAATTATTTTTTGTATAAAGCTCTAATTCCAAAAGCGTAGCAGTTTGATCCACAGAAGCTCCCCTAGGAATGCTTACAATTTTTTTATTTAAAGATAGAATCTGACGATCAAAATTTATGATCGTGATTTCTGCCAATTGCTTATTTGAATGAAAGACTTCTACTGTAAGAGGATTCTTTAATTTAAGTGTTGGCAAAGAAGGATATCCTTTTGTTGATTTTATAAGCGACTGCAGCTCAGATTCTGTTGCCAAATAAGCAAAACTTTTCCAAAAAGCAGAAGGGCCTTTTTGCGAATATAAAATCGCAGAGTAATTATAGAGCTCAACCATTTTCTTGACTCTGTTTTCGACAATCTGTGGTGAAGTTTTATTTGAGTTTTTATTATTTGCAAAAGTTGAATTTATGAATAAAAACAAAACCCCTAAAGCCAATAGCCTCTGTTTTGCCATATCTTTAATTCTACAAAAATATTAAGGGGCTTTTTTATAATAGTTGCCAATTTTATGCCTATTACATCGGCAAATGTTAAGAAAGTGCCTAAAAGTTATCTAAAACTTTGGAAGGCAATCTCACTCACAAAATATCGCACAACATCCATGAGTTGAACGCGTTCACCTTTGTAGGTCCAAAACAACTGGTCAAAAGGACCCCACACAGCTTCTAGCTCTACGTGTGCATGTTTATCTGTCTGTGACATAGGGGCAATAAACTGGTTAAAGCTCAACGAAATGCGTCCGGCTCTTTGCGCAGAGACAATCAATTTCACCCCATTGCGATACATTAAAAAATCTTCGTCGCTGCGAGAAATTTTATAAATGTGAATGGCATGTGCTGCAGATTTTCTTGCTTGGTTAAAATGTTCTACATGCTTGCGAAAGGTGTGTTGCAATAGACGCGCAAACTCTTTGGTTTTATCTACAAGCAACTCTTGTCTACGAAAAGGAATCCCGTAATCAACAGTGCCTTCTTTTTCTAAGCGGCGCTCATGAAAAGCGAGTTGTGCAGCCCAGGGCTCCATAAAAACTTCGCCATCGTTTTCGTGTTTTTCAAAATTTTGCTCTTGCTGAGGATTCACAGTCGGCAAGTTAGGGCTAGGCGCAGTTCCGCCCACTTGGAATTCATCTTTCCATTCTTTCCAAAAATCGCTTTTTTCGCCCCATTCACTGAGAGAAATAGTGGTGTTACGTACGTTCTGGCGCACTTCTCCACGCTCCGCTTCATCGCGGCTAGGCATTGGAAGATCGCGCATGTCCCAAAGATCTTTTCCCTTCATCCCTGAACCCTCTAATTTTAATTATGCACTAATTTTGCTCGAATCCCTAAAGGGAGAGCTAAAAGAAAAACGGAAGGGGTACCATCTTGGTCGTCTTCAGGCACTTGCTTTGACCCCACAAAGTGAGGTGGGTGTCCTTTAAAGCCTTCAATAAGCTTACAGGTTTTAGGCTTCCCACCCGAGGTGGGCATGCTCACTGCCTGCAGGGAGGACTCCCGTTTACGTAATCATAGGACAAAACAATGTGCTCTTCTCGTCGAGCCGGACAGTAACCCCATCCTTATTTTCTATTTTAGCACTCCTTCAACTAAGCTGTGAGAAGAATATTTTTAGTAAATGACGATTCCTCCTCTTGACGCAACACGTTCTTAATACTCTTTAGAGAGCCTCCTTTTTTACAACGCTCCTTCCCAAGAACTTGAAAATCGTTGAGACTAAAGGAAGGGACCAGGGATTTAGGGGGTAGAGGGATTTGGCACAACACCGGATATTGCTTGCAGATGATTCCAGCACCATGCACAGGGCGGTTAAGCTAGCTCTCAGCCGCGGAGACTACGAGCTAGTTTGCTGCGATAATGGCACGGATGCTCTTAGAATCTGCAAAGAAATTGCACCAACTCTTTTAATTGCTGATTTAGATCTTCCTGGAATCTCAGGTTCTGAGCTTGTAAAAGCCGTGAAGGCAGATCCCAATCTTGCAGGCACTAAAATTGTGCTTTTATGCTCCAGTATTCACCAAGGCGACATTGGAAGACTTGATAAAATTCCTGCAGATGCGCGCCTTTGGAAGCCCTTCGAAAGCGAAGCCCTTTTTACACTTGTGCTGGCACTTTTAAGATCTTCACCTGCTCGCACATCCAGTACACTTTCAACGGCTTCGACCCAACAAATGTCGAGAGCAGCCATTAATCCCGAAGCGACACGTCCCATGAACAATCCTATGAATAAAGCGTCTGTGCTTGTGGATCGTACAATGCCTCCACTTGATCACACTCCACCGCCCGTGAGCTCTCCTACGGCAAGTCACTCGCCTACATCAGCACACACTCAAACACCTACACATTCTCAAACCGAGAGCATACCTCTTACACAAAAAGAACTGACTGAAAATCTTTGGAGTCCGGACTTTGATGCGCCTCCTATGAGCAGCGAAACTACCGGCAGTCGCGAATACACTCAGCGCACTCCAACTCAACATCCCACAGCCTCTCATCCAACTTCAGAAAATCTTTCTGCCTACCGAGAAGCTACAGGGCAGTGGGAAAGCATACAATCTCGACCAAGTTCACCCACACCTCCGCCGCCGCCTCGAAAAGCCGAAGCAACAGCTCCTGCAATCACAAAAGAAGAGATTAGAACGATGATTCGCAGTGAAGTTCAACTTGCGTTTGATTCTTGGTTTAAAGAAAAGCTTGAAACAAAGCTCCAAGAGATCTTAAACCAAATTGAAAGTGAATCTAAAAAACGGGTCTAAGCTTTTGTCTTTTGATTTAGTTCATCTAGATACATGTGAAAGCACGCAAGATTGTGCGCTTGAATATTCTTTAGACAACAATAAGAGCGTACTTTTAATAAGCGATATTCAAAGCAAAGGTCGTGGCCGCAGAGGGCGCGAATGGAGTGGCAGACCCGATTCTTCACTCTTGATGACTTTAAGCTTTCACAAGAAAGATATACCCGTAGAGACATCATTACTTTCACTCTATGCCGGCGCACTTTTGTATTCGCACTTAAATCTACACAGTAAGAAATTCGAGGCTCTTACTCTCAAGTGGCCCAATGATCTTGGCGTCTATGAAAAAAATACATTTAAGAAGGCTGCGGGCATCCTAATTGAAGTTAAAAAAGATTGGTTTCTCGTAGGTGTTGGCATGAATTTAAAAGGGCCAGCTCCTTGGGCTGGGGCATTGAGTTTAAATGACCTAGAAAGAAAACAAATTGTGAAAAAAACATTTGCTCGCACCTTTGCCGAAAGCTTTTTAATGCCTGCAAGCGATCCTCTACTTCTCAAGGATTCGCTTTTGGAATTTTTAAACAATCAAGCTATGCAAAAGCTCTGGGGAAAACCATTAAGTCAAAACTGGAACAATCACATAGCAGTGGGATTAGCAGGCGATGGAGCCTTAATCACTCAAGCGCCTGATGGAAAAACTCATTGTGTTTACGCAGGCGATATTTAAAGCTCAAATTGTTGATTAACAAAATTAAAATACATTTGTATTTCTTCAGAGTCATCGGCCTGAATACAGTGATTATTAGGTGAGTCTATTAATCTTATATTTGAATTAGGATTTGATCGTAGTTGATGCTTTAAGAATTCATGCTGCTTAAATGGTACAGATAAATCTTTTCGACCATGTCGAACCAAGAGAGGTTGTTTTACTTTTGACAAGAAAGCAGAAGGGTTTCTGTCTTTGAATTTAGGCCTTTGTGGTGAATAAAATACTACGAAATACTTTTCTCCGTTATCCAGTCTAGACTTAAGCTTTTCCCTAGCGGCTTTTACTCCAATAATTTCAGGATTGCTAATATCCCATTGTTTAGCGTAGTCATCCCAATTAACTTTAGGAGTAAGAATTTCTGGATGTAAATACCAAGACATTCTTTCCTCGCCACTTGGGTCGTTCGAAGCTGTAACAAGATCCCAAATGCCCGAGTCACTAAAAAACCCAATAGCTTTAGTAGAGTTTGCATGTTTTCCCGCAAGAAGGTTTACTAGAAAGGAGCCGTGTGAACAGCCGTGGTAGAGCATTTTTAAGCTTGGATACTGTCGCTTAATTAAGTCTTCAATGGCAAGTAGATCTAACATTTCTCCGTAATAAAAATCATTTGGATGTCGATCTTCATCGTCTTTGAGCTCTAAATAATTTCCCGCCTCTTCAATTGTATCTCCACGATAGGCAGCATTTACTATAATGTATCCTTCATTGAGTAGTCGCTTAGCAAATGGCACCATAGGATAATCAATTCCACGAGGAGGTCGGCCATTTTCAGCACCACCTCCGTGTACGTATATAATCACTCCTTTAGGAGTTATTTTTTGTTTCGGAAGAACAAAGTTAACAGGAAGTTTGATGCCACTTTTACTTTGAACGCTTAGGTCAAGCATTGCGTAGTCACTGTCAGAGAGGTTTTCAGCTAAAGCAGAATTCCAGGTCATACCAAGTAATAGAATAAAAAAACAAGCCACATTTTTTAAACTAAGTGACCAAGCTTTAAACGAAAGGATTAGGGCCTTTTGTTTTTGAAACATTCTATAACTTATTAAGCAAAGAAGATGCCAGTATCAAAATCCAATGTCTAAAAACTTCTGCTTTATGTGTACGTTAAATCACTCATGTGACAAAAATTGCCGCTCGTGTGTTTAGATTCTCTACAAAATTTTTGCTTTCGCGCTTGTAAAAAACACTTAGAACAAAAATACAACACTCTTAAGCGATGGCACATCAATTGCAACCCTATGTGCGGAGTAAATGATTATGAAAAAATTTTTGGTATTAACAATGATTGCAATGTTCGCTGTAGCCTGCGGTAAAAGCGGAGGCGGTGGTGGTGGAACTCCCACTAACGGAACTTATGTTCCTGGAACACCCACTACACCAAACGAACCCTATGTTGTGTTTGATATGAGTTTAGATTTGTGTTCAAAAGGAGCTCTGCAAATCCGGCCCGGAACTCGCATGAGCATCTCAGCTGCTCAGTCTTACTTTGCAGACTACTTTTATAACGGCGACCAAATGAAGTTCAACGATATAGCTCGCATTCAGGCAACTAGATGGAATACGCATACCGGCCAATCATATGAAGTTACACTAAGACGTGTGAACGGCCCTGAAATCGCTGAATACGGAGGCGCACACGGTTACCCGTAGTTCCTAAGCCCTAAACCTAGTCCAAGTCCTTGAAATAATTCAATAAAAGTCCCCTGGTTACGAGGTGTAACCAGGGGCTTTTTGCATTTAAAGCCTCCATCTTCTACCTCTAAAAGACACTTCCTTTCATGCCACTTGGGACAATTTTCGGCGTCACGGTGTACTGAAACTAAGCGAGTTTTTGAGTCTTTGCTGATAAATGCGGCACTTAAAACATAAAAGCCACACTTTTCAGGCTTGGCACGCCGGTTGCATTAATAGTCTTAAGTATAAATAAAAAATAAAGCACACGTTAGCGGAGATAAATAAGGAGAAACGAATATGAAAAAAATTATTGTAACCAGTTTTACAGTATTGGTACTTCTTCTCTCTCTCGTTAACTGCGGGAAGAGCGGAAGCAACAACAGCAACCCCAATACGTATTACCCCTATAACCCTCAGTACACTAACCCGAACCAGTACAACCAGCACTATCAGCAAATGTACGGTGGAAACTACAACTACTGCAACACATACCAACAAGGTTGTGTTCAGTGCTACGTTCCTCAGTGTAATACTGGCGGATGTAACTGGGGCCAAGTTTACTACGCTCAACCTGGCTACTACAATCCTAACTACGGATTCTACGGTCAAGGTGGATCTTACTTCCAAGCTTCAATTGGAGTTGGCTGGTAATAAGGGCTAGGCGAGATAGCAATATCTCGCTCCTGACAAAGTAAAAGTCCTACGCTATAAGTTCACAACATGGGCCGCACGATCAACACTCAAATAACGGGTGAGGATCGGCGGCCTTCGAATTTTCTAGAACGCAATCAAGACAGCGACGATAAAACAAAATACGCAAGTCACCCCGAAGGCCTTAAGATTGTTCTGCTCCGTCCACGTATTCCACAAAACACGGGCTCTATTGCTCGCATGTGCGCCGCTACAGGCTGTTCTCTTGATATTGTTGAACCTTTCTTTGAGATCGACGATAAAAAACTCAAACGCGCAGGTTTAGATTATTGGCCTTACTTAGATGTTTTTACATTTAAGTCCCTCGATGAATGGCTCGAAGCACGACAAGCAAATCCTATGTGGTTAGTAGAAGTTAAAGCACCTCAGAATTATTCAGACGTAAAATTTTCACGAGCGGATATGCTAGTCTTTGGTGATGAACAAGAAGGCATTCCTCAAGAATGGCTAGATAAGTGGAGCAGTCGCCACATCTCTATACCGCAAAAAAACGTGCGCTCACTCAATCTTGCAACCAGTGTGGGTATTGTAACTTATGAGGCCTTACGACAACTCAATTGGTATTCCAATTCTTCAGAAACTTGTACGAATCAAGATCCTTAAAATTATTAAAAAGCATTTCAACCGCTGCAAAATTTAGCGAGTGTAATCTATTCAAAGCAGCTTCAATTTTTCTATAATGCTGAGTAATGACATTATCGAGTTCTGCATCTCCATAAACTAACAAATATTCAGGCATTTCCGTGCACGAAGGATTGCGCTTAGAGTCTTGCAGCGCACACAATTTTTCAAACTCCTTGATACTCGCATGCAACTCTTTCACAAGCAGCGCACGGTTTTTCCAATAATTAAAAGAACTATCGATGTTCGAAAAAGCCATATCTATTAGCTTCCGTTCCTCGAACTGACGTTTTTCATCGGAATAGCGTTTGAACGGATCACCCAAGTGCCCCCATGAGATATAGAGTTTTGTGAGTTCTTCTTTTTTGGCAGCTACAATTGCAGGAGCATTTTTGATTTGATCTAAAGTTTTATCCAGTGCCTTTTGCGCAAGGTCATACTTTGCTTGCATTTCATTGAGCCTGCCTTGTCGCATACTTAACTCAGCAGAATAACGATTGTAACGTTCACTTCGTTTAGAGTAGTCGTCGTATAAAGCTTTGCGAACAGCGTCGACATACTCTTGGTCAGGTCTCATTTCCTCATAAGTCATGTACACTTTTTTGCTCATCCAGAGCTCAGCGCGTGCGAGTTTTTTTACATAATGAGGATTATAATCTAGGTACGGCTGACCAAGCAGCTGAGCTTTCATGTTTGCTGTAATTACTTTAATCATAGATCGGAGATGATCTATCTCACGCTTTATAGCCGATTGAACCCCTTCTTCGTGCTCTTTGTAATGGTTAAGAGCTGAGTAAATGTACCCCATACTCACATCATCCATGCCTTCATCAAAAGCCAAGAAATCTTCGAGTGTATTCTCTTTTGCCGCGACCTGATTTGCGAGAAGCTGCTGATACGGGTTTAAGCTTTCATTAGGCGCCAACAAAATATTTAAACCTCCTAGTGAAGAAATCATTCCCAACCATCGCAGCGAACTGCGTGCAATGCGATTTGGATTTGCTAACTCAATAAAAGGCGGGTCTCGAAAAAAAGTTATAATTTTTTTTGAAGTTAAATGCGTAAGGCTCATTCTTAAAAATGAATAAGTAAGGCAACTCAATAAAACTTCTTCGTTCCAACTCCAGTCTTTCCTGAAGAATACGTGTTATCTCAAGTTCCTTTCGCCAGAACGTATAAATTTGTTGATAGTGTTCTGGTGCTATCTCGAGTCTTTCGGGAGGTGGACTATTGGGAAAAACAAGAGCCTGAGAGCTAAAACTTAGTAGCCCTAAAAAAAACAAAAGGGACTTCATGCCGCGCTACGTTATGCGAGCAATGTTTATATGTCTTATTGCAATTATCGATAGAGAAGGTCACGGAACACGGATGAAAGAAATAAAAAACCCCCGAGCTAAAACTAGCTCGAGGGTTTTAAATTCAAGGTTGTTGAAAAAAGTGCCAGATGCAAAAAGCATATGGTCTTTTTTCTGCAGCCAATTATCGTTTAGAGAACTGGTACGCTCTACGTGCGCCGCGAAGACCGTATTTCTTACGCTCTTTTTTGCGATCGTCACGAGTAAGGAATCCACCACTCTTGAGAGAAGCTCTCAAAGTAGTGTCATACTCAATCAATGCACGAGAAATACCGTGTCTTAAAGCTCCCGCTTGTCCTGAGTGACCGCCGCCAGTGCAATTTGCAAAAACATCGAACTTCTCAAGCATTCCGATTTGCTCTAAAGGTTGGTTAACGATCAATTTCAAAACTGGACGAGCAAAATACTCATCAAATTTTCTTCCGTTAACAACAAACTCGCCTGATCCAGGCTTTAAGCGTACACGAGCAGTAGAAGATTTTCTTCTTCCTGTTGCCCAAATGAATTTTGATTTTTCAGCCATTTTCTATGAACTCCCTTTTAGTTACCAGAGCGTGAGTGACGTAGTTGCCACACCACAGGGTTTTGGGCCTTGTGAGGATGCTCGGTACCCTTGTAAATTTTTAGTTTTTTCATCATGTCTCTACCAAGAGGAGTTCGTGAGATCATCCCTTTGACAGCTGATTCCAAGATTCTTTCTGGATGGGTATCGCGCAATTTAGCAGGTGTTGTAATTTTCATACCGCCAATCCAGCCGCTGTGTTTGTAATATTGCTTTTGCTCTTCTTTGCCGCGAGTAAAAGTAACTTTTTCAGCGTTAATAATAACTACGAAGTCTCCAGCATCTGAATGTGGAGTGAATGTTGTTTTGTGTTTGCCACGAAGAAGCATCGCAACTTCTGAAGCCAAGCGACCTACTGTTTGACCAGCAGCATCTACAATGAGCCATGCTCTTTCTTCGTTCACTGCAGGCGCCATTGCTGTTTTACCAGAAACTGCCTTCATAGGACCGCGAACTGCTGTAATACGCGCAGATTGGGGAGCGTGGCCAACGGCATGAAATTTCTTTCTGCTACCTTCGCCCTTTTTCCCTTTAGATTTCTTTTCTTCTCCGCCGCGTACTTTAATTTTAGAAGCAGACTTAACTGCTTTTTTTAAAACTTTATCCGCTCTTTTTTGAAGCTTGCTGCCAGCTTTTTTAGCAGGCGCAGCTGCTTTAGTTGTTTTTTCTTTAGAACTTTTAGTTTTCGTTGTCGCTTTAGCCATTAATTTCTCAATCCTATTTTAAGTATCTGAATCTTATCTACTAAAGGCTTCAGAGAGTCAACATTCGAAGTCAAAATAGATTGAAAAGATCAATGCGCTTCACAGCCAAGAATCATTGAAAAATCATATAAATGGCTATTTAGCCAGCGACTTAAATCAAGTAGCGTGTAGGGGTATGACATCCAATATACCCAGCAGACCCGCTTATATTGTCACTGGAATCCGCACACCTTTTGTTAAGTCCGGAAGCCAGTTTGCAAAGATCCACGCCGCTGAACTCGGCCGCGTAGCTCTTTCAGAAATGCTTATTCGAACGGGCATCCCCTTAGCGGAGTGGAGCAACCTTATAGACGAGGTGGTTATTGGAAATACCGGAACCCCTTCTGATACCGCAAACATAGCGCGTGTCATTGCTCTACGAGCGGGTCTCGGCCAAAACGTGTCTGCTTATACAGTTCATAGAAACTGTGCCTCTGCTTTGGAGTCGATCTCCCAGGCTGCTCTTAAAATATGGTACGGAGATGCTGACATCATGGTTGCAGGTGGGGCTGAATCCATGTCCAACATGCCACTTATGTACAACAACAAAGCTACCAAATTCTTTGAAAACATGAACAAAGCTCGTAGCTTAGGCGATAAAGCCAAAGCTTTTAGCCAAGTTCCAGTTCAAGAATTTATGAAACCGCGCGTAGCTCTTATGGAAGGTCTTACAGATCCCATGGTGGGCGTAAATATGGGTCAAACCGCGGAGGTTTTAGCAAAAGAGTTTCAAATTTCTCGCCTGTCTCAAGATGAGTTTGCCCTCTCTAGCCACCTTAAAGTCGCAAAAGCTCAGGTTGAAGCATTCTATAAAGATGAAATTGCCCCCGTGGCACTTCCTCACGATTCTCAGAGCTTTGTAGAAAATGATGTAGGCCCGCGCGCTAACCAAACCATGGAAGCGCTCCAAAAACTCAAACCTTTCTTTGATAAAAAGCACGGCACGATCACAGCCGGTAACAGTTCACCTATTACGGACGGAGCAGCCATGGTACTTGTTTGCTCCGAAGCGGGTCTTAAAAAACTAGGCCTCAGCCCTCAAGCCATGATTCGTGGCTA
This sequence comes from uncultured Bacteriovoracaceae bacterium, assembly GCA_964538275.1. Lineage (GTDB taxonomy): Bacteria > Bdellovibrionota > UBA2428 > UBA2428 > UBA2428 > CANIGN01. The sequence goes on from CAZIFW010000021.1 coordinate 34,013, forward strand.
TGCTTTTGCTGGATGCGATCCTCTTCGCATGGGACTTGGCCCCGTTTTCTCTACTCATAAACTTCTTCAAAAAACGGGCGAGAAACTTTCTGACTTTGACGTGGTCGAGCTCAACGAAGCTTTTGCTGCGCAAGTTCTGGCCTGCCAACTGGCGATGGATTCAGAAAAGTTCTGCCAACAAAACTTTAACAGCGGAAAAATTGGAACTCTAAGTTCCGAGATTTTAAATCCAAACGGAGGCGCAATTGCATTGGGCCACCCAGTAGGAGTTACTGGAACTCGTATAGTCTTAACAGCAACACGCGAACTCAAGCGCAGAAATAAAAAGAAAGCATTGGTCACTCTTTGTATTGGTGGTGGCCAAGGCGGTTCTATGTCCTTGGAGGCCGTATGATAAGTGATACAAAAATAGATAACTCTGATCTCACAAAACAAAAGGTAACGCGTATGACTCAATTTTTTTCAGGTAAAGCATTTAAAGTTAATGTTTCAGATACTCTCGCAATCGTTGACTTCGATTTAGAGGGAGAAAAAGTTAATAAGTGGGATCAGAAATCACTTATGGAGCTAGACCAAGTTCTAAGTCAGCTTGAAAACAACAAAGGCAGTTTGAGTGCGGTTCTCTTTCGCTCTGCAAAACATAAAAGCTTTATCGTTGGAGCTGACATCAACGTTATTCAAAACATCACGACTTTAGATTTAGCCGGACAAGCCGGAGAATTGGGCCAGAAAGTTTTCTCTCGCCTAGAGGATTTTCCCCTTCCAACCATTGCGGCTGTTGAAGGACCCAGTATGGGTGGAGGAACTGAATTTATTCTTTCGTGCGACTACCGCGTAGCAAGTGACAGCGAAAAAACAGTCATCGGATTACCCGAAGTCAAACTAGGAATCATTCCGGGTTGGGGCGGAAACTTTCGCATGACCCGCTTAGTGGAACTTCCCACAGCATTGGACTTAATTTTAACAGGCAAAGCACTCAATGCTAAAAAAGCTCTTAAGGCTGGATTGGTAGACGAAGTTTTTCCCGAAGGACCCTTCTCTAGTAAAGCCATTGATTATGCACGTACAAAAAAATTCAAACGTGGTGTCATAACTCCAAAATACAGCAGCCCCGTAAACAAATTATTGAGCAATAATTTCCTTGGCCGTTCCGTAGTATTCAAAAAAACTCGCGAAACTTTAGCTAAACAAACACGTGGTCATTATCCAGCTCCCGTGAAAGCTCTCGAACTCATCGAAAAGTGCTGGGGTAAATCGCGCTCTGACTGGATGAAGATGGAGAAAGAATTTTTCTCCGAACTCGCCATTACGGATGTTTCAAAAAACCTCATTCGCATTTTCTTCATGACCGAAACTGTTAAACGAGAAACAGGATCATCTCTTACCCCTGAAGAAGCCGCAAAAGTTGCTCCTATTAAACAACTTGCGGTCTTAGGTGCGGGAGTGATGGGTGCTGGAATTGCATATCAAAGCGCAGTTAAAAATCTTTGGGTTTTCTTAAAAGATGTTACGTACCCTGCGGTTGGAAAAGGCCTTGATCACGCTAAAAAACTTATTCAGAAAGGTGTAGATAGAAAAAAACTCACCAAAATTGAAGGCGAAGATAAGTTTCGCCATTTACGTGGTCAAACAGATTACTCTGGTTTCAAAGGCCTCGATTTAGTGATTGAAGCCATTGTAGAAGATCTCAACGTTAAAAAGAAAGTTTTTGCAGAACTCGAAGGAGTTGTCAGTGACAAATGTATCCTAGCTACAAATACATCAAGTCTTGAACTCTCTGCTATATCTGCAGATCTTAAAAATAAAGAGCGATTCTTGGGGTTACACTTCTTTAATCCCGTCGATAAAATGCCTTTGGTAGAAGTTGTTGTAACAGACAAAACTCCTCCAGAGCACATTACTAAAGCAGTAGCTTATGTAAAAACTATTGGTAAAACTCCTCTCGTTACAAAAGACGGACCTGGTTTTTTAGTGAATCGTCTTTTAGTGCCCTTCATGCTTGAAGCAGGATACATAATGGAAGAGGGCGCAGACTTAGAAAAAATCGACAAAGAAATTAAAAAGTTCGGAATGCCTATGGGCCCCTATGAACTTTTGGATGAAATCGGGCTCGATGTTGTTGCTAAAATTTCACCTATTTTTGAAAAGAGCTTAGGTGAACGTTTTAAAGCTTCTGAAAGTGTTTTTAAAGTTTCTGGAGACAGCAAACAAAAACGTTACGGAAAAAAAACCGGTCTTGGTTTTTACAAATGGGAAAATGGTAAACGCACCGGAATTGATAAAGAAGGTTTAACTGCTCTAACAGGTTTGAACCTTTCTACAGGCAAGTTTTTACTTTCAGGCGATGCGCTGGCAAATCGAATGGTATTCCCAATGATCAATGAAGCAGCAGTAGTTCTTGAAGAAAAAATTGTAGCTTCTCCTGAAAAAGTAGATCTCGGGATGATATTTGGAATCGGATTCCCTCCTTTTAGAGGTGGATTATGCCGTTACGCAGATAGCGTTGGCCTTGAAAAAATTGTTAAAGAACTTGAACGCTTAAGCGCTGTTCACGGACCTCGCTTTAAACCCACAGAGGCTCTTAAGAGAGCGGCCGCTAACGGGGGCAAGTTTTATACATGAGCCCAGCTTCTCGCATTCAAAATGCCAAAAAAATTCTAGAGCTCGAAGCTCAGAGTATTCTAGCCGCAGCTGAGCGTTTAGGAGATGAATTTAATGTCGCTCTAGAACTCATCAAAGAAGCAGCTTCACAAAATAGAAAACTCATTATTGTTGGCATGGGTAAGTCTCACTACATAGCTGCAAAAATTGCAGCATCTTTTATGAGCACAGGCCTTACAGCGGTTTTTATGCATCCCGCAGAAGCTATACACGGAGATCTTGGGATCATCTCCAAAGATGACGTGTGTTTGCTGATTTCTAAAAGTGGCAGCACACCCGAAATTGTAGCTCTCCTTCCTTATCTCAAAGAAAAAACTAAACTCATAGCTATTATTGGCAATGTAAAATCACCTATTGGTGAAGTAGCAGATTGTATTTTGGACGCATCCGTAGAGAAAGAAGCTTGCCCCATAAATCTCCTTCCAACTTCTAGCACCACAGTTGCACTCGCAATTGGAGACGCGTTAGTTTCTACATTTGCACGTGTTGATGGATTAAACCCCGAGCGTTTTGCAGGCTTTCATCCAGGAGGTTCTCTAGGAAAGAGATTACTTAAAGAAGTGTCTGAAGTGATGCTTCCATTAGAGAAGACTGCAATAGCTACTGGAGCAGAAACTCTTAAAGAAGCCGCTGCACTGATGAGTGCTAAACCTGTTGGCGCACTTTGCATTGTAGATAAAGACAACACTCTTAAAGGAATTTTAGTAGATGGCGATTTAAGAAGAGCCCTTGGTCAGGGTGTTGCAGTGACAGAAAACATTGAAAAGTTTTTAATCAAAAAACCTGTAACACTTGCTCCTGACATGCTTGTTAACGATGCTCTTGCCTCGCTCGAAAGAAAAGAAAGACAAATCACTTCTGCCCCCGTAGTAGACAATAAAGGAAAACTTGTAGGCTTTGCCCGCATTCACGATTTAATATGAAAATTTTAGCTGTGCTGCCCTTTCGCTTAAAATCTGCTCGAATACCTGAAAAGATTTTCCACAAAATTGATGGCATTGAACTTTGTGTGCGCACAGTGGAGAAAACCCTCAACACTCAGATGCAAGACGTGAGCGTAGTAGCCGCAGTAGATGATGAAAAAACATTCAAGCTGCTGACACGTGTTCTCCCCGAAAATCAAATTGTACTTACAGACCCAGAACTTCCCTCAGGAACGGATCGCGTTTACGCAGCATCTAAAATTTATGCAGCCGCAAACAACCTAAGCTTTCAAAATCTTCATGGGATTGTAAATGTCCAAGGCGATATGCCATTCATGTCTTCTTCAGCTTTTGAAAAGTTCTTGATTCAAGTCATGAGCTGGAACCCACAAGAAGAAAAAATTCTCACTCCCTACGAGCCCTGGCCGGAAGGAATGGATGAAAAAGACTTGGGGAATGTAAAAATCGCATGTGATTCGAGCGACAAAGCTCTTTATTTTTC
>CAZIFW010000022.1:0-37432 GCA_964538275.1 uncultured Bacteriovoracaceae bacterium
TAAAGGTGTTGTTGTACCTAACTCGCGCGAAGAATTTAATAAAACAATTCAAGAGTGGAAAAATCATTCCTTACTCTTTGAAGAAAAACTTACGGGCGAAGAAGCTTCGGTCTTTTTTTGGATACACCCTAGCGGAAACGACTTTAGTGTTAATTTCTTAGGATCTGCTAAAGATTTCAAACGCCGCTTTGATGGCGATCAAGGCCCTAATACCGGTGGTATGGGTGCCTTGAGCCCACACCCAACCCTTAAAGAAGATGAACTCGCTCAATTTAAGAAAGATGCACACAACACCGCCCGTGCTCTTAAGAGCAAAGGAATTCTATATTCTGGTCCGCTCTTTATGGGTTACTTACGTGATGCCAAAAAAGGTTGGTGCCTTTTAGAATACAACGCACGTATGGGAGATCCAGAAACCCAAGCTCTCGTTCTTCGTTGGAAAAATCCACAACTCTTGCGCTCTTATCTTGGATTAAGCCTTGCAGAAAATCTTGATCCCGAAGTGAGTGATGAAAAATCACTGTGTCTTGCACTTGTTCACCCAGCTTACCCAGCAAAAGGCGAAGCTATTACGCTTCCTTTATGGGAAGTGCCTTCAAGTGAAAATATAAATAGCGAAATCTTTTTAACTGGCTCACAAACAGGTCGTGTGGCCTACCTTTGTCTCACAGGAAAAAAAGATCTTGGAAGCAAAGCCTCAAAACTTATCAATAGCTCACCTTGGGCCCAAATCCTTGAATGGAGGAAAGATCCCCTCAATGACAACTGAGAAAATGAACACTCATATTTTTGCCCTCAAAGCCAACAAAGTTTCTGACTGGACTCAAGAAGGCCGCAGCCTTTCCTTCCTCATTATCAAATCACCCGTAGATTCATCGGGTCATCGGGCCCAAGAGAGGGACACCCCTCTTTTGGGTTTGTTAAATCCAGAGGATTTACAAATATCTGCCCCCTCCCCTGTACCTTCTCAAAATATTGATAAAAAAGTGCGTGCTCTTTTTGGAAAAGAAATGACTCAATTACCCGAAGCACAATCACAATTTCTTTTTCGCTGTTACTTACCTGGGGTTTCTAATCCATTGGCCGAAAGCTTAGCGCGCGTTTTAAAAATACCTTCAAAAAATATTCGTATTGATCACGCAGTAGAAATCACTAAAGCACTGCAAGACAAAGACGTGGCTCATATGGAAGCTCTTTGGAGAGAGCCTGCGATTGAAACCGTTCGCCCTTTAAGTTTTGCAGATTATCTTTCATGGCTTGAAAAGTTGCGTACTCCTGAACGCGCAGACAATTCTTTCGAGAGCGTAAAACCTGAAGATATTGGTTTAGAATTTTCTGTTGAAGAACGTAAAGCCCTAGACGTCGCGGCTCAAAAAGAAGGTCGCTCGTGGAACCGTGCTGAATGGGAACTCTTTGCTCAAACCTGGTCCGAGCACTGCAAACACAAAATCTTTAATGCTCACATTGAGCTCAGCTCCGAAAACGTAACAACAAATTCAATTTTCAAATCTAAACTCCGCGTTCCTGCACTTGAGGAAACAAATAAAAGAAAAGATCTTTTTCTTTCACTCTTTCATGACAATGCCGGCGTTTTAAGAATTTATTCACCCAAAGGCGAAGCCACCGAAATGGCGATTGCTGCAAAAATGGAAACTCACAACAGCCCCTCGGCCATTTCTCCCTATGGTGGAGCAAGCACAGGTGTGGTGGGAGTCCATCGCGATATTTTAGGAACAGGTCTTGGTGCACTTCCCATAGCAAACTGGGATGTGCTTTGTTTTGAAAGCCCCGAGCACAACGAAGCTCGCCCGAGCACTGCACTCGCTCCTAACCTCATTCGTCGCGGAGTACTGCGCGGTATTCAAGATGGTGGCAATCAAAGCGGAATCCCCACAGTGCAAGGTTCTGTTGTTTTTGATCCTTCTTATGCAGTAAAACCTTTGGTTTTTGCAGGCGCTCTAGGAATTTTGCCTACAAAATATGTAAACAAAAAACCCAAAGCGGGAGACACTCTTTTTGTGATTGGTGGCGCAACGGGTGCAGATGGCTTACGCGGAGCTGTTATGAGTTCACGTGATATTCGCTCAGAGGACTTCTCTGGAAGCATCGTGCAAGTTGCCAACCCCTACACGCAACGCTGCCTCACAGACTTCCTCATGGAAGCTCGCGATAAAAACCTACTCACTGCCGTTACCGATAACGGCGCCGGTGGCCTTGCTTCAAGCGTGGGCGAAATGTCTACACTTACAGGAGGAGCCACGATTGACCTCAGCAATATCCGTCTCAAATTTGACGGACTCTTGGAGTGGGAAAAACTTCTCTCTGAAAGCCAAGAGCGCATGACCTTGGCTACGGATAAACCAGAAGAACTCAAAACACTACTCCGCCAATGGCGTATTGAATTTGATCAATTGGGAACACTCAACAACTCTGGGCGCTTAGTGGTTACAACTCAAAACAAAAAGCTTATCGATCTCTCTCTGGAAGTTCTTCATGACATTTGTCCTCAGCTGAAACTCAAGAGCGACTGGAGTTTTGAAAAAGAAAAAACTCAATTGCAGGAAAGTGCAGCTGAAAGTTCTGTCGCAGACCTTAAATCCTTCAACGAGCATTTACAGAGTGCCGAATGGGCATCACGCGAAAAAATTATTCGCCGCTTTGATCACGAAGTACAAGGGCGCACCCTCAAGAAACCATTTGCGGGTATCACTCAAGAAAGCCCCTCTGAAGGTAGCCTTATCGAAATTCCCGAAGCTCAATCTTACGTTGCTTTGGGGCACGGATTGAATCCGCAAGAAAAAGATTTTGCTTTAGGCGTTTTAAGCTCTTTCGACGAAGGTATGAAAAAATACCTTCTAGCAACAGGTCAACTTAACTTTGCAGCACTTTTGGATAACTATTCCTGGCCCGACCCACTCAACAATGCTCAAAGCTTATGGAAATTAGAACTTAGCGGCGAACTCCTAAGTCTTATTACACGCACAACGGGCGCGCCTTTTGTGAGTGGTAAAGATTCCATGAAAAACAACGACGCTAAGTTTCGAATTTTAGAGACCTTAGTGGTTTCAGTTTTTGGTTCTGCACGTGGACCTGAATATATGCCTGCAAGTTTTTTCCTAAAGAGCGGACAAAAAATCTACAACTGGCTGCCTCTCGATAACTCACTCACCACAAAAGCTACTTCTCGTTCAGATCTTTTAAAAATGAGTGAAGAAAAATTAAAGCTTCTCAACACTCGTTATGCCCTACTAGAAAAATGGATTTCTGAGAAAAAAGTTTGGGCGGCAAAAGATTACTCTGCAAAGGTACCTTTAAAATCTTTGATGGAAATGACTCTAGGTCGCCAAGTGGGGATGAAACTCAACAACTCTGGGCGCTTAGTGGTTACAACTCAAAACAAAAAGCTTATCGATCTCTCTCTGGAAGTTCTTCATGACATTTGTCCTCAGCTGAAACTCAAGAGCGACTGGAGTTTTGAAAAAGAAAAAACTCAATTGCAGGAAAGTGCAGCTGAAAGTTCTGTCGCAGACCTTAAATCCTTCAACGAGCATTTACAGAGTGCCGAATGGGCATCACGCGAAAAAATTATTCGCCGCTTTGATCACGAAGTACAAGGGCGCACCCTCAAGAAACCATTTGCGGGTATCACTCAAGAAAGCCCCTCTGAAGGTAGCCTTATCGAAATTCCCGAAGCTCAATCTTACGTTGCTTTGGGGCACGGATTGAATCCGCAAGAAAAAGATTTTGCTTTAGGCGTTTTAAGCTCTTTCGACGAAGGTATGAAAAAATACCTTCTAGCAACAGGTCAACTTAACTTTGCAGCACTTTTGGATAACTATTCCTGGCCCGACCCACTCAACAATGCTCAAAGCTTATGGAAATTAGAACTTAGCGGCGAACTCCTAAGTCTTATTACACGCACAACGGGCGCGCCTTTTGTGAGTGGTAAAGATTCCATGAAAAACAACGACGCTAAGTTTCGAATTTTAGAGACCTTAGTGGTTTCAGTTTTTGGTTCTGCACGTGGACCTGAATATATGCCTGCAAGTTTTTTCCTAAAGAGCGGACAAAAAATCTACAACTGGCTGCCTCTCGATAACTCACTCACCACAAAAGCTACTTCTCGTTCAGATCTTTTAAAAATGAGTGAAGAAAAATTAAAGCTTCTCAACACTCGTTATGCCCTACTAGAAAAATGGATTTCTGAGAAAAAAGTTTGGGCGGCAAAAGATTACTCTGCAAAGGTACCTTTAAAATCTTTGATGGAAATGACTCTAGGTCGCCAAGTGGGGATGAAACTCAACAACGGACTTGCCTCACAGCTCAAATACACGGGCACCTTGGGCGCACTTCATTTAATTTTTGATCCTGCTTTTGATCCACTCCAAAGTCACCCTGAACTCAAAGGAAGTTTAGAGTGCATTGGTGAAAGCGCCTCTAACTTTGAGGAACTCAAAAAATTTCGAGATTCCTACCTTAAAGCCGGCAAGGAGCACTTATGGGCTTAGTTAAAGAAATAAAACGAGTTAAAATCCTCCGAGGCGAAGGCATTGAATGCGAAAATGAACTCGCTCGTATGCTGACACAACTAGGACACAGTTGTGAGTTTTGGGATTTGCCTCGCCTCCTACAGAATCCTGAACAAACCTTAAGTGACTTGCAAAAGGGAGACTGGATCTTTCTACCCGGTGGATTTTCATTTGCAGATCACATGGGCAGTGGCCGTCTTTTAGCTTTTGAGTTAAATGAAATAAAATTCTTTGAAAAAGTATTTCTTAAAGAAGCCAATCTTTGGGGCATCTGTAATGGATTTCAGGTACTTGTGGCCTCTGGAGTTTTTGGTGACGTAGAACTCAAACACAACGAGTTCTCTGATCGCCCTTCGCAGTTTGAAGATAAGTGGGTAAAGCTTTATTCGCCTATTTTGCGTGAAGAGTTTTTCTATCCTGCTCGCCACGGCGAAGGTTGCCTCAAGATAAACAGACTTGCTCCGAATACAGAAACTTTTATTCGTTACTTAGAAGGTTGGAGCAATGGGAGCGACGACAACATAGCGGGGCTCATACGCCAAGTTGGCAAAAGCACCGTTATCGGACTCATGCCCCATGGAGAAATTTTAAACCGTCCTGAGCAAAGTCCCGATTACGACCTAACTCAAAATACTCCCTTCAACCCCAAAGGCATTTTTAAAATTTTAGACACAGAAAGGTCTCTCTAGTGAAAGCTCTCAAAAATTATGCACTCATCAGCTGCTTCGATAAAAGCGGTCTCGATCAATTGGCCCCCACTCTGCTTGAAAAAGGTTTTGAACTCTTAGCCACCGGTGGCAGTTATGAATACCTCAAAAAACTCAATCTTCCTGTGACTGAAGTATCTGAGATGACAGGCAAAGCTGAAATCTTTGGTGGACGTGTAAAAACCCTTCAATACGAAATTCTCGGCGGAATACTCATGCGCCAAAACAAAGACGAAAGTGAATGGCCCCACGATTTTAGAATTGGAGCTGTCGTTTGTAATTTCTACCCTTTTCAGGAAAAAGCCAAAGCCGTAAAAGACATGCCCGAACTCGTGGAATGGATTGATATTGGAGGCCCCACCATGGTGCGCAGTTCGGCCAAGAACTACCACCACGTCTATTGCCTCACCAACCCCAAACAGTACGAATGGATGAAGAGCAACCCTTTCGGTGACGAACTCAAACTTAGAGAAGCACTCGCACTCGATGCTTTTGATTTAATATTTGATCTTGATCGCCGTATTTCTTTTGAGCTTCATTCAAGATTACGCAGCACTTTGCGCTATGGAGAAAACCCCCACCAAAAAGCTGTATTCTTAAGTCATAAAAATCACGAAACGCTCGGCGATATTAGCTTTAACAACTTACGTGATGCCGAAGGTGCTCTTAAGTTTATTTACCCCTTCTCTGGAGCCGCAGCCTGTGTTGTAAAACATGGAACACTTTGTGGAGCCGCTGCAAGCCTTGGAGAAGACCTCGACACTTGCTTTACTGAAGCCTGGGAAGGCGACACCGTATCGCGCTTTGGAGGCATAGTTGCTTTCAACCGCACACCATCTCAAACAATCCTGGATGCTCTTTCTAAAAAGTTTGTAGAAGTTATTGTTCTTCCAAAGAATGCCGACTCAAAGGTATGGGCAGAGAAGTTTTTTAAAGCCCGTCCAAACTCTAAAGTCTTTTTATATGACAAAGAAGATCTAGATCGTTGGGACTTAGAGACATTCTCTTCAACAATGGGGACTTTAATTCAACAAAAAGACAAAACACGTTTTCAAGAAGATCAAAAAACTTTCGAAGGCCTTGAAAAATTCTTTGCTATTTGGACGGCTGCTTGCTCTAAATCCAACGCCATTACTTTGGTAGGAAATACACCTGACAAAAAACTCTTTTTCCTTGCAGGTGCTGGCCAAGGCCAACCCAACCGTGTGGAAAGTTTAGAAAAGCTCGCAATTCCTCGCGCTCAAGATTTTTGCTTTAGACGCGGCTACGGAATGAGCGCACTCATTTGCTCCAGCGATGCGTTCTTTCCTTTTGACGACATCTTGCATGCAATGGCGACCGTGGGAATTAAAAAAGTTATCCAGCCTGGAGGTTCAAAGAACGATCCTCTTGTAATGGAAACCGCTCAAAAACTTGGAATCGAAATCACCCTCACTGGGGAAAGGCATTTCTGGCATTAAGCCAAAATATATAATTATATGAGTTACAAATCTTCAGGTGTAGATACTTCCGCTGCCGACAATTGGGTTGAAGGCATTCAAAAAAAACTTGGCGCTCAACAACTCCTAAGTGGCGTGGGTGATTACGCTGCCGTTTACGAAATGAACTCTGAGGAATTGCTGGCTACCAGCTGCGATGGCATAGGAACAAAAATTCTTTGGGCACTTGATGGCCATGGCACTCCAAAGTCTTTAGCTCAAGATCTTATCGCTATGAACGTTAACGACGTTCTATGCACTGGAGCGACTCCAAAGCTCTTTTTAGATTATCTTGCGTGTAGTGGAAAAGAAGTGCTCGTCGAAGGATCTTTCCTCAAGAAGTTTGTTCACGGATTGATTGAAGTGTGTGGCGAGCATGGACAAATCTTAGCGGGCGGTGAAACCGCGCAGATGCCGGATCTCTATAAAGGTGATCACTTCGATGCCGCAGGATTCTCTGTGGGATTCTTAAAGAAAAACGAGTTTCTTCGCTTCTCTAATCTCAAGCCAGGCATGCCAGTTTATGGGTGGAAGTCAGCCGGCCCTCACTCCAACGGCTTTAGTTGGTTAAGAAAAATCTTCGACACTAAAAAAGATGCCGCCTTTATTTCCGAACACCTCATGGCCCCCACTGAAATTTACATTTCTAAGTTTTTGAAAGCGCGTAGCTCACTTAAAGATAACTCTATAGTCGCGGCCTACCACATTACGGGGTCAGGACTCTTGAACCTCTTGCGTTCGCAAAACACCGTAGGCTTTGATTTAAGTCTGTGGCCCAAAGAAGCGCCCGCTTGGCTAAGCGAAGTACAGAAACGCACCGACGCATCTTGGACCGACCTCTTTTCTACATTCAACTGCGGTGTGGGCTTTATCTTTGCTACTGAAAAAGCTTTGATCCCTGAAGAAATTAAAAGTTTAGGTGTTTTGCAACTCGGACATACGACAGATCGCTTTGAAGTAAAACTTAAGGCTTTTGATGTAAGCCTTACTTAGAAATTGTAAATAAAACATACACACGCTACAAACTTTGCTCGTATAAATGCTTTATATTCAAACCAGAGCTCTAATTAAGCTGGGGTCTCTGAGTAATTTCAGTTAAAATACGCCATCATGTTTTTGAGCGTATTTTCTCGTGCTCTTTTTGCTACTTTATTACTCATACTCATCAGTGCCTGCTCACTGGAACTCAAAGAAAAAGGCAGTATATATTACAGAACAGATTTCACATGGGAAGAAGCTCAAGCTCACATGAACTCCCGAACAATTTATAACGAAGCAAAAAGTAGCGAAAATAATAACCTTGGACTTGGACTGGTTATGTTACTTAAAGACAGTAGTACTAAAGCAGATCATTACAACCTGGGAGGATGCACTGGATTTCTTTTGGATTCCAAAACATTAGTGACCAACGCTCACTGTGTGCCTAAAAAAATTCGTGAAAGAGAAATTTCCTGTGTTGATCGCATTAAATTTGCACATGGGGGAAGTTTTAGAAACTATAATTGTAAATCGCTTGTTTATGCTCATTCTGCATATACAAAAGACGATGATGTGAACATTGCTGATCTGGGTGGTTTCTACGAACCCGATATTGCCATCTTAGAGATTGAAGCGGTTCACAACGTAAAATACTTCAGTCAAGCCACCAAAGAAGAAGGATTGAATACAGCAGCAGATAACGAGGAACTCTTTATTAGCTCCGTAGATCCCGTAGATAAAAGCTCTAAAAAAGTTTACGAAGGCAGTTATTCACTCAATAAAATATTTAAAATAGCAGACTCAGAAATTGTGCGTAACACCTACCGCTATCTAAAAGCTCAAGTGGGTGCTTATTTCATAAGAGGGAACTCAGGTTCCCCAGTGCACGATGCAAATTATAAAGTAAAAGCCATTGGCTTTGCTGGCCATCGCACACTCGATAATGAAGTGATTGTTGTGGACTTTACTTGTTTAGAAAAAACAACGCTCGGTTGGGAATGGGACGATACGTGTATTCCTCGAGGCACTTACGCAAAATAAATGCTTAATCAAAGCTGCTTACGATTAACAGAATTACCCTAGGTTCTTGCTACTGAATTTTTATTCCAAAGAATTTTAAGTGTAATCAACGCACCCAATAACATTGACGAAATCAATGCAGCTGCAAAGAGTTTATCATTGTTACCGTTATAGACTGCCATCCAGCCTGCTGTAGCTCTCCAAGAAAAAACCACGGCAAGCATGAGACAAAGTCCCAACCCCACTTTAACAGCCCATGTTTTATTTTTTGAAGACAAAAAACCACACGCCAACATCAGCAATCCAAACAAAGAACCCGAATATAACGCCGTTTTTGCTTTCTCAGGATTAGACAAGTATCCTGCTACGCCAGCTAGAATGAGGTAGATACCAAAATAATTTAAGGCACGCGTTTTTTGAATAAGTTGCTTCATACTTCTGAAGCATAGTTAAATTTATCAAAATACAAAAGCTCGATTAAAACACTTAAGTGTATCGTAAAAAACAAAGCTAAATTTAAGAATTTTAGCCCACGCTGCCTTCAAGTTTAAGATCGAGCAATCGGTTGGCTTCCATAGCAAATTCCATGGGAAGTTGTTTAAAGACTTCCTCACAATAACCATTGATGATGAGCTTAATGGCCTCTTCTGCTGCGATGCCACGCGATTGAAGATAAAAGATTTGATCGGCAGATACCTTACTGGCTGTAGCTTCGTGCTCAACAACGGCAGAAGAATTTCTCACATCAATCACTGGATAAGTATTGGCTTCACAATTACCACCAATGAGCAGAGAATCACATTGAGTGTGGTTTCTCGCACCCGATGCTTTAGGTAAAACTTGTACAGATCCTCGGTAACTATTTTTACCGTGACCTGAAGAAATCCCTTTAGACACAATTCGACTCTTGGTGTTTTTACCAATGTGAATCATCTTCGTGCCTGTATCAGCCTGCATGTAATCATTGGTAATAGCAACACTGTAGAATTCCCCTACACTGTCATCACCTTCGAGAATACAGCTAGGATACTTCCAAGTTATAGCCGAACCCGTTTCAACTTGAGTCCAAGAAATTTTAGATCTGGCACCTCGGCAAGCTCCACGCTTTGTTACAAAGTTAAAAATTCCACCTTTGCCGTTCTCATCGCCAGAGTACCAGTTTTGAACAGTCGTATATTTAATAGTGGCTCCTTCAAGAGCAACCAATTCTACAACGGCCGCATGCAATTGATTTTCATCGCGCATGGGGGCTGTACATCCTTCCATATAGGAAACTTCCGATCCTTCGTCTGCAATGATTAGAGTTCTTTCAAACTGTCCAGTACCCTGAGCATTGATTCGGAAATAAGTAGAAAGATCCAAAGGACACTTAACGCCTTTAGGGATGTAAACAAAAGAACCATCACTGAAAACAGCACAGTTTAAAGCTGCATAGTAGTTGTCCACCACTGGAACCACTGAAGCTAAGTACTTTTGAACTAACTCAGGATAATCACGAATGGCATCTGAAATAGAGCAAAAAATCACACCCACTTCTTTGAGAGCTTCTTTGTGAGTCGTAACAACAGACACGCTATCAAAAACGGCATCAACCGCTACACCTGCTAAGCGCATTTGCTCTTCAATAGGCACACCTAATTTATTGTAGGTTTCAATCAGCTTAGGATCGACTTCATCTAAGCTTTTAGGGGCATTCTTATCTTTTTTAGGAGCAGAGAAATAACAAATATCTTGAAAATCAATATGAGGCACTTCTAAGTGCGCCCACTCAGGAAGCTTCATTTCTAACCATTTTCGATAAGCCTTAAGACGCCACTCCGTCATCCATTCAGGCTCGTTCTTCTTAGCTGAAATCGCTCTAACAATGTCTTCATTTAAACCATTAGGCAAACGCTCTTCTTCAATGTCTGTGACAAAACCAAACTTGGAGTAATCTGATTTGTAATCTTCTGTGTCGCTCATATAAACATCCTTTACCAAATCCCTAATTGTTCTTTGGCTTCTTCGCTGGCCATTTCTTTAGGATCCCACTTGGGCTCCCAAACAAGTTTCACTTTAACGTCACGTACTCCTGGGTACGAACGCAATTTATCTTCTACTGACTTCATGATGGTAGGCCCTACGGGACACGCCGGAGAAGTAAGCGTCATATTGACATTCACTTCGTTTTTTTCATTTACGCCAATGTCGTAAATAAGTCCTAAATCTACCAATCCAATTTTTAATTCAGGATCCATCAGAGGTTTTAACCACTCTTGAAGTGAATCGCTTTTAAGTTCAGCCTTTTTTCTTAAACCTTTGTTTTCAAAAAATTCGATAGCTTCCTTAAAAGAAACAAAAAACTTCTCAAGCTCTTCTTGAGTATTATAAAAGGCCAATGAAATACGCATGGAAGAGTCGACACCATGCTTTTCATGGAAGGGCTGTGTGCAGTGATGACCTACGCGTGCGCAAAGACCAATGTTTTGCAAATACCCCATCAAGTCCTGAGCATGCAAACCATCTACCACAAAACTAAAAACAGGAATTCTATCTGCGGCTTCCGAAGGACCCAGCAAACGAATGCCCGAAATCTTTTTAAACTCAGCACACGCATACATTGTTAAAGCAGCTTCGTGTGAACGTATTTCATCAAGATTAAAATTCTCTACGTACTCAACAGCTTCGCCAAGTGCGATAACATCAGCAATATTAGGAGTGCCAGCTTCGAACTTCCAAGGAAGTTCATTCCAAGTAGTTTCTTGGTCACCTACATGCTGAATCATGTCGCCACCAAATTGGTAAGGATCCATTTTTTCTAATAGTTCTGTACGGCCCCAAAGAACGCCTGAACCTGTTGGACCAAGCATTTTATGTCCGGAAAGTGCCATAAAATCAAAATGCTCTACATTCAGAGGAACATGCAGCGGTGCTTGTGCAGCATCTATAAAAACTGTAGCACCAGCCTTTTTAGCCATCACTGCAATATCTTTTGCAGGCATAATTTTTCCGGTGACATTACTGATCCATGAAAAAGCTAAGAGTTTAGGCTTTTCACGCAACCACGTAAAAAGGGATTCATAGTTCAAACTGCCATCGGCATTGATTTCTACAATCCCAAAACGGGCTTTTTTGCGAATAGCTAATTGTTGCCATGGCACCCAGTTAGAATGATGGTCTTGGCGAGTTACTAAGATCAAATCGCCTTCTTGAATAAATTTATCGCCCCATGCGCGAGCTACAAGATTTACAGCCTCTGTAGTACCTTTGGTAAAAATAATTTCGTTGGGATCATTCGCTCTCACAAAACGACAGAATTTTCTTCTTACGTCTTCAAATTTTTCAGTGGTTTCTTGAGCCAACGGATAAACACCACGGTGAATGTTGGTATTTTCACTTGTATAATATTGAGTAAGACGATCAATCACACTCTTAGGTTTCTGGGTCGTAGCTGCATTATCAAAATACAGAAGATCCTTGGTAGCTTCAGATGCAAAAAAAGGAAAGTCCTGACGGACTCGCTTTACATCAAAAGGCATGAGGATCTCCTAACAAATTAAGTTCTTTTTGAATATTTTCTGAAATGAGGTGCTTCGGCAAATATTGCAACACAGGTTGAGTAAAAGCCTCAATCAACATTTTTTCAGCATTGTCCTTGTTGATACCGCGACTCTGTAAATAAAAGAGCTGATCGTCGTCCAATGAAGAAACGCTTGCTCCGTGAGAACATTTTACATCATCGGTAGCGATTTCTAATTTTGGCAAAGTATGCACACGCGCCTTTTCACTTAAAAGTAGAGTCTTATTGGACTGATACGCTAAAGTTTGAGGGCAGTTTTGAACAATGCGAATCATTCCATTAAAGACAGCCACGGATTGATCAGAGAGCACATTCCATACCGTTGTTTCGCTACGAGAAGTAGCGCCTACATGATCTGACTCAGCCCAAATATCCACATGTTGAGAATCACTTAAGCGATTAGCGCCTTCGAGTATAAAATTTGCATCTTTTTCAATTCGAGCTGAAATACGGTGCTGACCTTTTTTGGCACCAAAGTGATAAAAACGAAATGTCGCCTTAGCTGTGGGTGCGAGATCAAAAAAATGTCTAGTTACAAAAGTGTTAGAAAGGTTTTGCTTTTGCAAATAAAAGTATTCAACACTTGCCCCTTCAGCCACTGTAATATTGCGCATAGTGAGACTTTTCTCTGAGCTATGCTCAGACATTTCAAAAATCTTGAAGTGCTTACCTTTGGGAACCACGAGTTCGGCAGAACCACGTACATTTTGAGCTTCACTTGTAGAATGTAAAAAGATCCATTCTTCACTTTTAGGAGCAATAACTTGAGATGTATTACCCTCTACAGCTTTTAAATAAAAATCATCCTTCCATGCTTTGAAAGGGCGATCCGTTTTTTGAGTGTTCGTAAGCTTTTCGTTTTCCCAACTTTTAGAATCTGCAAGATCCACTGATATCTGCGTGTAACGAAAGTTCTCGTCCTTCCGAGAGGGCAGCAATGCTGCCGAATTCAAATCGCTCACTTAAGACTCCCGGGCACAACACCCTCATATCCCTTTTCTTCAAGTTCAAGAGCCAACTCAGGACCGCCACTCTTAACAATTTTTCCAGCAATCATGACGTGAACGAAATCTGGTTTGATATGATTTAAAATACGTTGATAGTGCGTGATAATTAAAAATCCGCGCTCCGCAGAACGCAATGAATGAATTTTTTCAGCCACACTCTTAAGAGCGTCAATATCTAAACCCGAGTCTGTTTCGTCCATAATGGCAAAGCGCGGCTCTAAAAGAGCCAATTGAAGAGTTTCTAGTTTTTTCTTCTCTCCACCACTAAAACCATCATTGAGTGAACGCGAAAGAAACTCAGCAGGAACTTTCATCTTTTCTGCTTCGTCTTTAATACGTTTACGAATTTCTAGAGGAGTGTATTTATCTCCCCAAATATTTTTTAAAGAAGTGCGCAAAAAGTTACCTACGCTTACACCTGGAATTGCTACCGGATATTGCATTCCAAGGAATAACCCTTTTTTTGCCTTTTCTTCTGTTTCAAGTTCCGTGATATCTTCACCACCCAAAAACACTTGGCCAGATGTTATGTCATAAGCGGGATGGCCCATAAGAGACATAGAAAGAGTTGTTTTACCCGAGCCGTTTTTGCCCATGATGGCGTGAACTTCTCCGGGTTTAATCGCAAGAGAGAAATCTTTGATGATTTCTTTGTTTTCCACAGAGATCGATAGATTTTTAATTTCAAAGAGATTCATTTTTTTGCTCCTGCGTAATAATTTCTTTTTGTATAACTTCAATTCCGGGATGACTAACAACATTTAGTTTTCCGGCAAGGACACTAGAACCTTCAATAAGATCAGAAAGAGTGATTCCACTTAAAACTCTATCAAAGGCATCAAAGATAAAAGACCACACGGGCTTAATGTGGCAAGCCGAACGATGCACACAAACTTCGTGAACTCCGGAATGGCCCGCACAAAAACCTTCTACACTTTCAGGACTTTTTTGCGAAACGGCTAAAACATCGAGAACTTCTTTCACCGTAACTTCTGAGGGAACTTTTGCCAGCGTGAAACCACCTTGAATTCCACGAGTGGAAAGCACTAAACCTCCACGACGAAAAAGGTGCATAATTTTAGAAACATATTCAACAGACAAACCTTCGCGTTCTGCAATGAGGGAAGCAGATGCAAGTTCGGATTTAAGCTTAAAACGCGCCAATTGGAGCGCGCATCTTAATCCATATTCTTCGAGGGATGATATTCGCATAAGGTCTTTGTACCATGCGGCATTACTAAATCAATACAAATTTGTGATGTTTACGTTATCTTAAACAAACTTTGCACTTTAAGACGATCCTGAGAATGAAATTTAAGCCCTCGAATGAGCGCTAGGGAATACATAACCCTAGATTTTAGAAGAATCCAGCCTGAAATGTAATCAATTAAAAGCAGGGCTATTCTAGGCACTCAAAGGTCACTTTTTCGTCTGAATCGCCAACTTTAAGCGTAGCCTTGCTTTTATTGGAGTTGAGTTTAAGCTCCCAGTCCTTGCTTTCGCTCATGTAAAAACCCTTTTGAGTTGTCTCAAGTAGGACCTTTTCTACTTCGTAAGTGTCTTTGTTCAACACAAAGGCAGAATCAAAGCCAACTTCTACAATGAAAGGAGAATCAGGATTTACGCAATCAAAGTTCTGGAAAGCTAAAGCCAAAGGAGACGTTAAAAATAAAAGTAAAGAAACACCCTGCACCCTAAACTTCATAAGTTGCAAAGTAGCACTTAGAGGATCATGGGTGGGCTGAAATCGCCTTAATTTTCTAAATCTAAGAATTCGATAAAAGCGTCCTACTAAACCCATGTTTTAACAGGTGCATGCAACTGTTTGAGCTCACCTGAACTCGTTAAAAAAAACTCCGCAGGCAAAGGACGTAAATTATAGTGACTCGACATCACATAACCGTAGGCACCTGCGCACATAACCCATAACAAATCGCCAGACGCTAACTTTTCGAGCTTACGCTTTTCGGCCAAGAAGTCGCCCGATTCACACACGGGCCCCACTACATCGTAAATTTCCTCTGCGAGCCCTTGAGGCTTAATTTTTTCAACTGCGTGGTAGGCACTGTAGAGTGCAGGTCGAATAAGTTCCGTCATACTGGCATCTACAATCGCAAATTTCTTTTTAGGATTACTTTTGATGCGAATCACTTGAGTTACGAGATATCCAGACTGAGCTACCAAAGCACGACCGCACTCAGAATAAACTTTGCAATCTAAGCTTGGGTTAAGCGCTTTCCACTGAGCCAAAGCCCACTTTAAAAACTTCCCATAAGTCTCAAAATCAGGCTTCTCAAAAGGCTTGGTGTAATCGACACCCAAACCGCCGCCGACATTTAAAACGGGAAAACTATGATTAAATTGACTCTTAATTTCTAGAGCCAACTTTTTAACTTCTTCAACAGCATCATAAAATATCTTATCTTCAAAAATTTGAGAACCTAAGTGCAAACTCAAACCTTCAATAAGGATATTTGCAGGTTTTTGAAGAGCCATCATTCGGAGAATTTCTTCGCCCGCCATTCCAAACTTATGTTCCCACAAGCCCGTTGCTATATAAGGATGTGTCTCTACACTTAAGTTGGGATTAAAACGGAAACCCACTTTTACTTTTTTTGCAGGGTACTGCGCGCTCACCACACATAACTCTTCAAACTCTTCGCAGCTCTCTACTATGAGCATACCGATTTCGTTTTCTATAGCTAGACGCATTTCTTCCTGAGTTTTTCCCACCCCGGAATAAACAATTCGATCGCCATAATAACCACATTCAAGCGCAAGTTTTAGTTCCGCACCTGAAACGACATCCAAACCACTGCCATAAGCATGAAGTAATTTAAGAATAGCGGGGTTGCTATTGGCCTTCATTGCATAATGCAAAACAATGTCCTTGTTCTTATCAACAGAAGACTTAAAACTTTCAGACAATGTCTTGAGAGTTTTTTCGTCATAAAAATAAAATGGAGTGGCAGGAAGTTCCTGAGGAAGCTGTGGTCTTTCCAACGTGTTGTGTGAAGTCACTCTTAAATATTGCCTCATTTAAAGAAGCGCCTCAAGGTGTTTCTCTCTAAGTTGAAAGACTTTTATCAAAGAAGCATTACAAAGTGAGCAAGTAACTCACTAAGTCTGCAACTTGAGTTTCATCCTCAACACACCAAGGATGTGGAGTCTTTGCAATACTAACAGCTTGCTTAAGACCAAACTCTTTTTTACCAAATTCTTTAAGCATTTTTTGGTAATCCCAATAAAAATGGTTGCGATCCCAACTTACGCGAGAAAAATAAGCATGATTTTCAGTCGCTCTAGCCTGCTCAGCTGTGCCAACGGGTATCTTAAAAGATCCAGAGTGCATCGTGTAGTATTTCTTATAAAGAGGTGAGCTTGTATTGCAACGCTGAGGATTTACTAAATCTTCCAAAGATTTAACGTGTGTGTCGTGCAAAAGACCACGTTTTTGAACCCAATACAGATGAGTCATCATTGCCGTACGAATACTTTGAGTTTCAATTTGGAAAATCGTTGGACTGAAATAAGTTCCCACTTCCGTGAGTGGAATCATATTTTCATCCGTGCCAGTTCCAAAATTACTGCTATGGCACTTTAGACAACTATTGTTATAGATTTTTTCTCCACGATTAAGACGTGAAGCCAAAATAGGATAGGCGCTTTTATCTGAATAAAGAAAAGTGCGCTCAGAGACATTATTAACTTCTGCTAAAAGTCCTTTCTCTTTTAACCATCTATAAATTCCCAAGTTTTGTAAAATTGAATCATATTTATCAAGTGTGGTCATGTAAGCCGTGAGAGACTTCAGTGGCTCAGCATACATCGAACCAATGGCACCATCTGGTTCCTCGGAGTGTACATAAGACCCTTCAAAGCCAGCATACATCTCTGTGTGCGAAAGCGAACGCCTAAGAGGGGTATGAGTTGTAACGTTTGGAATCGCAATGGGCGAGAATAAAAAATCATTGTGATAGGGAGAATGATGATCCAGCGATGATCGCACCAAACTGTGCTCTCCTGCACCATTTGGCATATGGTAAATCAACATCGATTTATCAACATCTCCACTGACACCCTCTTCTTCTCCTTTGATCCCTTTAAACTTCGAGAGAATGGCCCACTTCATAGACCAGTTTGGATTTGGGAGGCCTGGAAAAACTCGACTGACTGTTTTTCCATCCTTAGCAGGAAATGTAATTTGTTGTCCGTGACAAGAAGCACAGCTAAATCCAATCCAATGACCTTGAATCCCAGTTGCGGGAGAAAGTGAACTTGCATAAATATATCCCGCATAGCCCGTAGGATTTGTTTCGCCTTTGTATAACTGCTGTCCGCTCGTAACTGCTGTGAGCGGATTTGGAATGGGATAAGGATCAAAGATCACTTTCTCTTTAACAAACTTCGGAGCCTCAACAGAACCCATGATGGGAATAGCTCCGAATAATTTTTGGGGATCTGCTTTTTTGCCAGTGATAGGATCTATAGCTTCACCTTGAATGATTTTAGTCCAATCTAAGTCGCGAGCATTGTGAACGGCTCCAATGTTGTAATCGTAAGACCAGAAAATCTTTTCACCGAGTGCCACCCGCGCCTTAAAGCGAGGATTTACCACTTCAACTTCAATCTCATTGCTAAGTTTTGCTTGAGACAATTTAGAAACCACATCAGATTTATGTGAATAGGGACCATGTAAGCGTTCCGTATTGGGATCCCAAACTGAATGCACTCTATCCGCTAGTGTGAGTGATGGATTTGAACCGATACGCTTTTGAACGGATACTACGAGGGGTCCGCGATCAGTCGTCTCGGGAACCTTAAATTGAATGCGCGCTTTCTCCCAATTTAAAACTTCTTTTTTCCAAGAATCATAAATTTCATCGACTTCAAAGTAATGTGCTTTTTTTACATCGATATGGCCTACAAACATTTGCAAATCACTTTCCAGAACACGCGCACGGCCTACAAGTACTTTTGAAAAATCAATCTGAGTACCAGAACCCAAGCCACTTCCTTCGAGTTCCAGTGTTTCACCCGCATGTATTTTAAGAGGAGCCGTGTCACCCTCTTGCCAAATCACCTTATCACCGCGATAAACCCGTTTTATATGTGGAGTAGGAAATTCCTGAGCTGAAACTCTTCGTTGTTCCTCTAAACGATGATCAATAGGAGGAGTTCCAGCGCGATCCAATTCAGGGCTCGAACATTTTGAAGCACCCATTAAAATAGAAAAACTGGCAATAAAAACTAAAGATAAAATAGATTTGTTCATGCTTCCCCCCGAAGGACTTTCTTTATAGTAAGCGGAATTGCTACAAGAATAGAAACGTAGCTAATTGACGTTTGATTTTAAGTGGAAATGTAAATTCAAGAACTTAGATTTAAAGCGAGCCCAGCCATTAAACTGGCGCTCGCTTAGAGCAAACACTATTTTGGATTTAATCAACGATTCGAATGCGGTTTTGGCCCACACCTGGAACTTCTACGATCACTTCGTCACCTGCCTTGAGATAGTTAGGATCTTTTTCTGCACTGTTTGCGGCAATTTGAAACTTCAACATGCGTGCCCAAAAAAGCATTCCTGCCATAAGTTTTTTAAACCAAGAAAGCTTAAAGGCTGTACCTGTAGGCGTGCCAAGAATGAAAACTGTGCCAGCAGGAATTGTATCTCCCGTGTACTTCATAAGTGTATCAATAACTTTTTTAGGCGAATAAGCCATATCAGCCGTTGTTTCGTTCTGGCGAATTTGTCCATTTACCCACAAGCGCACCGACAAATCGAGCCAAGCATTTAAAGGAAAATCACTCACTGCTTTAGGAGTGCTATAGGGTAGAAAGTGCTGAAAACTTTTTCCTGCACTCCAAAAGTCGTAAACATTCTTGCGTCCATCACCTAAAACCTGAAAAGATCTAAGTGTAAGATCGTTGGATGAAAAAAGTGCCACTGCGTTTTTTAACGAAGTTCCGCTAAGTTCGGATTTTTTTACTGCACGTGTAAAATAAATTCCAATTTCTGCTTCGTAATCGAACATCATTGGAAAGCCGTCTTCGAATTTATCTTGTACTTTTGCAGAAAGTCCCGGCTCCAAACGTTCAAGTTCTGCATACACCGTAGCATCTTTTGGAATCTTCACATCTTTACGCGTCTCCGCCCACAGCAGTGAACGAGGATGTTTTAAAAAGATGGGAGGTCCGTCTTTAGAAACACTTTCTTGTGCATCTTTAATGTGTTTTTTAAAAGTTAATCCTGCCGCATATACTTTGCCGATAGGTAAATCAGCTGCTTCTGCTGAAAAAATAGCGAGACTCAGGACTGCAATCCATACTGTTTTTAGTTTCATCTTCAAACTCCCCTGTTTTCTTTATTGTAATTCTTGTTCGGGTGTTATCCATGGGAGTGAAGCTTTGCTTTGAGGAGTCTTTTGACACTTATCGATTAATTCGCCTTTACGCGTTTGCGCAAAATAGTCGAAAACAAAAGAATCAAAAAAATTTTAGATTCGATTTTATATCAATAAAATAAATTTACAGGTATTACTCGAGTTCGAGCTCTGACTTTAGTTCGTGAAGTAAGGCCACAGCTCTTTCAAGCCTCTTAACGCCTTCTTCCATGCGAGCAGCAAGTTGAGGGTCGTGAGACTTTGTCATCTCAACATAGCTACCTAGAATTTGTGTGGAAGTTCTTATTTCGTGTGCGAGCACTCGGAACAAGTGCTGACGACTCTCTTTGTCTTGCATCAAGTCGCCTTTACGAATGAGTTCAAATTGCATAAGTACATGGCCCTTCACAATGCCACTCAAACTCCAAAGGCGATAAGTTTGAGTTCCCAATTGCGCGAGCATTTTTTTTTCTTTTTCTACACCCATCAAGACACGATTTAATATCGCGGGACCTGACATTTCTTCATTGTAGAAATTCCATTTTGTAAGAAGATCCTCCCGTTTGAGAGGAATATCATTTGCAGCAATTCCAAAAATTTTCAAACCACGTGCATTTCCGGAGACTAAATCTCCACGGCCTGAAAATAAAAGAAAGGGGAGAGCTGGATTCTCCCCCCCTTCTCTTAGAAGCGTATTCAGTTCGGCTTCAGTGAGCGTCATCGACTACCTGCGTGTCCGAGAACTTACGGTGAAAACTTGTAACCAACTCCACGCACAGTCATAATGTGCTTGGCTTTGTCACCGAGTTTTTCACGAAGTGCTCTTACGTGTACGTCGATTGTTCTGCCTGTCACCATTTTAGTAGGACCCGCAACTCTCATCAAAAGATCATCGCGTGACCAAACTTCATTAGGACGAGACATGAGACTTCTTAGAAGACCGAATTCAGTCACCGTTAAATGCACAGGTGCATCTGCAACACTGGCTTGGTGAGTGATAGGATCGAGTTCAATTCCACAAAGAGCAATTTTTTCTCTTTGTGCAGCAACAGGATAAGGAAATCTTTCCGCGCGGCGGATTACAGACTTCAATCGTGCCAAGAACACGTTCATATCAAAAGGTTTAGGAAGGTAATCATCTGCTCCTTCATTAAGCCCACGAATCACATCGTTGTTTTCAGTCTTAGCTGTGAGCATCATGATAGGAATAGTTGCTGTCTTTCTTTGAGCTCTTAACATTTGTGTAAGCTCGTATCCGTTCAAGTGACCTGCAAGGTTAATATCTACGATAATACCGTGAGGGACTTGATCAGGATTGGTTTCAAATAGACGCAAGAGATCTTCAGCTTTAGACAAGCAACGAACTCTGTAGCCATCTTTTTGAAGATGGAAAGACAAAATGGACTGTAGATCGGGATCATCCTCCACTACTAATACATAAGGTTGTGGTTTTAGGTCAGGATTTTGATCCAATTTATAAGCAAGATTTGACATCAGGTAAACGCTCCTCTCATAACTAGTTTTCGGTAAAGAAGCGAATAACTTTAACAAAAGGTTTTAACAATTCTTACACTGTGTAGATTTCTAACAGTGATTTGACACTTTCAGAGTGCAAAACAGCTTATAAGCCAATATCAGGTTAGAAATTGATCAATTTCTGGTCAGGAAAAAAATTAAAAAACTCCATCACTTTAGATATCCCCACCCACTTTTGTATCAAAATCCTCTCTATCATGTGGTGAACCCAGAAATGATAAAAGCCAAACTCCTGAGCACTCCTGCTCTTGCGCAGAAAAGCTTGCATATAAAAGCAGGGTATTTAAGTTTTTTAAACTAAGCCCTAAATTTTCAAACTCGATGTGGATTTTTTTCTAGGGAAATGTGCAATGCTATAATTAAAGTAATATTAGTAATCTTTAAATAAATGCGTAGATATCATCTAAAAACACTAGGCCTCTTTCTGCTAATTAATCTTAATAAGGTGCACGCATGTAGTTACTTTGGTGATGGCAATAGCTGCGGAGTTGAAAAGTATTTCGACAGTCAGTCTTGCAGGTGTCAATTCAAAGAGGAAATCCTAATCAGTAAATACAAGAAGCTGCCCTCTTATAAGTTTTTTAGAATTTATTTCGATAAAGATGTAGGGTCAAGATTCTTCTCTAGCGAGAAGGACTTTATGAAACTTTACTTAAAATTAGTACCATCAAATGTAACAATAAAGACTGGTGTGAATCGGAATTGGCAAACTGGTACAATGCGCACAAATAATAATTCTCTAATTCAATGGAAAACGTGCTCTAAGGACTATTTAACGTTTATTATCGATGGTAGAGAATACTTCTTTGCAACATCTGCAGAGCTTTCAATATAATTATTAAAAAGTACGAACTAAGATCGAAAGTCTGAGTGTTTGTGTATCTCTGCAAGAAAGCCTGCATTTGAAAACATGGCTCTAAGTTAAAAAAATCTTACAATTGCGATGCACTACCGCCATAGACGCACAGCAAAACCGGCGCGGTTTCGCGTCGCAACATTCTTTGAGATAAAAACATATATTTCATAGCTAAAATACTTGCTTTTCCATACATTTGTATGGTATCAAGTTAGCTGTGAATTTGAGGGTCTTGTCGGACGAAACTCTTCTTGAAAATACTCAGCAGCTTGCGAGGAAGGAAAGAGAAACCACACTCGAAGTTTTGCAGCATCTGCGAGAAGTGGAGCGTAGGTCTTTGTATGCGGTGTTGGCTTACCCGAGTCTTTTTGAATATGCCGTGAAAGAACTTAAATACAGTGCTGGAGCTGCGCAGAGACGCGTTGCCAGCATGCGCCTCTTAAGGGAGTTGCCAGAACAAGAAGCTTTGAATGTTGAAGAAAAGATAGAGCGAGGATTACTTACTTTGAGTGCGCTATCGCAGGCACAAAGTTTTTTTAGACAAGAAAAAAGTACACGAGAAGAAAAAAAGGAAGTTCTTTTAAACTTAGAAAACAAAACAACGCGTGAGGTGGAAAAAGAACTCATTGCTCGTTGCTCAGAGCCACAAAAGTTTGTTGTAGAAAAGCTGCGACCGCTAACAAAAACTCAAAGCGAATTAAAGTTACTTGTAGACGAAGACTTCCTAAGAGAGCTTGAAGAACTTCGAGGCTTCTTGGCTGCAAAACACCCCAAGGCAAGCATCAAGGAGCTTTTAGCTTACGCACTTTCGCATACGTTAAAGAACATTAAACCAAAGGCACCTAAAGCCATTCAAGTAGTGAACTCTGCACTCAAAGCGAAAGCTCCTGAAGTGAAACAAGACTTAAACAAAAAAACTTCAAATAAAAATTCTCGATATATTTCCGTGCAAGTAAAACGAGAAGTTTGGCAAAGAGATAAAGGGCGCTGCACCTTTGTAAATCCGCTTAGTAAAAAATGCTGTTCGTCAAAACATGGACTGGAGCTAGATCACGTTCACCCACATGCCTTGGGTGGAGAGACCACGATTGAGAATCTCAGATTGCGATGCAGAACTCACAATCAACTTTTAGCCTTACAAAGCTTTGGGCAGCAGCACATGCAAGAGTGTATTCCTAGAATGTGCTAAGCCGGAGTATTGCTATTTAGTAAGAATTATTTTGTTAGGGCAATATGAAAATATGTGAAAACAATGGGCGCAGTTCTTTAAATTTAATCTATAATCGTAGCTTTTGCTGTCATCTGAAAGCTTTCTTTGCCTTTTGAATCAGCAGAACCAGCGAGTTGAGTTTCAACTCCGGGGTTAAGCATTACTGTGCTATCGATTTTTCTATAATCTTTATTTTTAGCATTCGACATTGAAGCCTTAACACTCAGTCGAACCATTCCCTCAACAATTTCGGGGCGGCCTGATATTTCGTATCTAATATTGTCTCTAGAAGTAGATTCTAATTTCGCATGTCCATTATCGAGCGTCGTAAGAGTTGCTGTCTCGCCCACCCCATTGTTTTCAAATTTAAATTCAACTTGGATTTTTTTAGGAGCCGCCTTTGAAGGAGCTGAAATACTCAAAAATGGGAAAAGACTGATTGCCAAAGTAACGAAAAGTTTTGTCATAAAATGAGTCTAAAGGCCCAATACGAAATTGAAATGAACTTAAAATGAAAAATTTTCAATAACCCCAGAAACAATTACCCCATAAAAACAAAACACAAACACTCGTCAAAAAACTGCCATCTATTTGGAATTGTTAGTGTTTTATTTTTATTCAAATCCCTCCAATCTCCGTAACGCATCCTTGACTCTCGTTTTGGCGATACCATACTGAGTATATGTCAGACCCAGCTAGACCCAACGTCACGATCCCCGAACAAGTCTTCTTGCTTCCCTTGAGGAATGCGGTGCTATTCCCCATGATGAAAATGCCTATCAGCGTAGGGCGACCTCGCTCGGTTGGCAGCATCTTGCGTGTAGGCGAAGGTGGCCTCATTGGTATTGTCACCCAAAAAGATAAGGGCGTAGATGAACCCGCATTAAACGATCTCTACCTTGATGGTGTTTTAGCACGCATCGAAAAGATTCAAAAAATGACGGACGGCACCTTAACGGTGCTTGTTCACGGACTTGCTCGAATCAAAATCATGGGCGAAGGAGTTCACGCTTCTGAAAGTGGTGAAGAATCCAAGGGACTCATTGCTAAAATTGTAGGAGTTCCTACAGGTCTTCCAGACACAGGCGAAATGCCTATTGAAATAGAAGCTTTGGTTAAAAATATTAAAAACCTTGGCCGCAGAATTATCTCCCTCTCTCCAAATATTCCCGATGAAGCTGCAATTTTTGTAGAAAGCATCACAGACGCTGACTATTTAAGTGACCTCATCGCTTCTTACATGAACATCAACGAAAGCGAAAAACAGGACATCTTAAGCACAGGCGATGTAAAAGTTCGCCTTGAAAAAGTCACACGTCTTGTAAACAAAGAAATAGACATCCTCGAACTCTCTCGCAAAATTCAGGGTGACATCAAAGATGAAGTGCTCAAAAACCAACGTGAGTACTACCTAAAAGAGCAAATCAAAGTTCTACAACGTGAGCTTGGTCAAAAAGACGAAGAAGATGAAGTTGAAGAATTAAAATTAAAAGTTAAAGAAGCCAAGATGCCCGAAGAGGTCGAGAAAATTGCGATGAAAGAACTCGACCGTATGGGACGTATGTCACCCAACAGCGCTGAACACAGTGTAGTGCGCACATATGTTGAGTGGCTCGTGGACATGCCATGGGATAAACACACTACAGACAACCCTTCTGTTGATAACGCAGAAGTCGTTCTCAACAAAGATCACTACGGCTTACAAAAAGTTAAAAAACGCGTTCTTGAATACTTGGCCGTTCTTAAACTTAAGAGCGACATGAAAGGCCCTATTCTTTGTTTTGCGGGCCCTCCAGGTGTAGGTAAAACTTCACTCGGTAAGAGTATTGCAACCGCACTTGGACGCGAGTTTGTTCGCGTAAGTTTGGGTGGCGTAAGAGACGACGCAGAAATCCGTGGTCACCGTCGTACTTATGTGGGTGCGATGCCCGGTAAAATTGCTCAAAGTATGAAGCGCGCTAAAGTGAATAACCCCGTTATTCTCTTAGACGAAATTGATAAAATGGCAAACGACATGCGCGGAGATCCTGCGAGTGCGATGCTTGAGGTTTTAGATCCCGAGCAAAATAACACATTCCAAGATCACTACTTAGACGTGCCATTCGATTTATCGAAAGTGCTTTTCATTGCAACGGCAAACGTTCTTGAAAACATTCCCCCAGCCCTTAAAGACCGTTTAGAAATTATTTCTATCCCTGGTTATACTGAAAACGAAAAACTTCACATCGCTAAAGATTATTTAGTGAAAGAGCAAATTGAAACTCACGGCCTTAAAGAAGAGCAAGTTAAGTTTGACGACAAAGCTCTCGTGAAGCTTATCAACAGTTACACTCGCGAAGCAGGTGTTCGTAGCTTGAAACGCGAAATTGCAAACGTATGCCGATCTATTGCTCGTGACGTAGCGACCGAAAAGATTAAAGAGAAAACAGTAGATGAAGCTGCGGTTGAACAAATTCTTGGACAAGAAAAATACTTTCTCGATGTAGCTGAACGGACTGCAAAAACTGGTGTAGTGACAGGCTTAGCGTGGACACCCGTAGGCGGAGACATTCTCTTTATTGAAGCCACTCGCATGAAAGGTAAAGGTGGACTCACCCTTACAGGTCAATTGGGTGATGTGATGAAAGAATCTGCTAAAGCAGCTGAAAGCTGGGTAAGAAGTATGTCCAGCGCTCTTCACATTCCTGACAACGCGTTTACAGATTACGATTACCACATCCACGTGCCAAGTGGAGCGATCCCTAAAGACGGTCCGAGTGCTGGCGTAGCAATGCTTACAGCTCTAACTTCTCTTATCAGTGGACGCCCTATCAATCCGGCTCTTGCTATGACTGGAGAAATCTCTCTACGTGGCGCTGTATTACCTGTGGGTGGTATTAAAGAAAAAGTTTTAGCCGCTCTTAGAGCCGGTATTAAAACCATTATCTTGCCTGAACGTAACCGCAAGGATTTAGAGGATGTGCCTCAAGAAGCGGCTGAGCAAATGACTTTCCATTTTGTGAAAGAAATGAGCGAAGTTCTAAAACTTGCATTGGACATTAAGATGGACGTAACTCTTCCGCTTGCTGCCGATTATCCTTCAAAAGAAGAAACTCGTAAAAAAAGCAGTGGAGATGCTCCTTCTCAAAGCCGCAAATAGTGATGTAGAGTGATATTGAAGTTAAAAATTATCAATGGCACTTTTAGAACTCACACGATCCTTTAACGACATACGATCTTTCTTAGAAATCATGCAGGCGACTACGGCGCCTGCCATGATTATTTCGGCACTTGCTTTCTTATTAAGCATTATGGCAAGTCGATATGCTCGAGCTATTGATAGAACTCGTGAAATTATTGATCAGTTAGAACGTGGAAGAGAAACCCTTGCCAATAAAAAGAAACGCTCACTCCACTATCAGTTAAGAATTATTTACACCCGTGCTCGACAGCTCAGAACCATGATGGCAATGGCCTCACTTTGCGTCTTCTTAGTTGTTCTCACAATTGGGGCCATATTTGTGGGACTTCTCTACCAACTCCACTTAGAAAGCTTTGCGGCGACAACCTTTCTTTTATCTTTGCTCACCCTAATCTGGTCGATGATGTTATTTGTTCGGGACATCGTTATATCGCTATATGGGATTAAGATAGAAATAGAAGAAGTTGAAAAAGAAATAGTAAACTAATAAACTTTTAGTTTATGTGTTTTCAACTAAAACCCGTAGACGTTCGACATGACATCAGTCGCGAAGAGTTTCAAAAAGAATACGTTGAAAAATCAAAACCCGTTATCCTTAAAAACTATTCGGCTAACTGGCCCGCACGCAATAAATGGACACTAGACTATTTAGAAAAAAATTATGGATCCCTAGAGGTTCCTGTGATGAAAGAAGCCTTTGCAAGCTCAGGAGATAGCTATACGAGCGCTAAAAACACAATGCGTTTTGGCGACTATCTAAAGCTTATTGGCAGTCAGCCCACACAATTGCGTATATTTCTCTTTAATATTTTTAAAGCTGCTCCTGAATTAAAGAAAGATTTTTCCTTTCCTCCTCTAATTGATTCATATGTTAAAGCTCACCCCTTTGTTTTTTTTGGTGGAGCTACAAGTTTTGTAGATGCCCACATGGACTTAGATATGAGTCATGTATTTATGACACAGTTTTCGGGCACTAAAAAAGTGGTCCTTTTTGATTCCAGTTGTTCCACTCAACTTTACCGCCACCCTCTTACAGTTTCTACCAATGTGGATGTAGGCAACCCTGACACAGAAAAGTATCCCTTACTTAAGGGACTTGCCGGCTACGAATGCACCGTAAAAGACGGAGACACTCTCTTCATGCCCTCAGGTATGTGGCACTATATTTATTACAATGAAGGTGGCTTTGCATTGAGCTTAAGAGCCATGCCACGCTCCCTCACCCGTAAACTTTATGGAGCGTATCGCATAGCCATGCTTCTGGGAGTAGATCGTGCACTTACAAAATTATTAGGTGCTAAAAAATGGTACAACCTAAAAGAAGCATGGGCTCAAGCGCGTGCCCAAAAACTCATGCGTCACTTAAAAACTGCTAACGTATAAAACCTTATTCGCGCGATGACTTAAACAATTCGCGCAACTCACGTGCACTGATATTGTCTTTAGTAGGCGTTTCATATGAGCTTAAGTTTTTAATCTCCAAGGCAGGAATATTTGAATCTCCCATAGCTTTGTAGAAATAATTTCCAGCATCTTCCCACTTTTCTATTCGTGTAAGCCCATCATTTTTTAACTCCAATGAAATGGCCATCTCAGGCCCTTTGGAAATTTGAGTTATAGAATAATAAAAATCTGCACTCACCATGCGAGAAATATTCTCACCGGTTGGAGATCTTCTCATAGTAGGCGTCGCCATTTTTACGAGGGAAAGCAAAATTCTAGCTTTGGCCCCTGATTCTGGTTTTCCCATAAAATCTTTGCCCATCTCAACATTGCGCTCTCTCACCACAAGATAGAAGTCTGGAGAAAGATTGCGTCCTTGTTTATCAACATACTCAATCATCAAAGCCTTCAAGTAAGTTCCCTCAATATTAAATACCGTGATACCAGTAGCGCGCTTAGATCCCTCATCTCGTCCCGAAGTTACTCGAGCCATAAGTGTAGGACGCAAAGCAAAGTTAGCCACCACATCTTCAACCGTCGCGGGCGTTTTGAGTGCAAGTGGAATATCTGAAGGCTTTATAGCTTTTAAGTCTTCCACCTTGAAAGAAGGCAAACCTGCTTCTGATTCTTCTTTTACAAAATAATTACCCTTTTCGTCCCATTTTTGAATAATATCTAACTCATCGTTTTGAAGATTCAGCTTCATAGGCTTGTCTATGGAATAAGCAAAGCTTGCATTAAAAACTCTGGGGATACGCGCTCCCGAAACATCTTCCTTTTCTCGAGGAGGAAACATATGAACAACTGTTAACTCCACGCGCGCTTTAGCATCTGGCAAAGCAGCTCCCGAGGCATCTTTTCCTTTTGGAATATTCACTTCGTTCACAATTAGAAAAAATTCGTGAGAGCTAATCTTATCTTTGGAGTGTGGATCGGAATATCTTATTTGAAGCGCCTTCAAAGAACTGCGTTCAACCTGAAAAAGACTCATACTGTGTACCCACTTTGAATCAGGGTCACCCTTAGAACTCTTTTGAGCCACAAACTTTTCACTCAACCCGTAAAGAGCGGGCATCTTATGCTCGACTACAAAAACTTCAGCATCTTCTTTAGCGTAAAGGTAAGGATTAAGGAGCGTTATAAATGCCCCAAGACTCAGTAACACTTTTTGCACCATATTGACTCCGAGCGCAAAACTAGTGAATCCAACAACTTTTGAAAAGAAATATCGATTCTTAAATTCTTGTTACAGCGTAGCATATATTTACCAAATTCAAGCTGTTCAAGAAACCTTAAATCGTGTAAAGTCTCAATCATGGGTAAAATAAAGTCATCTGAAGAACTTCGCAATGATACGCCCCTCAAAAATGATGAGGGCTTAGTGTTTGGCCCCGGAAATCAAGAAGCCATACGCATTACATGTGAAGCCATTGGGCAGATTATTGAAAGCTGGGGATTTAAGAAAATCATGGGAACACTCTGGGCCTTTCTCTACCTATGTCCTGAACCCGCCACCTCAAAAGATATCTGCAGTAACCTCAAGATTTCTCCCGCCCTAGCCTCCATTACGCTCCAAGATTTGCAGCGCTGGGGAGTAGTAACCAAACAATCATCCATAGGAAAGCGCCTAGATTATTACATTGCTGAACACGATATTTGGAAGATGGTGCGCAAAGTCTTTCGCGAACGCGAAAAAATGGCCATTGAAAGCGTTCAAACCAAGCTTCACGCTGCTCAGAATGCATTGGATAAAGAACTCATGTCCCGACAGGATATAAAGAGCCGTCGAACTGTTCAATTTCAGAAATTACGCCTTGAGGACCTCTCAAAAGCCACTCAATGTGCCAATGATCTTATGGAAACCTTTGTTGAACTAGGGGCTATGGACGTTGCACCTCTCTTTAACGCATTAAAACCCTATACAAATGTCGCGAAGAGTCTTAAACAATAGAGGTTCAATGAGGTTGGCTACACAAACAGCAGCAAAGCTTGCTGCGCAAAATTCATCATCAAAAGAGTTGAAGGACAATCAACTCGACTTGGCTTTAGGTGCACACTTGTTGGGCATTGAAGCTTGCTTGCAAAAAAGACTCTCAAGCCACTCTCGCTATCCTCGCGAACTTTCTGAAAGATTAATTTCATCTGGCGGAAAACGAATTCGTCCTCTTTTACTTTTGGCTACTTTTGAAAGTTTAGTGGGACTTAAAGAATCCGAAGATAAACTCTCTTACGACGATCTCTATCAGTTAGGTGCCGTGGCCGAGCTTGTGCATACCGCTACACTTTTTCATGACGATGTTATTGATCAATCCGAAGAACGTCGCCAAAGCCCTACGGCTCAAATGCTTCACGGAAATAAAATAGCCATTCTCGTGGGCGATTACATTTATGCTGAAGCTTTTGCTCGCTTAATGGAAAGAGCCTTTCTTTACCCAAGCCAAAAATTAGCTGCAACTATTCAACAACTTGTTGAAGGTGAAATCCTTCAGCACGAAGTTGTAACCACTCGAAAATTCGACAGCCAAAAATTAATTCAAATTGCTGAACTTAAAACGGCATCTCTCTTTTCCTGGTGTAGCGAAACAGGCGCCTGGGCGGCAAACCGCAAAGACTTGCTTAAAGAAGCATTTTCTTTAGGACATCATCTAGGCCTTGCTTTTCAAATTATAGACGACACCATAGACACCATTGCTGAAACCGAACTCACAGATGAATTTGTTAAAGAATTTGTAGCCTCAGCACCTTCATACCCTCTCTTACTTCTATGTGAAAAATCACAAGCTAGTTACGAAGTCTGGCGCGATCTTCCCACTTTAAGTTACGAAAAACAAAAAGAGAGCATTGCCCTCTTACTTAACGAATGCAGATCAGAAGATGTATTGGGTCAGTGCCGAACACGCATTGAAGAATCGCTATCACAAGCGGCGAGTCACATTGAAACCTTAGGATCATCCTACACACTTCGCGCCATCCTAGAGCAACTCTACATTCGAGCAGAAGATGCTTTGGGTGGGGAGAAATTACTGTGAGCACTACCTCACGCAAAGATGAGCATTTAGATCTTTGCATAAAACGAGATGTAAGCTCACATGGAAGTGCTGGATGGGACGATGTCATTCTCCCTCACAACGCACTTCCGGATATAGATTTTTCTGAAATTGATCTACGAACTGAATTCTTAGGGCATACTTTCTCTGCTCCACTCTTGATTTCAAGCATGACGGGGGGATCTGAAAAAGGCGAGAGAATCAACGACACACTTTCAATTTTTGCAGCAGAAGTAGGCATTCCTATGGGTGTTGGCTCGCAAAGAGTGGCTCTTGAAAAACGTGATCAAAAACTTTTTGCCCTGAGAAAAATCTCTCCCAAAGCCGTCCTTTGGGCCAATATTGGTGCAGTCCAACTCAACTATGGAGTGACAGAAGACGATTGCAAATTCTTAGTCGACACTCTTGAAGCACAAGCTCTTATCCTTCACCTCAACCCCCTTCAAGAAGCCATTCAAAAAGAAGGCGATAGAAACTTTAAAGGGCTTTGGAACAAGATTGAAAAACTCTGCAAAACTATAGAAGTTCCAATTATCTTAAAAGAAACGGGCTGTGGCTTAGATACTGCAACCTGTTTACGTGCCAAAGAAGTTGGAATCAGCGCTGTGGATGTTGCAGGCTTTGGCGGTACCCACTGGGGCTACATTGAAGGACTTCGAAATACTGAGCGCGAAACTTACGGAAATATATTCAGAAGTTGGGGAATTCCCACTGTCACATCACTGCTTCAAGCTCGCGAAGCCTTAGGAGCTAATTTTCCTATCATTGCCTCGGGCGGCATAAGAAATGGAATGGACATCGCTAAATCTCTCTTTTTAGGTGCTAACCTAAGCGGCATGGCTTTACCCTTTTTAAAGGCAGCAGAAGCAGGGCCCGATGCCCTGCACGCGCTCTATCAAGAACTCTGCGAAGCTATACGCATTTCTCTCTTTTGTACCAACAGCACCACCCCATTGGAGCTTAAGAATAAACTATGAAAACAAGTCGCATTAAAGGTTTTTACAAACTCAAAAGAGGCGAAAGAATAGATGCTATTCGTGAATTCGCAGACATCCCCTCAGATCAAATGAGAGTGCTTTCTCAAGATGGATGTTTAAATTTTGAAACAACTGATCTTTTTGTAGAAAATGCGGTGGGTTCTTTTCCTCTTCCTTTAGGCGTAGCTACAAGCTTTAAAATTAACGGTGAAGATTATTTAATTCCAATGGCTGTTGAAGAAAGCTCCGTTGTCGCAGCCACTAGTAATGCTGCTCGTATTATTTATGAATCTGGCGGATTTACTGCTGAATGCGTGTCCAATCTTATGATTGGTCAGATTCAACTCTTGGACATTCCGCTTGAAAAATGGACCGCATGTACTCAAAAAATTAACGACCAAAAAGAAGTTCTCTTAGAACTTGCGAACTCTGTTCACCCTCGCCTTTTGATGAGAGGTGGTGGCGTGCGCGATATCGAAGTGCGTGCAAACGCTAACGAAGAGAAGCCTTTTCTTGTCGTGCATCTTTTGGTGGATACTCGAGATGCTATGGGAGCAAACCTCATCAACACTATTTGTGAGCGCATTGCCCAGCCTCTCCAAGAAATGACAGAAGCTCGCATAGGATTAAAAATCTTGAGCAACCTTGCAGACCGCAAACTCTACAAAGCAAGCTGCAAACTCGACCCTAAACTTATACTTTCTGCTGATCTCGCAGAACTGGACCCCGCTGATGTAGCAAAAAGAATTTGGGAAGCTTACATATTTGCAGATAACGACCCCTATCGCGCCGCTACTCACAACAAGGGCATCATGAACGGCGTAGATCCCGTGGCAATTGCTACAGGTAACGACTGGCGCGCAATCGAAGCAGGGGCACACGCCTATGCTGCACGCACGGGTCGCTACCGTTCTCTGTCTAAGTGGACTATCTGCGAAGATGGTCAGCTTCAAGGAGAGCTCACAATTCCTCTTCAATTAGGCACCGTAGGTGGTGTGACAAGACTTCACCCCACTGCTCGTATGGCTCTACAAATACTTGGAAACCCAGGCACAGAGCAACTTGGACAAATCATTGCCTCTTCAGGCTTAGCTGCTAACTTTGCAGCTCTCAGAGCACTCTGCACAACGGGTATTCAAAAAGGTCACATGAGACTTCATGCTAAAAACATTGCGTTCGCAGCCGGAGCGCAGGGAGCTGAAGTGGAAATTGTGGCTGATATCTTGATTCAAAGAAAGACGATTAGCGCGAGCGAAGCCGAAGTGATTTTGCGTGAGTTTCGCGAAAAAGAGCGTGAAAAACGAGACAGCTATCTTTCAAGTTCAAATCCCAGCTAAGTTAATTCTCTTTGGAGAATGGGCTGTATTGCAGGGCTATCCCGCACTCGGATGCAGTGTTGGAAAGTATTTTAGTGCCGAACTTACACCTCAAGACTCTTCAAGCTCCACTCTAAACATTGCAAGCGAAGAAGTTTTCTTTGAATGGGAAGATCTCTATCAAAAAGCCCCACCCTTTTTAGAAAAAACTTGCTCCATTCTCAGCTATCTTTTCGATGACCCCTTTGAACTCAGAGGACACACTCTTCGCCTTATTCGTAACTGGAAACTTTCTGAAGGCCTTGGCTCCAGCAGTGCCCTCTTTTTAGCTCTCGCTATGCTCAAGGGTCATCGGGACCCCCAAAAGAGGGCCACCCCTCTTTTGGGTTTGTTAAACCCAGAGGTTTTAAATTTATCTGAAAAATCCCCAGTACCTAAGGCGTCGAAACTTCGCAAGCAACTTGTAGATTTTCAAGGGAGTGGCTCGGGTTTTGATTTGCTCATCCAAGCGTGCGGTGGATTCTTGAGTGCGCGCATTGATGGTGACAACTGCGAGATCAAAAATGAAGAGATCGCGATCCCTGATGAAATAATTTTTGTTCATACGGGAAAAAAAATGAAGACTGATTTAGCCCTAGGAGACTTCAAAGACAAAAAAGAAGCTCTCGCGGATTATTCAAAAGTTATTGGTAAAAGCTCTGAGAATTTTTTGATACATAAAGACTGGCCTAAAGCGATGCGTGAACATTATGTCTGTTTAAAAAATATGGGAGTCGTCCCTCATTTTGTTCAAGAGCTAAAAGATCAGTGGATTGAAAAGAAGTGGATCACCGAACTAAAAACTACAGGAGCGGGCGGCGGCGATACGCTGATGCTTTTCATCAACACTTGCAAGCGACCCGAATTAGAAGCAGATTTATTGAAGAAAGGATATTGGTTGGAAGAAGCATCTCTGGGAGTAAACGGAGCTCTTCAAAGCAATCCCTAATGTGATGAAAGAAATTAAAGTATACGCAAGTCCAAACATTGCGTTCATGAAGTACTGGGGAAAAAAAATCACGGATGGAGATGAAAACAAAAATATCCCCCTCAATCCATCCATAAGCCTCACTCTTTCAAAAGCCCAAACTGAAGTTATTTTACAAGAAGCTCCAAGTTTTGAATTTCTGGTTCAAAAGAAAGTAGCTTCTGAAAAAGATCAGGAAAAAATTAAAGCTCATATAAAGAGAATTGAAAAATATCTGGGCCATGCACTGAAACCCTTTCGCATGGATTCAAGCAATAATTTCCCCACGGGAACAGGCATAGCTTCATCGGCTTCCTCATTCGCAGCAATGACCACGGCATTCTTGACGTGGGAACTGGGCCGAGAAAAAGTTCAAGAGCTTTTAAAAAACAAGCCCGAAGAAATTGCCGATCTCGCTAGACGCGGTTCAGGCTCAGCCTGTCGCTCACTTCATGGGCCCTTTGTTGAATGGTGGGAAAAAAGTATTCGCATTCATACAAGTGACTGGAAGCTTTTTGATACAATCGTTATTTTTTCTAAAACAGAGAAAAAAGTTTCAAGCACGGAGGGCCACACTTATGCCACTCTCAGCCCACTTTTTCCAAAACGACAATCAGAACTTCCCGCAAGACTTGATGCTATGAAAAAAGCTATTCAAGCAAAAGACCTGCAAACACTTGGTCCTATTTTAGAAAAAGAAGCCGAAGAAATGCATCTCATCATGCGCGAAAACCCCCACCCTGTGGAATACCAGCTCGAAGACACAAAAATTTTCTTAAAGAATCTCAGAGAAATTCCGAATCGCGATTTCTTTTACACTCTAGATGCGGGCCCGAATGCTCATGTTATTTCGGAACGTCCCATCAAAGCAGAAATGCAAAAACTCCTTAAAGAACTAAACCTCGAAGCCGACATTTGGGAAGACGAAGTGGGTTTTGGCCCTCGTTTTTAACCCCTTATTTTAGACTTAAGCTTTGCTGTCAAAATTACGATAACAAGGTGTGAGCTTTAAGTATTCTCGTACACTTAATCGCCCTCGGCCTCTCGCAAAACCCCTAAAGTTTCAGGAATTTAGACAACGCTACCTAGTTTTTATGAGTCTCTATTTGGGCGCAGGAATTCTGCCTGCATTGGCTTGGATTCAATTAGGTCGTAGTTATGAGGCGATCTATGTTGAAGTTTTTGGATACTGCGCGCTCTTTGCCATCGCGGCATTAAGTTTTTTCAAAATTTTTCATCTTTACGAGGGCCGACTCCAAAGTATTTATCCTCAAATAAAAAAATTCAACAGAAAAGAGCTTCGCAAATTTAGGCTCTTACTGGAAATAAGTACCGCTGTTCCTATTCTAAACCTATCAATACTTGGAGCGCTTTTCTTATGTAGAAAGACAGTAAGAAAAACTCCTTATTTTATTACTCATCCACTCCAATCTGCGGGCCTTGTAGGCACTGTATTTTTGATTCCGTTATTTTCTTTTGTGCTAGGAGCGGCGGGCTTTAGTTCCACACCGATGCTCCCCAGAAGTTTTAGTTTTTGGGCGAGTCCCCCTTCCGTATCAACTGTTAGCAACTTTCATCACGACGTGGGCCAAACGCTTGTCTGGGGCAGTTACAGTAAAAAGCAAATAGCTAAGGAAAAGCTCAACCCTGAAGAGACCAACAATCTTCTTTCAAAAAAAGTGCACATCCCAGAGATTAGAAGCTCGCCAATAGCGCCTCTAATGCTTTCTTTTGTGGCTGTTGGTGCACATCATATCTCGAATAAAAATAGTCGGAGTCCAAGTTCTGATTCGCAAAAATATTCGCACAAAGCGTTTATTCTTGAACACTATGTGGAGATCCTAAAGAACTGGCAACCTTCACTTTTGTACTCCTTCAACCCCGTCGCCTTCTTAAACCCCCTCAATGTTTACGAGTTTATCCTGACCTCGGTTGCTATCAGAGGGGCTCACGCCTACATGAAGGAAGAATTTCATCGCATACTCATCACTCACTTAGATAGACTTCAGGCAGAAATTGCAAACGATGCAACGTCTAGCGAACTTAAGGTGAAAGTTAATAGGCTTAAGAACGAAGTTATTCATTACGAATATTGATTTACAAAAGCACTTATCGAGCCAACTTCCTAGATCAGTAGATTTCGAGAGCTTCTCTAAAGATAAGCTCTCAGGATGACTGGCATCCATAAACTGGGATTCTAATTTAACTCTTTATAGTTTCCGCCGCTTATAACAGTGTCTGCCAATACTGTGTGACTAAATTGTAAGGTGCGGTTGTTGCGCGCTTTGACTACAAATTCGTAAAGACCTGGCTCCAACACTCTATAGAATTCACCATTTTTAAATTTATAATTTCCAATTTCTCTGCCTGCGCGCTGAACGCTCACGGATCCTGTCTCTGTTGAATCATTAAAATAAAACCCTGCACCTTGATGCACATTCTTAATAAACTGAATCATTGCAGGTTTGTTTTCTTGATAAAAACGAGGAATCTCACTGTAAGAAGGCCACTTAGCATTTGAAAGTTCCACCGTAACCTGCAAGTCATTGTGCCAATGCTCGCTCCAGTCCTGCATACCACCGTTTACTTCATACCAAGCAAAACCATTAACTATTCCTTGCGGAAACTCGCTTGAGTTAAACATAGATGGAACAAGTTTAGAATAACTCAAACTTAAAGTTTGAATAAGTGAATCCAAAGGATGTGGCGCTTCACTTGTATCCCAGGGATAATTTACAACTTCGGATCCACCGTGAAAATTTGCTGACAACGCAAAATTTCTTTCGTTTTGGAACTTCATGATAGCTTTTGTTTCAATTTGCCTTCCCTCTAACGTGTTGTTGTTGTCTGAAGTAAAATCTGGGAAGTCGCGATTGAGATCACTAAAATTAGCATTCCAACGCGTACGAGACTCACTTCCATCAGGATTCATAGAAGGCATGATGTAGATCTCAGTGCTGTCGATAAGTTCAGTTATTTCTGAATCATTACCATATTTAGAAAGCATTTCTTCTGCCAAACTCAGAGTCAACTCGCGGCCGGTAATTTCATCACCGTGCATACTCGAAATATATTTAAATTCAGGTAAACGTAAATCCTGGCTCGCATTTTTAGATATCTTTAAAAAATAAAGATTTTTTCCACGTACAGATTGCCCCACAGTAAAGAGCTTAGATTGTGTGGGATATTTTTCTGCCAA
>CAZIFW010000023.1:0-36981 GCA_964538275.1 uncultured Bacteriovoracaceae bacterium
AGAAGGCCTAGGAACTTGGCAAATTTCGTAAAAATAGTTCCATAAAGGCGCGGGATTAAGTTCTGCAAGTTCATGCTTAGCCATGCGCATGAAATTAGCACCGAGTGCATGCCAATAGCAAAAGTTTTCATGGGCACTGTTAACGCCTCAGTATGTTTAATACACCTGTGCAACTTTTAGACAATTCTTGAGTCATTTCATGCTGTTTTCTTTCTAAACCGAACGCATTAATTGCCTACAATAATGGTATGAACTTTTCTTTTTACAGAATTTTGAGTTTTTTACTCTTATTATCTTATTTGAACAATTTAGAGGCTATAAATTCACAAGCCTATGAAGCCGCAAAAAGAGAAGTTGCTGAAACTCTAGAAATCACTAAAGAGCCTCCCGCCGCCCCTCCACCTAGTACGCCACCACCTCCTTCGATCAAAGCACCTCCGGTTAAGCCCACAATTCCAGCGCCCCAGCCACCGCCTCCTCCACCCGCTCCAGTGAATAATGGACAGCAAGATAGAATTCCCCCTCCTCCTATTCCAAGCTCTCCTGTAGTACCGCCCGTGGTTGCTAAACCCGCTCCAAAAACTCACACGACTCCTACACCTCCCACTTCTCCATCAACACCTGCACCGAGCAGAGAAGTTTTGCCTGCACCCGAGGGTCCTAGCCAAGGTCAACAAGAACAAAAGCGCGATGCAGTTGTTAAACTCGCACAACGTGTAGCCGATCTTTTTGCGTGTGTTCCTTCTCACAAAGACACGCAATACAGTACTCAAAGTTGGTATGTAGTGGATACTTTCATGGCCTGGAACAATGCAGCCGCTGAATCTGTATTTGGTAGCAATGCAGATGCCAACCAAATGAAAGAAATTTTCGAAGCCGCAGCTCTTGAGCAGCTTAAACTTCGCAATCCCAATCTTGTAAATGATCCGAATGTTCTAAACTATGTGAAGAACGCAGGTTTATCTGCAGAGAATATTTTTAAAAATGCGATTGAGAAAAAACAAAGTCTCTCTAGTTTTGCAGAAGCAAGCACTCTTCTTAAAAACTCCTCTAGAATAAATGGCAAAAACATTTTTCAAAACTTAAAACCTGCTTACGAAGCTCAAGCTCCTGGCCTACAAGCCAGCACTTGTGCAGGTTTAGGAAAGAGCTTTTTTGCATCGCCTAAGTTTGGAGTGCCAAGTACTCAAGCCAGCAAATCTGCTGTTAAAAAAGAACCTGTTATTCATAAAATTTCTGAACGCCCACCCGGTTTAGAAAAAGCCCTTGCCGAACAAAAAGCTAAAGAAGCTCGCGATGCCGCTATTGAAAAGAAATACCCCGTAGGCGAAAGCATCAATACCCAACTTCCTCCTGTAAAGTTCGAAGATCGCAACAAAGCAGGTTACTACTCACATGTGCAAAGCGATCTTCAATTTGCTCGCCCACATGTTGTAGGAAATATTCTTAAAGCAGCCGATACATTAAAAAGTAAGGGCCTTGCTATGGGAGTAGCGGTCATTAACCAAAACGGTGGTACGGCGAAAAAAGCCACCACCTTTGGTCACAATTCTCACAAAGACGGTACACGTGCAACTTTGATGTTGATGGACGCAAAAGGCAACGCTGCAACTTGCGACGAACCTAGCTGCTACGATAAAGAAAAGAACTTTCAAATGTTAGCGGCATTAGTGGATGCTGATCCAGACAACATTCAAAAAATTGAAGTGAACGACAAAGAGCTTCAAGAAAGAATTGTGGAATACATGATGTTAAACCACAACTACAAACGCATTTCTGCGAATTGGATTGTGCGCTCTAACAAAGAGTTTAAAAACACGATCAATTTTGAAT
This sequence comes from uncultured Bacteriovoracaceae bacterium, assembly GCA_964538275.1. GTDB lineage: Bacteria > Bdellovibrionota > UBA2428 > UBA2428 > UBA2428 > CANIGN01. The sequence continues at coordinate 1,834 of CAZIFW010000023.1, forward strand.
GGCGTAACTAATTTAAAGTACAAAAATTAAGGAACAAGAAAGATCTCATCTGTGTAGGGATCTTTCGCCTTTTTACCGGCGTCGATACCGCGAACGTCGATCAATTGTTTTTTGCCATTAGCATCTAATTTTTTACTGTAAACGAAACCTTTTTTTCCAGGAACTGGCTCTGCATAAGTAACTTGCTCTACCTCAGTCTCCCTTGAAGGAGCAGGAGGAGTCACGGGTGCAGGAACGACTTGCTCTTGAGTAGGAATCTTTAAACTTGGAATAGGTTTAACTTGATCAAGAACTTTTGTCAGAGGACGCTTAGAAATGATGAGATATCTCTCAGAATCTGTTTGAGGCTCAACCGCTAAAGTTGTTTTGCTTAGAGCACCCAAAACTACTCCTGTCTCCATGTCCAAATACAAAGAGTCTTTTTCTTTCTCACTAAGCTCTTTAAAAAAATCCGCTTCTTTAGGTGTTGCTACCCAATATTTTGCAAGTTCGTAAACTTCTTTAGTGCCGTTTTGCAATTTGAATTCCCATCTATAAATCGGATACATGTTTTTTGCGTCTACTTCTGACCAAGCATGGTATTCGTACTGTAAAGCTTTTTCGTTAAGATTAGGACGAATAGCACGTCTTAGCGGATTCATTTCGTTGTAAATAGCTGATGGATCCAATTCGATTTTATCTTTTTCGAGTTCTTTTAGAATGATTGGCGAAGCTTGAAGGCTAGTTGCAGAAAAAACAAAACCAAGAGTAAAGAGTAGAGAAAAACGTCTAAGCATAGGGAAGGATATAGCAGCGAGAACGCAGCGCGTCAATAGCGGAATGTTTTCACGGATTTAGCTGTAACTAGCTATGAAAGATGCACTGAAGAACTCATGTTCAAAAAACGTCAATTTTTCTGCTCTCTTAACACGAATTTCACAAAGTCTTAACCTATTACTTTCTATATTAATTTAAGATAAAGCTATGAGGTCTAGTCGATTAAATGTCCTCGTTGCTTTAACTCTTCTCTTTGCTGCCTGTAGTGCTCAAATGGGATCACTCCCAAAGAGAGGGCCACTTTCACCTGAATGTCGGGAAGGAGGAGCCGATCACGGCAATGCAGAAAAATGCGGCCTCTTTGGCGGACTCTTCGCTGGCGCTGGTGGAGCAATCGGTGGAAAAAACATTCCGGGACTCAACTGGCCGGCTGCCCTTGCTTACACCAGCTCAATGGGTACCAAATCAAAAGGATTGTGCGCCAAAGGAACTCGCTTAACTCTAGGAAAACTATTTGGTGGGCAAAAGAGCTCTCACCCAGGTGCAGCTTGCCAATATAATTTAAATACCTTTCAAAGAAACTGGCCTTCAACTAGCTCAGGCACACGCGTTACTTGGACACAAACTGGAGGTTCTGTTTATCCTGGTTGTGTGAACATTTGTAAAAGACGAGGCATAGCTTGTGGCAGCAGCCGCGGAAGCGCTGGTCATGCAGAGATTTACACACCCAACGGGTGGAGTTCGGACTTTAAACAACGTGGCTCTGTTTGCTCGGGTTCAAGTTACGAAGGCACACGAACATATTGTCCACGTCAAGCAGGAGGATTTGCTATGTCACCTAAAAGTCTACAAAAATTAATTTCTACTTTTTTCACTCTCTCCTTACTGCACGCTAGCGATGTACCCGAAGGCCATGCTGCAGAAGGCGGATCTGCAGGCACAAAAGTTTCTAAGCAAATACAGCTTATGAGCAAAAAATATAAGGTTGTTGTCAAAGACGGTAGCTATGAACTCCAAGTGGAAGAATTATCTAATCCAGAAATTTCTGCTCTTGATAAATTTATAATTTTCAAAAAGGGAGTGAAAGATCCCATTCTTGAAGATGAATCAAATGCGTTCTCTGCGATTAATGCAAAACAGGATGACGGAAAAACATTTTTTATCCCCAATGAGAACATTCGTAGAGAATTAGCTCTTAACTATGTACTCAAACTCATTGAAGTACATGGCTTAAAAGAAATGGAAGCTCGCATTAAAAGTCAAACACAGCTCACAGAATTTCAACGTGATGCTTACTTAGATGCACAGAAATTACATCCCACTCTTAAACTTGCAGAAAAGTATTACATCCTTCCTGAATAAGTTTAGTGTCTGTAAATCTTGTTGGATTTGCGAGTATCTGGAATAAAATGTCGCGCACTTAAGCCTTCAAGCTTGGCCAGACTTTTACGCTCTAAAACTCTCTTTGAATTTTTAAGCATGGTGAATTCTATTGAATAAGGTACGGGTTCTTTATCTTTGTAACGCAAATCTACGTTAGGCAAATGATCTGCCTTAGACTTTAGGGATATACTTAACTGCTTAGAATCCCCCTCAGTCATCAAAAGATATGCCTCTAAAAATTCTTTAGCATTATCAATTTCTGTAGCACTTCTTTCACTCGGTGCTAATTTTTGAAAGAAAGTCATCCAAAGCGAAGGCCAATGAGTGCTTGGGTTAGAGTAATATTCCACTAGAGTCTCTGGAGTTACTTCGCCATTTTTAGTTTTGTGCAATACCCACGCCTCATTGCTATTGGTAACAAACATAAACTGAGAGGAATCATTCAGCGTGAGAGAAATTTTATCAGGACAAACAATGTCCAAAATAAGCCTGTCAGAAACCCTTTGTCCCTTTTCCGAGTAAACTGCGCGGTAAGGCTCGGGTGAACAATGCTGAGTAGACAAACGAGCACGCAAATCAAAGTAAGGTTTAGTGTCGATAGCGGGTACGGCAGACCACAAAGCGCTAACAAGAGAAAGACCCAAAAAATTCACAATTATATTTTTCATAAAGTTCCTACAATTTTATTCGTAAGGAATTTCAGTGTAACCCAGCCCACGCCAAAAATCATTTATGTCCGGGGCAAAAGTATTTAATTGTAAACGAGTCCAAGCATAAACTTCAGCCTGACCCAAAGCTGTAACCAATGTATTTATCTCTTGCATCCGCGCATTAGCGTCGCGGCGCATTTGTAAGGCAAAGTTTAATTCAGAATCAAACTTTGCGTAATCCTCATCTGCATATAAACGCATGCCCTCGTAACTCACAAGGCCGGCTTCTGCACGCAAAGCTTCTATTTGCTGTTCAACATCTACAATTTCTCTTTGGTATTCCAAACGTTCTATTCGCTTTTTCTCATCTGCTACATCTGCTTTTTCAAAACTCCACTCCAACACAGTGTAAAGCAAAGTAGCATCTGCAAGCTCCCTATCATCAGAGCTGAGTTGATTGCGTTTTGTTTTTTTCGAGGCAAGTTCAGCGAGCAACGCATTGCCTTTATCGAGCCATTTTTCTCCATACTTTTTTAAATAGTGAAAGCGAATACTTTCTCTGGGAGCAAAAGGCCTTATAGAACTTTTATCATCTTGAAAATTATAAAGACGGGCAATCAAATGTTCATGTCTAGATTCTAAATCTAAAATTTGATCTTGAAGGCCGTAAAAAAGGTCAGGATTTTCTTGAGCCAGCGATTTTTTGCATTTTAGGTCCGCCGCAAAAAGCGGAGCAGTAAGAGTAAATAGCGCTAAAATCCAAATTTGCATCATCGCCTGCTTATGAGTAATTTTCGACATATTTGCACTAAGTCTTTAGAGGCTATTTCAACACCCTCTATGGATCAAAGCTTAAAAAACGCTGTAAAATCAGCGTCATTTGACCCCAAGCATGGTTAAGGATTTTGCATTCTTCACAAAACACCGATTGCACCCCAGCCACTTCTTAGCTAACTTTCTAAATCGCCGCTCCGTAAAAGCGCCTAAATTATAGATTATGACATTCAATAAGAAACAAAGCAGTGACCTAGAAGACGTAGAAACAAATTCCGATTTTGAGCAATTGCTCCAAGAATCTTTTGGAAAAGCCGAAAAGAAATTATCGATCGGAGAAAAAATCAAAGCCGAAGTTTTATCCGTGGGTAAAGAAAACATTATTGTAGCCACCGGCACACGCTTTGATGGTTTTGTTCCAAGCAACTTGCTTCAAGATGAAAACGGCAAACCCACTGTTAAAAGTGGCGATGTGATTGAACTTTTTGTGACACAAATTAAAAGCGGAATGGTTCACCTTTCTCCCGCTCGCTCAACTCAAAGTCTTTCAGACGATATTTCCGAAGCTCACGCAAACAACCTTACTGTTCAAGGAAAAGTAGAAAAAGTTAACAAGGGTGGCTTCGATGTTACCATTCATGGAAAAAATGCTTTTTGCCCTATTAGCCAAATGGACGTGAAGCGCATTGAAAAACCAGAGGAGTATATAGGGAAACGTTTTGAGTTCAAAGTGACTCAATATACAGAAGGTGGCCGCAACATAGTTGTTTCTCGCAGAAAAGTTTTAGATGAAGGCCAAGGCCTTGCGAATGAAAGCTTTAAAGATCAAAGAAAAGTAGGCGATAAAGTTAAAGGCACTGTAAAACGTGTTGAAAGCTTTGGAGCCTTTGTAGAAATCAGCCCAGGACTTGAAGGCTTAGTGCACGTTTCTGAATTGAGCTGGGGCCGCGTTAACAACGCAGCTGATGCAGTAAAAGTGGGCGATGTTGTATCTGCCACTATCATTCGCATTGAACAAGACGGAAAACGTTTAAAGATTTCACTCACACTTAAACAAGCCGAGAATGATCCTTGGTTAAACATGCCTTCAGAAATACAAACGGGTAGAGTTGTTTCAGGTAAAGTTACACGACTTATGGATTTTGGAGCCTTTGTTGAACTCAAACCCGGTCTTGAAGGACTCATTCCGCTCTCTGCAATGAGCAGCACAAAACGCATCAACAAAGCCGATGAGGTTGTTAAAGTTGGCCAAGAAGTTGCGGTTATGGTGAAGGATGTAAATCCACAAAGTAAACGTATTTCTTTATCGCTTAAAGATGCAGTGGAAGAAGCTGCTAGCATGAGCGAGAGCGAAGATATCAAAGAATACGCAGCTAAAGTTGCCGCTCAAGAAGCCTCCCATTCTATGGGTGCTTTAGGCGCAAAAATTCAAGCGGCTCTTAACAAACAAAAGAAGTCCTAATGGCTTAGTTTAATTGCTGAACTTCTGTTCAGCTGCCTAAAGATAAGACTAAAAACGGGCGCAAGTTGTTAATTTTATTGAATTTTTAACCCCTACCACCCTTTATAATTAATGGATGCACAAAGTTTTGCAGCTGGGTTCCAAGAACTTTTTGCTCCTGAGTCTTCTAAGTTATTCTAGCTTCGCAAACGAAGCCCCCAAAACATATGAAGAGCTCATGGGGCTTGTCCTAGCTCAGCAAAGCACTGGAAACGTAAAACTACTCGATAGAGCACTGCAAACTCCCTCCAATGAATTTGAGCAAAAATATTTGATGGGCTTTGGTAATTTAGCTGCCCCCTCAGAAAAATTTCACATTATCAGCGACCCCTACAACATGATGCCCCCCAAGGATCTGAGACAAGAAGCCGCCTCAAAACTTTTACTCAGTGGCATTATAAAACCAGAAGAACTATTTCGCGCATATGAAGTTCAAGGCAAAAGTGTTTCAGAAAATCCACGCGAAATAGCAAGTTTATCTTCTCCACTCCTAAGTTTTTTTTATTACCAAGCATATAAAAAATATGAAGCTAAAAAATCGCGCGATGTAGATCTTGAAAAAGCAATCATGAGCCGCTTCAAGGAACAAAGCGCCAAAGCCAAAGTAGAATTTATTGATCCCACACGAGCGCAAGTGCTCTCGAATTGTAACGACCCCCTTTCGGACTTGAGCGTAAGTCTTGTAGGTCTTTCAGCAGTATCGACAGACGAAAAAAATACTCTTGATGTAGTAACTCATCATTTTGTGTTTCCTAAAGTTGGAATTGTAAAAAAAATAATGAATCAAGTTGATCCTAAAAAACAATGCGAAGAAAAAGTCGCTGAACTTAAAAAAGCACTAGAGACAGCGCGCCAAGATGAAAAACTTTTACTTTTAAAAGCTAATGAGACCCATTTTGAACTAGAACCTTTTCAAAGATTTAATACGGGAGAGTTTTTGCAATCTTGCAGAGAAAGCTTTGGAAGACTCTGGACACGACTTAAAAACATAGCCGAAAGTAACTTACCTCTATCTGAGGCTAACAACCGCAGAATTCAAAGTGAATTAGGAGCAGAAATAACTTTTTGTAAAAATTCTGCTCAGGAAGATCTAAGACGAGCTAGCCAGCGACAGGCTATAAAAGGCGAAGAAAAACGACAGCGTATTGTTCAAGCAAATCTGCTTGGCCACGACAATGAAAGTTGGGGTAAAGCTTATGCAGCTGTTGTGAATGACCCCAATCTTCAAGCACCCGCACTTCCTCAGCTAGATCCAAGTTTAGCTCTTAGTTATAAACACAAATATCCCAGCTTAGATGAAAGCCCAGAACAAAAGAAATTGCGTCTAAAAAAGGAAACAGAAAATAAGAAACTCGCAGAATCAGTGCGCGCAGAACGGATGGCAGAACACGAGGCACAAGAAAAGGCTAAAATTGCAGCCGAGGCTCGCTACCTTCAAGTCAAAGCTAAGTGGGACAAAGAATGGAACGATGGCTACAGTGCTATTATAAGCGGACAAAGTTTTAAAAGTTTTGACCAAGCCATGAAAGATCTTGCTCTACGTAGAAGCGCAAACGAAAAAGCATTCTTTGCAGACAAGCAAAATGAAGATCTCTTAATGGCAAAATATCGAATCGAAGCTAGAGCAAAAACTTACGCTACAAGCTCTAGTTTGGTTTTATATCCTAGTAGCGGCGAGCGTGAGATTACTCCCGAATACATTGCCGAACTCTCAATCAGAAGAGAAGCGGAACTTAGAGCCATCCAAGTTCGTTTAAAAGCCTACGGTGATTATATTGATAATAAAAGTTCAATAGCAGTGCCTAACAATATGACTGAAAATCAAAAATATGCCTTCGTTATGCGATATTTAGATAAACTAGAAACTGAAACATTTGAAAAAGAGTTTCAAGCCCTAAAAGCTAAGCGCTAACCTCTTTTTTGAAAGCTGTCTGTAATTGCGTGCCTAAGAATGTTGCGACCTTCAACTGAAGTTCGTTCGGTTTTAAAATCGTAATTCAACAAAGCTTGAATTGTTTTACCCAAAAGCGCAGATTTTTTTCCAAAGATTCGCAAAAGTCCATAAGCAGCAACAAAGAAATACAAAAAGAAGGTGGGTACACTATGAAGTGTAATTTTTTCTTTTCCTGCAGCATCTCTGTACATCTGAAAATAATCTACGTATTTGAGACAAATATCATTGAGCAAGCGTACGTGAATTCCTTTTTCATAGCGCGCATCAATGGCTGCCAGTAAAACTTGTTCGCCAATATATTTAAGCGAAGCAAAAGCTCCCACGCCTCCAGGCACCCAACGAAGTTTTCCTTTGAGGATAATTTCTAAGTGAGCACGCGAAGATTTTAAATGCTCATAAGCTCCATGAATAATTCCAGGGCAAAGAATAACAGTGGATACTTTAGATTTTTCTAAAACTTTATCATGGGCTTTGCGTTTAGAACGGCTGTAACCATCCAAACTATTGAGCCAATGATAATTGGGGTAATCCGCTTCGCTACGCACTTCTTCATCAGGGCTGCCACCAAAAGCAACAATCGAACTTGTATAAATAAATCGTTTGCCATTTTGATTTGTCCACTCAATCAATTCTTGTGTGCGTTCAAAGTTTACTTGCTCTTGGGCTTGCTCATCACCTTGAGGATTAATAACGGCGGCCAAATGTATAACAATCCACTCGGTGCTTATATTTTTAAGTGTAGCCAAAACAGAATTAAATTTGGCCTGATCTTTTAAATCTGCATAATGCAAACGTGGCTTGATATCTTCTAAATTTAATCCAGCATCTCTAAAACGCATTCCCAAAAGAGAATCTTCTTTGGGATTAGAACGCACCATCAAATGCACTCGCGTGCCCAGCCCCGCTTTATACAACTCTGTAACCACATGGCTCCCTAAAAAGCCCGTTGCACCCGTTACCAAAATCGGCCTAATCATAAGTCCTCTAAGTTTAAAGCTTTCTCAAAATTGAAGCTAGCTAACAGGGGGCGTCGAATTAAGACACCTCTGCGCTTTTTTGATAGTGATTTTTCAAAATCAGCTATCAAATGCGGATCTAATAAAAATACGCATTGTTTGGACCCATCTTGCAGCCACTCCGCATCCAAAGAGGGACAATAAAGCCCACCATGGACACTCTTTAAGTAGGCAACCACGGCCTGTATAGCACTGCAGCCCTGATATTCTGCCCACGGAATTTCATGATGCTTTAACAAAGCTTTTTGCTCGGCGTTTAAGTCTTGTCCCAAGGTATAAATTAAATAATTAGGCCTAAGCCTAAGCCCCTCATGATAAAAAACTGCAACTAAGTGAGTTCGCTCTAAAAGATGTTGTGCGAGGTCTTCAAATTGCATTTAGAGAAGTATTTTCTCCAGCTTTAGCTTACTGCCGCTAAGAACTTTATTCATAAGTTCTTCACAAGTGAGTTTTGCGTCCACAAGTTTTTCTTCTTTTAATATCTCAAACAAGTCTTTGCCACTGCTCTCAGCCTTACGCGATGCTTGTCTTACTTTGTCATGCGCATCTGCAACGCCATTCTTAGTAAGCTCAACATATATTGCTTCGGCAAAAATAGAGAAGCCTGCTTTATCAAAGTTTTTCTTCATGTTGTCTAAGTCAACTTTTAAGCTTGTAGCTACAGACATAAAACGAGACACCAATAAATGCGCCACTGCAAAAAACTCAAAATAAAAACGACCCGAAGCTGAGTTTGTTAAATCGCGCTGGTGTTCAGTGATTAAGTCTTCTTGAATGAGCGTCAGTTTAGACTTGAGCACTTTATACAAACTGCAAATGTGCTCCATGTTCCAAGGATTTTTCTTTTGCGGCATTGTTGAAGATCCAACTTGGCCTTCCTTCATGCTTTCGTAAACTTCGGCAATTTCACTGCGAGCCAAGTGTCTCCAGTCATTGGCAACTTTAGTATAAACAGAACACGCTAAGAACACATCGTGCGCTAGACTTGCGATGTCTTCAGGCGGAAGAATTTGCGTAGATCCGTAATGAGGACGAAGACCCAATTTTTCTAAGAATTTAATCTCTAATTCTAAAGGGTTTTTACCCAAGAGAGCGCTCGCATGATAACCACCAATCGCGCCCGAACTTTGACCGCGTAAATCGGCAACATCGTGCTGAATACGCACATTGATATCAGATAATCTAGACCAAGCTTCTGCTAGTGAAAGACCAAAGTAAGTAGGCACAGCCCATTGACCATGAGTTCTACCAGTCTGAAGAGTGCTTCCGTAAGTTTGAGCCATATCTTTTAACTGACCCATGGCTTTGTTCATGAGTGGAGCCCATTCTTTTGTCATGTAAGACTTTAATCGCAATCGACTAGCGGTATCCACCACATCAAACGAAGTCAACCCCACGTGAACCCACTTAGCCACATCCGCTCTACCCGATTTAGCAATATCTTCTGCAACTGCCTCAACAAGAGCGCGTGTTGAATGCTGAGTGCGTTTTTCAATTTCTTCAACGCGAGCAAAAGACACATCTAAAAGAGTTGAATCTAAAACTCTGTCTTCAAAATCAGGACAAATTCCCTCATCGCGTAAAACTTTTAACCATTCGGATTCCACTTGTACCTGAAAACTAAAAGAGGCTTCTTCAGAAAGAACACCTGGTATTAATTCACGGTAACGTCTGTCGAGGGGGCTAAATGCAAAATCCATAGAGCAGAATATAGGGCGTCTACATCTTTTTGACTACGTTAAGTGACTAAAAAGTTGCAACGAAAACAAGGCTCGGCATACGCGCCCCAGCAGATAAGCAGAGCCACTTAGATCATCAAGGGGGCATAGCCCCCTCTCTTAAGTGCTTTGCACTTAATTCACTCCCTATTGATCTAAATGACTCTGCTTATCTGCTAGGGCCATTGCCCCATCCTTGCTTTTCTTAGAAAACAGCAAGCCATAGCGAAGTGTATTGCGCTTTGATTTTGTTTATACAGCTAAATCCAACAGAAATATTACCCAAGATTTCCCACAGAGAAGAAACAAGCCCCCTTTAATGATCTAAATGACAAGATTTGATTTACGGGCGCTATCACATTCAACTGACTTGAGGCATTTAAACGCCAGCTATTTCTTAAGCATGAGGGGGCCATATAAATCCTCTTCTAGAGGAATTTTTATTTCATGTGCTGTGTCGTGATCCGTAAATTGAATTTTTGGATACCGTAGCAATGCCAAGGGCTGGGCCTCAGCCGATTCGCCCATAACCAATACTGCGGCAACTGCGAGCGCATCTAGAATATTTACCGAGGTCATGCGCAAGCACTTTTTAAACAAATCCTCGGTGCCGACAAGGTTTTCGATAGGATGAAAGCCCCAGTGAGCTAATGCCACCCCTGTCACACCTTTACGCAAAGGAGTGGTGTGTGAATCCGTAATAATAACCCCGATATTCTTGAGCTTGGATTTTTCTTTTAAAAATTTATAGAGCTTATGAGCCGAAGCATAAGGATCTTCTGGAAACAAAATATAGGCTCCCTCTTGAGAGTTTGACTCATCAATTCCGGCAGAGGCGATTAAAATGCCGTGTTTCACCGTAAGCGAAACATCGTGCATGGTTTCGCAAATATAATGATCGGCTTCACGGCGAATAAGATCTTTTTTTGAAATGCTGTCTTTGGAAACAATTCTCTTTTCGGCAATTGAAACAACTTTAGAGGTAAGAGCCACAACAGTATTTTCTTTGAGCTGTTCCCCAATGTGCTTCCATACAAAATCCTCTAAATTCATAGAGGAATCAAAGATGCATGTCTTAATAGCTTGTACATTCATGCTCGACATAGAGGATTGGCTCCTAGCCTATTCCCACTCAATGGTTGCTGGTGGCTTAGAAGTTAAATCAAAGACCACTCGAGTGATACCGCGTACTTCGTTTACAATACGTGATGCAATCTCTTTAAGATCTTTCCAAGGAAGCTCAGTAGCTTCGGCTGTCATAGCCTCACGCGAACTCACAGCTCGCAGAGCCAATACACGTTCATAAGTGCGGCCGTCACCCATAACTCCTACAGTTTGCACTGGAAGTAAAATAGCACCCGCTTGCCAAACTTGTTTATACAGACCCCGACGATGCATTTCTTCTACAAAAATTGCATCGGCTTTTTTAAGCACCTCTATCCACTTTTCGTCCAAGGGTCCAAGCATACGGATAGCAAGACCTGGTCCAGGGAACGGATGACGATCCAAAAACTCTGCATCTATTCCCAAGGCTTTTCCTAGTACTCGCACTTCGTCTTTAAACAAATCGCGCAAGGGTTCTAAAAGCTTCATTTTTAATCCTGGAGGCAAGCCCCCTACATTGTGATGACTTTTAATTTTTTGAGCCGGCGCAAGAGGATTATCCGCACTTTCAATAACATCAGAATAAATTGTTCCCTGAGCTAACAAGAATTCGTCCTTAGGCATGTGCTTTTCAAAGACATCTATGAAAAGCTTTCCAATAATTTTTCTTTTTTCTTCAGGATCAGAAACTCCGCGAAGCTGACTCCAAAATAACTCACGCTCGTTAAGAACCTTGAAATCGATGTTGGGATATTTTTTTACAATACTCGCCAAATCACTTTCGTCGTAGGCCCTAAGAAAACCATGATCTACAAAGAGGGCTTTTACTTTGGTAAATTTTGAAAGCAATACAGCTAAAACTGTAGAATCAACCCCACCCGAAACCGCACAAGTCACTTCGGGAACATCCTTGAGATCTTTCTCGAGCTTTGCGAATAAATCCTTGAAAAGATCCTCTTCTATTTTTTTCTCGAGCTTACAAATTTTAAACAAAAAGTTTTCAAAAATTCTTTCGCCTTGCTCAGAGTGCGCCACTTCAGGGTGAAATTGCAAAGCCCATAGAGACATTTCAGGAATTACAAAAGCCGCTAGTTTGTTATCTGAAGTTAAAAGTGAAACCGCCCCTGTAGGAAGTGCTGTCACAGAGTCTCCATGACTCATCCAAACAATGCTTTCTGCAGGAATTCCCTCGAGCAATGAATCCTTAAAACTTTCTTGGCTACGGATAACAACAGATCTTCCGTATTCACGAGAACTTTGCTCTTCTACTTTACCCCCGTATTTTTTTGCTACCATTTGATACCCAAAACAAATCGCTAGCTTTGGAAGTTTAATATCAAAGATATGTTCGTCTAATCCAATTTCTCCAACGCTGGCAGGAGATCCGGAAAAGACAATACCTTGCAAATTCTCGGCGCTAAGCAATTCTGCACTCACACTGGCTGGGTAGAGTTTTGCGTTTACCCCCAATGAGCGAAGCGACTTTAAAATTAAGCGCGTATACTGAGAACCAAAATCAACAATTCCTATCACGTTCCATCTCCTTCAAAGCTATAATTCGGGGCTTCTGCTGTAATTTGTACATCGTGTACATGACTTTCTCGCAAACCATTAGATGTAATGCGCACAAAGCGCGCTTTGGAAACTAGTTCGTTCAAATCCTTGGCTCCTACGTAACCCATACCTGAGCGTAAGCCACCAAGGAGTTGGTAAATCACATCGTTAACACTGCCCTTAAAAGCTACACGAGCCTCAACACCTTCGGGCACAAGTTTTGATGCTTCAACTCCAGCTTGACCATAACGATCTTTAGATCCTTTTTTCATTGCAGGAAGCGAACCCATACCACGATATTTTTTGTAAGCTCTGCCACGGAAAAGTATCTGCTCTCCTGGACTTTCTGATGTTCCTGCCAAAAGAGAGCCCATCATCACCGCATGTGCTCCAGCCGCTAAGGCTTTCACCATATCTCCTGAGTAACGAATACCACCATCGGCAACAAAGCCTACTTTGGGATATTTTTTTCTAAGTTTAGAGCACACATCATATACAGCAGAGAATTGAGGAACCCCCACTCCACTCACAATACGTGTCGTGCAAATGGAACCAGGTCCTATACCAATTTTTACAATATCTGCACCCGCTTTAATAAGAGCTTCGGCGCCTTCTGCTGTGCCCACGTTGCCCGCAACAAATGCAGCATCGCCAAGTTTTTTTATTTTTTTGAGAGTTTCAATAATTCCTTCACTGTGTCCGTGAGCTGAATCTAAAACAATGCAATCTGCTCCTGCTTCAATCAATGCTTTTGCGCGAGCTATACCTTCTTCGCCAGCACCAATCGCTGCGGCCACTCGCAGTGAACCTAAAGAATCGCGTTGGGCTTGAGGAAAGCTTTCGGTTTTTCTCCAATCTTTAGAGGTGATTAATCCAGTAAGAATTCCTTTTTTATCTACGAGGGGAAGTTTTTCTACTTTATATTTTCGAAAGAACTCTAAAGACTCTGCTTTCGTGCTGCCTTCGGGAATAGAAAAAACTTTTGAGGTCATGACATCTTTAACTTTTTTAAATTTTGCAGGAGCGTAACGAAAATCTCTTTCAGTTAATATACCTACAAGTTTTCCATTTGCTTCTACGACAGGAAAACCAGAAATTTGTGTTCGTTGTACGATTATCTTTACGTCATCTAAATTATCTTCAGGTCGTACTGTTAGAGGATTGCGAATAATTGCATGCTGAAAGTTTTTTACCTTCTTAACTTCAAGAGCTTGATCTTCGATACTTAAATTTTTGTGAATTACACCCAGACCACCTCGCAAACTTAATGCGATAGCCATTTCGTATTCTGTAACAGTGTCCATCGCCGCGGATAAAAGCGGAATACTCAAATTAAAGGGCCCTAGCTGCGATGAAGGGTCAACCTCGCCGGGCAAAACGGACGAAAAGCCCGGTTTGAGCAAAACGTCATCAAAGGAAAGATACTGTTCAATGCTTGAATTTAATGAGGATTCAGAATTCTGTAGGCCCATGGAGTAGAAATAAAGGACATGTAAGGAGAAATCAATGCAAAGTTTCGCTAGCTTTGTCGCTGAGCGGGGGCCTTAGCCCTTTTTCGGGTAGCTAACGGTGCAAATACAAAGAAAAATAGCCTCTTACTTACGTTTTATTGGATTTTGGAGTCTTTGCCTTTTATTTTGCTCCTCTCTTCAAGCCTATAACCCTCCCAAGCAAAGTTGCGGCCAAAGCTTAGTTCAGCACCCAGCAAGTGAAATTTATAGTGCTCATACCAAGAGCAGCCATAAACACGAGCCTTCAGACCACACCACAATTAAGCTCAACAAAAATGCACGTCTTTCAATTCTTAAAAAATCATCGCTTGCTAGCAAATACGAACGCATTCTTGAACGTGCTAAAAGTTACCCTGGTCTTTATAAAATTTGCTTAGTGGTTTTATCAGAATTTGAATCCACACTTTTTAAACCTAAACATTACGAAGGCTGGATAAATTTTCTAAATAAAAGCAGCTCGGAAGAACTTTCCCACAGAATATTTGAAGGCATACATGTGTTGATGCTTTCTAGACTCGGAAATCCCAAACTTGCTTTTGAACCTGAAGGTGGATTTTTCTACGATACTCAATCGCGCAAAACTATGGATGTTGAAGTAAGAGACCCCAATACAGGGCGCGTACTTAGTTATAAAGAAATCAAACAAAGCTCCCGCCACGAAAATGCCAAAGAACTTATTCGTTCCGTTATTAAAAAAACTTTAGAAATCAGACCCAAAATTGCACCTGAAGTTGAACTTTCGGGAGTGATTTTTTTAGGGAGCGAAATTGCGCCCGAAGATTTTAGCGGAATTGAAGCTGGTAAGAAATTTTTTGCAACAAGCAACAGCGTTAAAAGTTATTTAAAGCATAGACTTGAGGCCCACCCCGAACTCAGCCTTGATTCGGTTGTTCTTGTAGATCTTGCGCTTGAACAATATGTAAAGTTCTACCTCATAGACGGACGCTACGAAGAAAGTATGGGCGACTATCCCATAGCTGAATTTTTACATCTAAATACAAACTAGGCGTCTAGAGAAATTCCACTTTGCTCAGACATTTTTTTCATCCAAGCATAAAAAGCTGAATCTTTAGCCATCAAACTATACGCAGGTAATCCACGCATAGAGAGTGTGATTCCAAAGACAGCGGCGTCGCTAATATCTGGGGCATTTCCACCTCTGAACGCATTGCCATTGAGAGCAGCAACCCATTCAGACATCTTTTTTTGAATGTGCTCAGCAGGATCTTGAATGTTTTGGCGTTCTTTAGATTTCTTAGCGACCATCTTCATCACAAAAGCACCTGAATATTTGATGCTCATTTTTTGAAACGCAGAGAAGTTACCCAACTTGGTGATGTAATCAAAAGCTTTAAGCGCATTTGAGAAATTATCATAAATAAGAGGAGGTACAGCTTTTACATAAGACTCAGACCACTCAAGCCAGTGCTGTTGAGCAATAGCGGCTTCTGAACCCTCATCTGCTGCGAGTTTGGGACCCGTGCCAAACTCTTTATCAATGTGCTTCATGATAACGTTTGAATCGTTAACTTGTTGTCCCTTGGAATCTATGTAAACAGGAACTTTTTTGTATTCAGAGAAAGCAATTTCTTTTTTGTTGAGTGGATGAACTTCGATTTTTTCGTAATCAGCTTTTTTAAGAGCAAGTGCCACACGCACTTTCCAACAAAAAGGACACACTTCGTACTGATACAATTTTGCTAAAGCCATAACTCACTTGTAGAAAATGCCCAGAGTGGGTCAATACTAAAAGGGACCTAGATACTTGTCGAAAAGGCGTCAGAGACCTTTTCGACAAGCCTCCGCTACCTTTTTGACATCAATCTACAAGATAGCCACGTTTTACTGATTCTTGAATTAAGTTTTGAGCGTAGGCCCACAATGTTTTTGAGCCTTTTTCGATTACACAATTTCGTGCAATTACTTGATGAGATCGTATCCCATGTTTTTTCCAGGAATGTCCTTCCGAATTGAAATTTGCAATCATCGGTAAGAGTCTGTCGAGAGAAGCCACAAATTGCGACTCGGGGCAGTCTTGTAACTCGTAAGCTTCCCAAAGTTCTTTTAGCTCATTCCCAATATCCTGGGGCAACAAACCAAAAATGCGCACAGCAGCCTTTTGCTCGCGTTCGTATTTTGTTGCAAGTTTAACTGTGTCGTACACAAAGGTATCGTCAGCATCGATTTCTACTACATCGTGGACGAGTGCCATCTTCAATGCGCGCTCTAAGTTGAAAGGTCTATTGGAATGCCTTGAAAGTGCAAGCACTGCTGTGGAGAGATGCCAGCTATGTTCGGCTGTATTTTCTCGTCGTGATTGATCGTAAATAACAGACTGGCGAAGGATTCTTTTTAACTTGTCGAGCTCTTGAATAAAGTTGAGTCCGGGAAATGCTTCAGTTTTTAAAAATTCGGCCTCAAATGACATTGCTGCGGTTATAAAACACTCAAGGCTATTGTCAAAAAGGTCTCCGACGACTTTTTAACAACTCAAATAAAAAAGGTGCCTAGCAGTTAAGCTAGACACCTTCTTTACGGTTTTATGTTTACTGTACCTAACTTAAAAACCAATAGGCGCATTTGGGCTCACAGTAGTTGTTACACCACCGGGCTGAGCCAACTGCTTTTTCTTGAGTTTCTCTACAAGAGTTGTGCGGTTTAATTTAAGCAAAGCCGCCGCTCTGTTTCTGTTCCAACCAGTACGCGCAAGAGCAGCAAGAATTAGAATGTTTTCGAAACGATCAACGATCGAATTGAAATCCACACCCTCATCCGTGCACTTAAATGACCCTTGAAGCAAATCCAAAAACTCCTCAATTTTCTGCATAGAACTTACACCCTCCTTGGTATCGTAGGAGGATTCTCCGTGCTGACAATTACTGTCACAATTGTGACCTGCTGCCATTTGGTCAATGTGACCTTTGAAAAAAGAATTGTTGCTCATCTTGAAATCCTCCCCGTGCTTATGATCGTAACATGCATCTTTACGTGCAATAGTGCCCTGTGGCGCCAATCTTTTGTTGGCACCTTTTAAAATATCTTCGTACTCAATTTCAGAAAGTGTCTTTGAAATAAACTTCTCAGGAATATCGCAAACATCGATAATCCCTGAAGATTTTAAAACGACACTTCTTTCCATAAGTACTTCGAGTTCTCTTACGTTTCCGGGCCAATCATAGGCCGCAAGTGAACGAAGAGCTCTTCTTGAAAGTCCAGAAATTTTCTTTTTCTTTTCGATGTTAAATTTCTGGATAAAGAAATCAACAAGAAGATCTAAGTCTTCTTTGCGATTTCTCAACGGGGGCACATCCACCACGTTTAAACCTGCTTGTGCATAATACGCCGGCATTTCTTCTAGGTTTTTCTTAATTTCAAAAACCCAGCGTCCACCTTGTTCTTTAACTTCATCACTCATCATGTGATTTAGTAACTGCTCTTGCTCTTCTTCAGTTAGAAGATCAAAAGATTCAACAACAAGCGCACCCTTGGCTGCTTTTGCAGCAAGTCCATCGAAGGAGGGCATTCCATCTGCACAGTTAACTGTTTCAACAGTGGCGCCTTCCTCCTTAGACTGGGCATGAAGTCTTTTAAACACCAACTCCTTGCCCACACCTTCTTCTCCGGAAATCAAAAGTGGTTTATCGCTTTCAGAAAAACGATCAACCATTTCAAGAAGTTTTTTCATGCGTAAACTACGAGTAGTTGTAAGTGGATCTTTTTTAGATTCCACCGCAAGATCTTCTATTCCGCGACCCGTGATGTCTTTTAAGAGATTGTTCCAAAGTTCTGATTCTGCAGGAGCAATCCACTTCCAACTTTCTTTGAGCGCTAAGAGCGACGTATGCGTCCACTTAGGTTCATTGCTCAAAACCACGTGATTAATTTTAGGACAAAGCAAAGTTAAACGTGCAATTTGTTCAACAAATCGCGATGGAGTTACGTCCATCGGAATATAAAGGAAGTTTTTGATGGGAAGATTTTGAATAGCTTCCAAACGAACAGCTTCTTTATTTTTGAGTCCTTCTCCCAAAAACTGGAAAAAGTGTCCTAACATCCCAAGCTGATCTGAGTTAGGCAGCGAAAAATAAACTGTTATTCCGCTTTGCTCACACAAACGTTTGATATTGATAAGACGTTTAATATTTTCGACAATCTCGTACTCGCCTTGATGAAAGCGTCCGGAATTGTCAGTTGTTTCTGATACCTTGGAAGCGCGCCCCCAGATATCGCATAATGCCGTGAATCCAGACTGGACCCCGACAACTATGCCCACATGCCCTCTCGCCATATATCCTCCCCCACAAAGTCTTTTTGGCTTAGGACGCTTCTCTAGATATGCGCAAACTTAATCATGTATAGAGTGACCCCTACACACGCCCAGTCTGAACATTCTTGAAGCCCCCTATTAGGGACTGACAAAGCCTCACCCCGAGGCTCTTCAAAGATGTTCTGTTATTCTCCCCACTATTTATTAAAAGGGTGTTCTTAAAAATCGTCAATCCGTAAAATTCTTAAATCGTTTTGCACAGCTCAGTGCAAAGTACACATCCAAGCTATAAAGTGCTGTACATGGCCCCTAAAAAACTAACCAAGAAACAAAATGCCTTGTCAGCTAGTCAACTTAAGCCTGAAGACTTTAAATTTTTACGAGGCGAAGACAACCGAACACGCGAAACTTGGAGAGTTCTTCGTATACAAAGTGAATTCATCAAAGGTCTTGATCGACTCTATGGAATTACAAAAGCTGTATCCATTTTTGGAAGCGCAAGACTTAAACCCGAAAGTGAATACTACAAGTTGGCTACTCAAGTAGCCAAAGCCGTAGGCAAAAAAGGTTTTGCAGTTATTACCGGAGGCGGCCCCGGAGCGATGGAAGCTGCGAACAAAGGCGCGAAAGAAGCCAAGACCTTAAGCGTTGGTCTCAACATTCAACTTCCTTTTGAATCTCACATTAATCCTTACGTAGATGTTACCGAAAAATTTAACTTCTTCTTTGTAAGAAAAGTCATGCTCGTAAAATACTCACAAGCCTTTGTTATTCTTCCGGGAGGCTTTGGCACCTTAGATGAGATGTTCGAAGCACTTACCCTTATCCAAACAGGTAAGATCCAAGACTTCCCAGTTATTTTAGTGGGCACTAAGTTCTGGGCGCCACTTTATGATTTTATTCGCAAGCAACTTTCTGATCACGGAATGATTAACCCCAAAGATTTAGAAGATCTCTATCTTGTGGACGACCCCAAAGAAGTTGCAAGCATTGTAGAAAAAGCTTGGAAGAAATATATCATCCGACAAAAAGAAATGCTGAGTAAACAGGCGCACTTTGAAGATCGATAAGAATTATATTTAAGCTAGAGTGCTTTAAGGATGGTTTCTTAAGGAGTTTGACCTTAAGAACAATGCTTCCGCAGGAGTGATTTTAGGAAGCAAAGAAACAAAAGCGTCTGCTGCAAGAGCGTAGTCTCTAAACTCAAAAGAAGAGTCTTCGTCTCGTTTAGAATAAAAGAAGCGCCTAGAACCAAAATCGATAAACGTAATAGTATCAAATGGACTAGGCATACCTGGATTATCTTTTTGAAGTTTTGCTAGAAAAGATTTTACAGAATTTTCGATCGAATAAAAATCGCGCTCCCACATGGGGTTTTCTTTTGCATTTGGATCGTAATCATAAAAATAAACCAACCCAACTTCTACGGGCGTTTCACCCATGAGTTCGGGCACTTGTAAGTGATGTACGAGTCGCACCTTTTCGTATGCATCAAACATGTTGTGCAACAGACTTGCCCTTGAGGAAGAAGATTTGATCTCTCGCAAAGCAACTACCTTGCCCGTTTCAGAATCGCTGATGCGTAAGTCGATGCTTTTCTGCCGCATTCCCAAGCGAGCTACATCATTGGCATCGCCCTGGTAAAAACCACCATCGGGCTCGAACGTCACTACATAGCGAGGGTTTTGTTTAACCACAAAAAGCGCATATTCCGCCTCGCACATAAACGACATGGCGTTTGCATCCCTACTGTGAACAACATTCCCAATCCACTCCGTTAAATTCCTGAGTCGACCCGCAGAGGCTTGTACGTCTAGCTCTTGTAAGAGAGCTTGCACGCCTGGCCTTAAATCCTCGCGAACGTGCTTTAAGACTTTCGGAATAAAACCTAAGTAGAGCTTCGATTCATAAGGCTCATTCCATGCGTCGTTAATGTCTACCACGCGCACATCGCGAGGGGTTGAGCGACTTACACTATGAGCGGGGATCGAGGCTTGGAGATGCCTCAAACACGAAGCATGGCCAAAGGAGGCTAGGGATATAAATAGGAATAAAATCCCTAGGCTAAATTGTCTCATTGCACCCGTGGAGAAAGCTAGACTTATCAAATACTTGCGACTACTTAATTGACCTTAAAATTGCCGGCTGACTTAAGATCTCCTAGGCCTAGGGCTGAACGTTCAATGAGGAAAGAAATCGGGCAAATTTCTTATCCACTCCTACTGAGTAGGGTAATGTTCAAGCATATGGCTTTGGATGTTGGGGGTCTCAAGGCTATGGCCGCAGAGATCCTAAGTCTTCCAACAAAGTTTGTATTTTCTTTAAAAGTCCTCCTTTGCGATTAAATTTTTAAATCTTTCACTGAAGCACTTTTTTAATTCTGTGCTTCTATTACGTTGGTCCTTACCTTTTTGAGTTTTTATGAGTTTATATTCGCTGATAGGTAGGCCCTCTTTCGCTTCTAAAAACTTGTTGTCTTGATTCCAGTTGCAAAGCGAAGAATCTCCCAAAAGCGAAGAGTCTATGAACAATTCTCTGAATGATTGAACAAAGCTGAGTTCATGTTCAAGCAAAAGGCTTGAACTCAATTTCCCACGCGACCCCCCTTTCTTAATTAGGAAACTGCGCTGTTGATTACTCTCAAAAGCATTCGGTTGAATTGCATGTTTTAAGTCACTCAAGATGTGTTTCGAACGCGGCAATACCTGTAGTGACCTCATACCCTCTCCTTTTTGGATTTTGTCCAAACACTGAGGCTTGGACTCGGCTTACACGCGACGTAGATTTGACTCTCAATCGACTTATAAACAGCTTTACTTGAGGTTTTTTTGACTGCTTAGCAGAGATTTAACTCAGAAAGTTGCACTTTGTAATAGATTTAAAATGCAGACAGTATGCAAGACATACCTATTCTAATGAGTGATAAATAAAAACAAAAAGGTTGCCAGACTTACAGCCCAGCAACCTTTTATTTGATAACGAATTTTTTTGAAATTACTTAATTGCAAATCTTTTCTTGCGAAACTCTCTGCGCTCAGCCGCTTCAACACTGTAACGAGTCCAAGGTTGAGCTTCGAGTCGTGCTTCGTCAATTGGCTCTTCAGTATCTTCGCAGTAACCGTAATCACCATTCTCTAATTTCATCAACGCACGATCTATTTCTAGCAGTAGTTGGCGATCACGCTCTTGAACTTCCAGCGTGAGTCCTTGCTGAACCACTGCTGCCGCATGATCGTTTTCATCAACAAGATCATCTGGACTTAGACGAAATGCCTCTACCCCACGCGCCATCGATCTGTTTAAAACTTTCCCACGGTGCTCTAATAACAACTTCTTGAACTTTTCTAATTTATTCTTCTCCATCGCACCACCCCCCACTGTTCTGTTAGATTGACGAGACCATGTTTGAGGTTAAACGTTTAATAACTTTTAAGTGTGACATTAATTTGTTGCATCACTTTACTTTTTGAACATTCTGACAACATGAGCCTCTAAGTGACAGTTATAGAGATATCTATTGATAGGCAACGGCATTAAAAGAGCTTATAGAGGGGGACAGGTTCAAACCCAGGCCTAATGCACCTAGGCCAACTTCCCTAAGATACGATTTCCCCAAAATCGATTTCTCTTAATTGAGATATCTACACCCACCTATGAACCTGGCCCCTCAAATTTTTTTCATCAAAACAACAAAGGCACAGATTCAAAAAAAGCATAAGCCTTTGCTTTTGAAAGCTCGCTCATTCATCGCCTGTTTATTGCGTTTAGTTTTTATTTTTGCGACTCGTCGAAACTGACATATTTTCTCTGTACATGTCAGCCCAAGCAATTGCGCATTTTTAAAAGTCGTCCTAAAAGTAATTCTCGAGGGGGACGGAAGTCCCAGAGGAAAAAGATCTCTGATAAAGAGATCAAATTAGAAAAGCGGTAACGCAAGAAGAAGATCGGTTTTAAAACTGGATTCAAATTAAGTTTGTAAAAAAAACTTAGAATCCGACTAACCGAAACTTATGACTAAGGGTCATAACTTCAGCGAAAGCCGTGGAAGTTAGTAAGGCAACTTGCCTAGCTAATGGATTACATTGTTAGCTTTCCAACCTTATTGCACCTAGGGTTGGAAACTCCGGAGCCGTAGCACAGATGCAAATCTGTACTGCGGCTCATCTTTTTTTATCTCATTTAAAATTATCTTCTATTTTTAAGAAGTGAACGGTCAATACCACCTGTATTGTCACGATCGCCATCATCACCACCTGGGTATGTATTTCCAGTAGTGCCACTTGTGCTGGGTGCATCGTCATCCACAGTTGCAGTTGTGCTTCCGGTTACAGTTGCACTTCCACCTGTGGTGTTATCGCGTCCTGGATCATTGTCGTCGTCATTTGGATAAGTGCCGCCATTGGTGCCACCTGTTGTAACATCACGGCCATCATCACCCGTAGTTGTTGGATAATTTGTAGTTCCTGTTGTTGTAACAGGAGGCTCTTCACCCGTAGTTGCAGCGGTCGTATTTCCACAGTTTCCTGTGGGACAAGTTGTACCCCCAGAAGAACCGCCTACCGCAGCTCCACCCGATCCACCGCCACCACATTTTTTACCCTTACAAGGTCTTGGTCTTTCAGTAGGACGACGAGGTTTTTCTTTTTTATCTTTTTTGCGAGTTAAAGCCCAAATTAATAGACCTATTCCAATTGCAATCAATATTGGCCAGAGTAAGCCACCTTTTTTCTTTTCTTTTTCTGGTGGAGGAGGAGGAGGCGCTACATGGCCACCTCCAACAACAACACCTGCGTGACCTGTTTCACACTTTTGGCGTTTTTCATTTATGAGATTTTTGAGTTCATTTTGTTTCTTAGCTGCTTGAGCTAATTCGTTACCCGATCCTTTTGTTGCTTTGAAAATATAATCAGCAACACCTTGGGCTTTATTTACGAGTGCCACACAACACTGTTGGTTGTTGTCATGTTTTAAATTTTCTTTTTTAGACATCTCACTCAATACACGAGCAAGCTTATCTTCGTTTCGTCCCAAAGTTTCTCCAACGGAAGGAACAAAGTTACGAGCGTTTGCAATTGCATCAGCGGCAGAGGCAGTAGCAAAATTGCGATCAGGATTAGGATTTCCTACAGCGTAAGCATTGGCTTCTGCTCCACCCAATAGAGTGAAAACTTGTTTCCAACAGTTTTGTGTAACAGGAGCATTGTTAAATGCTTTAGATCCACACAACTGACCAGCAGCGATATCGCCCTGACCACTCACAATGCCTAAGTAAAAATTATCATCCGCACAACTTGAACCCACTTGAACAGGAGTTGTTTTCTTATCGTCTTTAGGAGCAGTAGGTTCTTTTTTAGGATCACCTGTGTGAGCACGACCATCTGCAGGCTTAGGAGAGGGTTTGGGGGGTACAGCAGGCGGGGGAGGAGGCGTAGTGGGCTTAGCTGGAGGCTTTGCATCCATTGCTCCCTCAGGAATATCAATAGGCGGCACTACGGGATTTGCGTAAGCAATGCGCCCAAAAAGCGTCCACGAAGGATAAGTAAATACCATTCCGTAACAAAGAGCAGCGCATGTCGCCCTCTTCAGAACTACTATCCATTCTGATGACATTAAAATCCCCTACACTTCATCTTAACATACGCATCGGTTGCTCAAGTCAGTTATTTGATAGGCATTTAGAGAAATATTTTCATCAAAGATAGAAGCACTGGCAAAAGTTTTGACAGTTATAGAGCTTAGAATTTAATCGTAATTTTGACGCCTCACGGGCTGGAGTTGCATGCCTTCCACATTGCCCCACTGAAGGGTACAACAAAGCTACCTTTGGCATTGAAATAAGGAGCAGATTTCTCAGGACTCAGACCTGGCCCTACCTTCAAGCGCCAACTTGTTAAACATATCGCTTACACTTATATAACCAGACTCTTTTAACAAGGTTCGCATTTTAGGTAAGTTCCAACATGGAACTTTTGGGTTCAAATGATGCTCATAGTGAAACCATGTGTTGTGAGGAAGATAGAAAAACCGCTGTACTGGATTGGCAATAATTTTTTGCGTGGGATCACTTCCTACGTGTTCAGTTAGGGCCCGTTGTCTAAACATTGCCCAATATGATGTTAGATGAGCAATCACCCAATAAAGGGGAATCCAACCCAAATGCAAATTAATAGATACAAAAATGATCACAAGCCAGTAAGCTATGGGCAAAAAAACATCGACTAGTGTTATCGAAGGCAAAACAAAAGGATATGCATGTCTTGTATCAAAATAACCTAGTCCACATATGTCTCTCATGAATATCTTGAAGCGATAATTTTTCGTTAATGGAATCCCCCATCTTTTAGGCGAAGATCTTCTGATATGAACCTCGGGATCTTTTTCAGTTAACATAAATGCATGGTGATCTAAGTGAAACTTCTTAAAAAAACTAAGCGATTGAAAAATAGGAAGAGAAGAAAAAAGACTCCCCCAAAAGTTATTTATAAATCTATTTTTAGAAATATTTCCGTGAATTGCCTCATGAGCAAGCAACGCTAAAGCATGCTGTCTTGTTCCAAGTAGAACTATACCAATGACGTCCACTACCCAATAATTAAAATAAAAAATGGCATAGAAAATCAATGCTATCTCTATCCAATTAAAGAGTGCCAGCTGCATCCATTTTAAAAGACTAGGCTTCATAAGTTTCTTAAGTTGCTTTTGCACAACGACACTCTAACAGTTTTTTTTTGTAATTTTTTAGGAAAAAGTAAAATGAAGAAATGTGTGAACGTTAATTAAATACAAGACTATTTATACAAGTAATTTAAGAATTTTAGGTGTAGCAAACATTTGCTTAAATTCCCTTTATTAAGATGAATAACATTTTTACCCAACAACTTAACAGCTAGCTATATGTATAACTGTAGCTTTCATTGAATCTAAAGGTGCACACAACTATGTAACTCCAAAGCTTACCTTAAAAAGGTAACACTTTAGACAGATCTACAGAAACTGAAGAGTTGTAATTGAATGATTAAAAGTAAATACATGATTCAAGACACACCTGGTCTCTTGAAATTCTTTGCTGCTAAAAGCCCACTTTATCTTTTTTTTATAGAATTACCGTTATGGGCCATATTGCTTTTCAATTTATATAAAAGCGGTGTCACCCTAATCTTTTTTGCTATTTATTTTTGCGTAGGCATACTTTACTGGACACTCATCGAATATCTAATTCATCGATTCATTTACCACACTCATTATAAATCAAACTTGTTGCGATATTTCATTGGATCTTTTCATGCCTATCACCATGAGAATATGGCAGATCGACGCGTACTGAATGCTGGATTCCTAATGGTCTATGCCCTACTCCCAATAATTATTTCTCCACTCTTCCTCATCACTTCAAATTTAAATATTGTGATGATAACTGGCTTAGGCCTAATGAGCGCTCATTTTTTTTACGAGTGTGTTCACTTTGCAATTCACTATAAAATGCACACATCAGGCTATTTTAGCTACATTCAAAAATATCATTTTCATCATCACGACAAAGCACCCACAAAAAACTTTGGTAATACCTCGCATATATGGGATGTTTTATTTAAAACTTACGATAGCAGTTATAAAAATTATTCAATGTCTCCTAAAACAATGGAGAGTTTAATTGTTAGTACTCATACCCAAAGGAGTACTTAGCGCTTGAACTTAGATAAGGTTAATCAATTTCAATACATTTTCCTTGGTGGTTTCTTGGGAGAAGTGTTAACCCTGCCTGCCTTAGGCGATTACCTTAAAATTAACTGTCGAGTACTAAATACAATGGGAGTTAAGGATGTTGATTACTTTACACTTTCTTCGCGTCATACTGCACACCATAATGCTAAAGAACTAGGCGAAATAATAAAACTTAAGTTAGAAAAAAATACTAAAAAAATAGTACTTATAGCCCACTCTAAAGCTTGTTTGGAAAGCGTTTTGTGCCTAATTAAAAACCTAGATTTATTTTCTCAATATATTGAGAAAATCATTTGCGTACAACCTCCCTTTAAGGGCTCAACAATATTCGAAAACATTAAATTAATGCGTATGCTTGGCACATTCTGGCCTGGTTTAGCGTGTTTGGATCTCAATTTTTATAGCGAATATCTCAATAGAAATTTTAAATACAATAAAGAATTACAACTGTATCTTAATAACAATTTGCTTGTCATTAGAGGATTTGGATCAAGCAACAGTAGCATTTCTTGGATTATCAGAGGCAGTCATTACATTATGAAAAGAAAGGGTAAAGTGGGTGATGGCCTGGTAGCCATAAAGGATCAAATTCTACCCGGAATAAATCACCATGAAGTTAACATGGAGATTGATCATTCTGATCTTTTCACATCAACTAGAATCTCCAAGAAGAGCGATGACTTTAGATCGATTGTCATGAAGTGCATGCTTTCATGGGTAACAACAAAGAACTTTTTTTATTCTGATGAAGTGAAAATGCTTCTTAGTCCAAGCGAGGAGATTAAAAGCCTGTGACAACTTTAAACGAACTAGGGAATTTTGTTTTAGCTTACGCAACTTTCTTGATCATAAACTATCTTGTTTTTTCAGTTTTTGGCTATTGGTTTTTTTATCATTACCTTGGCAAAAAAATTGAACACCGCCAAATCCAAGAAAAGGAGCCGGCTCAAAAACAGATGAATTCTGATCAAAAGCATTCCTTAATTACTCAGCTTATTTTTTTTGTAATGGGGATAGGCCTATTCCTTTGCTACAAGAGCGGAGTCACTAAGATTTATCCCGTATGGAACGAGAGAGGTATTTTCTATTTTTTTATCACTTGGTTTTTTATTCACCATCTACATGACACTTATTTCTATTGGCTTCACAGAGCTATGCATAAATTTAAATGGCTAAGAAAATATCACCAAACTCACCACGACTCCCATGTACCCACACCCTACTCGGCTATGTCTTTTCATCCAGTAGAAGCTATTCTACAGGGCGCGTACTGGTACATTATCGCCTTTCTGTTTCCAGTAGCAGCTTTGTGGATGTTTGTTTTCTATAGCTTTATGTTTTACATCAACATGTGGGGTCATACGAATTACGAGTTTTGGCACCAAGATCTACCCAATCATAAATTACTAAAATATTTAAATACTCCTACGCATCACACGCTTCATCACAAATACCATATGAGCAATTACAGTATTTATTACAATTTTTGGGATATGATTTGTAAAACAAACCATCACAATTACGAAAACTACTACTATAAACTTAAAGAAAAAACTCTTAAGAAGAGAAAATCTAAAATCCTAGAATTCATGCGCTTATGATACGAAAAAATGTTTATTTACTTCCACATCTAAAGCTTAGCAGCTGGAGAAAAATTTCTCTTGGAAGCTGGAGACCCAACGGAGACTCACAAGTTTACTGTGAACTTGTGTTAAATGCAGAGCCCGCATTAAACTATCTTTCACGTTTATCTCGAGAATCTGGAAAGAAAATCACGATGACCCACTTAGTAGGAAAAGTTGCTGGGTTAGCCTTAAAGGAAGTTCCAGATCTTAACTCTCTCGTCTCAAGAGGAAAAATTTATCCTCGACGCGATGTGGACATTTTTTTTCATGTAACTCACGATAACACTGAACTTTCAGGCCATGTTGTAAGAAATATTGATCAGAAAAGCGTAACAACTATTGCTGAAGAGCTATCAAGAAATGCTAAAGCAATTAGGTCTGGCGAAGATCCAAGTTTTAAAAAAGTCAAAAGTGCTTGGACTTTTATTCCCAGTTTATTTGCAGGTATCGTATTGAAACTGATCTCTTACTTTTCATATAGTTTAAATATTAACTTAGAAAAACTTAACATTCCCCGTGATTGCTTTGGAGGAATGATGATCACAAACGTAGGATCACTGGGCTTTCGCAACGCCTTTGTACCGATAGCTCCCCATACTAAAGTCTCACTAGTTTTAGCTCTAGGAAGAGCAGAACCGAGACCCTTTTGTACTAACGAGCGAGAAGTGATTGTGCAAAATCAAATGAGTCTTTGCTTTACTTTTGATCACCGGGTTATGGACGGCGCTAGAGGTGCTGCCTTTGCTGCTACAATAAAAAAATATATAGAAGATCCAGATTTGATCGCCACGCGCCCATAATGGGGACCTAAAATCAGAGGACAGATCAAAAATAACTTAGGCATTAATATGTAAGATATTTACTGGATCAATCCGCGACGACGCAGATCTTCGCGAATTTGATCGCGTGTTCTAAAAGGTGCTGCACTTGAACCTTGCCCGCTACTTGGAGCTGGATTGGCAGCACCCATACCAGCAGCTGAACCTGTTGCACCTGAACTATTTGAGCTTCCACTCAAAGCTGCTGCTCTTCCTGCAGAAGATAAGCCCCTTGATCTAGGAGCTGCTGCAGGAAGTGCTCCGGCGCGTCCTCGGGCTCGCGTGGGAACTCCCATCATCATGCCACTTCCACTGCCGCCCGCTTCGCCTTGCGAAGAATCAGAGCCGCCACCAAAATTAAAGGCTCCGCCACTGCCTGCAAGTCCGCGCGAAGCACCCACTAATCCCACAACTGTTTCGTCGTTTTGAACAACAACATCTTCCACTGCGCGACCATCGCCATCACCATTGTCTGCTACAACACTGTCTTCGCCTGCAGTATTTCCAGTAGAACCACCTCCGCTCGTTCCGCCGAGTGTAGTGGTACCACCTTCACCATCATCCGTTTCTTCAACTACGTTTCCGTCGTCGTCTAGAACAATAGCATCGTTAGCTGCATATAAAATTTCTGAATCGCCTCCGCCGCCTTCAGCGTTGGGATCAACAGTAGGAATGCTTACAACTGCAGGAGTTTCAAAACCTGTACCCGCACTTGAATTGCTAGCAGTCGTAGAAGTTGAAGAAGAAGAGCTTTCAGCTGGAGGAGTTTCTGGAGCAGGAGGAAGTTCAGGTGGTTCTTCTTCAGGTGCACTTGAGCTGGACTCATCATCACCATTGCTACCAAGCATGTAACCTAAAAGACCACCGGCCGCAGCGCCAAGGAGTGGGCCCTTCAAAGCATCAAAACCAGATTTCGTGGCTGCTAAACCACCTGCAGTGTTGGTAGCATCTGCAGAATAAGACTGACATTTTTGTGCTAATTCCTGAACTGCGACTTTACATCCCGGAGAAGCTACAAGTGAACTAACACTTGCTCCACACAATGAACCAGCCGAACCAGTAGCAGCATTTGTTACAGGAGCGGGAGAGACGGCTTTTGATCCAGCTCCTGCATCTACTGTTGGCCCAGCTACAGCCCCCAATCCCCCCAAAGCACTCATAGCTGTTGCATAACCCGACTTATCTGCAAAATTGCACCTTTGTTCAAGATCAGCAATTAGACCTTGTACCGCAGTGTCACCAGCAGGGGCAAAATTACACTGTGAACGTGCCTTAGCAGCAAAACTACTACAACTTGCTGCAAAGAAAGCTTGCGCTTGATTTTGAAAAATAAAACTAAACACTGCTACCCAAAGAAAATTTTTAGTTTTCTTTTTAAAAGAATAAATATCCACAGCAGCGTTCATTACTCTTTTATTATCGTCTAGAAATAGGCATTAATTTGTGAGGAATTTGTTAAGATGCTTAGTCGCTTTAAACTATAGGTGAGATCGGCAATATTTTGTCGGAACTTAAGCCTCTGAACACCTTATTCAAAATGTTAAGGCCAAAGTACAGGGGACCCCCGTTTTAGGTACGGGGGACCCCCTCTTTTGGTCACGATGACCTAAATGAGCGGTCCCCCGTACCTTTAAGGCGGTGCTCAGTGCAGTTCTTGAAAAAAACCCTCTTTTTGGGCAGTATCACCCTAACGAAAGGCACTTATCTCCCGTCGGGGACGAAGGTGACTGAAAAGTAACTGAAAAATATAAATTTAGACCCAGCCTCTACATTGAGGGGAGCCGCAAGGCCCGATGCTGAAACGTTGATAATTGGAAGTGGCCGCATGGCTACGCAGTTCCGACGCGCGCTCGAAACCCTCAACGTGCCTTACTCTAATTGGCTGCGTTCTGAGGGCGCTTTCACTCTTGGTGGCAAAACTCAAAAAGCAAAACGTGTGTTGCTCCTAGTTCCTGATAAAGCAATCAGTGTTTTTGTAGACGACCACGAACATTTCTTGCGCAATAAAACTCTCATTCATTTCTCGGCTACACACCGCGATCCACGTATCTTAGGTTTTCATCCACTGGGCACTTTTAATCGAGAGCAGAATATTGAATTTGCAGATGTTTCATTCCACGGTGTTCATCCTGAGAGTATTTTTCGCGAAGCCTTACCTTTCTTAAAAAACACCTATACACAAATGTCCGAAGAACAAATGCAAAGTTATCACGCACTTTGTGTACTGAGTGCAAACTTCTCAGCTATTTTATGGAATGCATTCTTTATTGAAATGAAAAACATTGGAGTTTCAGAATCTGCAGCTAGAAATTATTTCCAAATGTTTGCAGCCAACGTGGCTCGTAATCCCAAAAGTGCCATCACTGGTCCGCTTATTCGCAACGACATTCCCACCCTCAATAAAAACATAGCAGCACTTGAAGACAAAAAAGTTCTGCAAGAAATCTACAAAGCTTTTGTCCAAATATTTTCGAACACGGAGTATTTAAAATGATGAAAATCCAAGATTGGCCTCTTAGAAAAACTCAGAACAAAAAGATCACAATGACCACTTGTTATGATGCTTATACGGCTCGCATTATTGCAGAGAGCTCTGTGGATTCTGTTTTGATTGGCGACAGTGCAGCTATGGTTATGCATGGGCACGACAGCACCTTACCTATTGATACTCACACGTTGGCGCAACACGTAGCTGCAGTTGCACGTGGAATGCAAATGGCTCAAAACAACAACCAGAACAACAAATCAATCAAAGGCAAATTCCTGGTTGGAGACATGCCTTTTTTGAGTTACCGCAAAGGCCTTAGACCCGCCATGGAATGTGTAGAAGTTCTCATGAAAGCCGGCGCTCACGCAGTTAAACTTGAAGGTCTTCGCGGCCACGAGGATATTGTAAAAAACATTGTTGGCTCGGGAGTTCCCGTAATGGGTCACCTTGGCCTCACCCCTCAAAGTGTGCATGGCTTAGGCGGTTATAAAGTTCAAGGCAGGAACGAGGTTATTGCCCAACAACTTTTAGAAGACGCTCGCACTTTGCAAGAATTAGGTGCTTTTTCTTTAGTCCTTGAATGTGTGCCAAGCGCACTTGCAGAAAAAATTACAAAAGAACTCTCCATACCCACCATCGGAATTGGCGCAGGCCCGCACTGCGATGGCCAAGTTTTAGTTTTACAAGATTTGCTAGGCCTTAGTGGCAACAATTTTAAATTTGTGCGCAAGTTTGCCAATGGCGAAGCATGGATGAAAGAAGCCTTAGAAGCCTTTAGCCTGGCCACTCAATCTAAAGAGTTTCCCAATATTTCAGAAAGCTTTGAGTAAACCATGAAGATTTTAAAAAGCATTTCCTCAGTAAGAGCTTGGCGAAAACAAAATTTTAAAAAAACTGTGGGCTTTGTTCCCACCATGGGAGCATTGCATTCTGGTCATATTGAACTTGTAAAAAAAGCTCAAAAAGCGTGTGACTTTGTTGTGGTAAGCATTTTTGTAAACCCTACCCAATTCAACAACCCTGAAGATCTTAAAAAATATCCTCGCACCCTCAAAGAAGATCTAGCGCTGCTCAAAAAAGCAAAAGTTTCAGCAGTATTTTTACCTAGCGAAAAAACTCTCTACCCTGATGGGTATAATTATAAAGTTGTAGAAGAAAACGTGAGTAAAGTTCTCTGCGGAGCCCATCGGCCAGGGCACTTTAATGGAGTGCTTACTGTAGTTCTTAAACTCCTAAATATTGTTCAACCGAACAAAGCGTTCTTTGGAGAAAAAGATTATCAACAACTCAAGTTAATTGAAGGTATGGCCCAGAATTTCTTTCTTGATTGCAAAATTATCCCCGTAAGCACTCAGCGAGAAAAAAGCGGACTTGCGCTCAGTAGCCGGAACCGTCGCCTCAGCCCCGAAGCACTTGAAAAAGCTCAGATTATTCCCACTCTTTTGAAAAATAAAAAAGCCAGTCCCGAAACTATAAAGCAGATACTTCTAGAAGAGGGTTTCAAAGTGGACTATGTAGAAGACCACTGGAAACGGAGATTTATTGCCGCCTTTATAGAGGGTGTGCGACTTATCGATAATATGCGTGTTTCAAACACGACAATATGAGGTTTTAGACGTGGTACTTACACTCGACATTGGCAATAGCCAAATCTTCGGAGGAGTTTTTCAAGAAAACAAACTTCTTCTTCAATTCAGAAAAGCTCACAATCATGTCTTGAGTAGCGACGAAGCTGGAATTTATTTCAAAGCTGTTTTGCGCGAAAACAACATCGACCCTGCACTTATTGAACGTATCGTAATGTGTTCTGTAGTCCCTGATCTCATGCACTCAGTAGCGAGTGCCTGTGTAAAGTATTTTAATATTCGCCCCTTTGTTTTAAGAAGCGGAGTTAAAACAGGACTCAACATCAAATATCGTAATCCTCAAGAAGTGGGCGCCGATCGTATTGCGAATTCAATTGCTGCTACTCAGCTTTACCCCGATAAGAACCTCATCATCATAGACATGGGAACTGCCACAACTTTTTGTGTTGTCAGCAAAAAGCGTGAATACCTCGGTGGACTGATTCTTCCTGGCCTAAGACTTATGATGGAAAGTTTGGAATGGGGAACATCAAAGCTCCCCAAAGTAGAAATAACAAAATCATTTGAAGTCGTAGCACGCTCCACGATTGAAAATATTCAATCTGGACTTTACGTAGGTAATTTGTGCATTCTTGAAGGAATCATTTCTCGTATTAAACAAGAATATTTTGCAGACGAAGAAGTCTACGTCATTGGAACAGGCGGTTTTTCTAAACTTTTCGAAGACCAAGGAATTTTTAATCATTGGATTCCTGGTCTCATTCTCCAGGGCCTTAAAATGGCTCTCGATTTAAATTCTTCCCACAACTCAACTGAAAGGAACAAATATGAGACGTCGTCTGATGCGTTCTAAAATTCACCGTGCAACTGTAACAGGAGCCGATTTAAACTACGAAGGTTCTATTGCTATTGATACACGTTTGATCGAAGCCGCTAAACTTGTTCCCTATGAGCAAGTTGATATTTATAACTGCAACAACGGACAGCGCCTGCACACATATGTAATCCCAGGCAAACGTGGCGAAATATGCCTTAATGGTGCCGCAGCACGCTTGGCTCATGCAGGCGATGTTGTGATTATTGTTAATTACGCTGACTACGAAGAACACGAGCTGGCTAAACACGAAGCTACAGTTGTTTTCGTAGATTCTGAAAATAATCCCAAATCAAATCCTTAGTTATGCTGAAAAGCTCTCTGGTTACTTTAAAGTTTTATAATGTCAATTCAGAACAGGGGTAGCCCTGTTCTGAACCTTTTCGACATACTTAAATAAGATTTTAAGTTATTCTGTATATGATGCGTCTACTCTTAGGCCTTGGTATCTTAGTGAGTTGTCCGATTTCAAATTTTGTATTTGCTAATGATTTACCTAAAGCAATTCTAGTCAACGAACAAGAAGCTCTGGCCGTAGTGAATAAACAAGTTGCGCCTTCTCATGTAAGCAGTCCACAAATTTTAGAAGCGTGCTTAAACGCTACTGAAGACTTTGACCTAAGCAAAATTTACTCTCAAAACGGCGCTGACAATCAAGGTAATCTTGGCACATGTGGAGCCTACGCTGGTGTTGATTCTTTAGAGCTTGCTTGGTGGCGCTTTAACCAAAGCTACCAGCTTAATTCAAGTTCTTATGCTCCTGTTGCGACACCTGTTATACCTTTTCTTACTGAACCCATTTACTACGCAGTTAAAAGCGAAAACTATCGTCGCCACGACGGAATACTTAGCCAAGATATGTTTAAAGACGCCGTTGAGTTAATTGAAGGTGTTTATGTTGACGACTTTACTCTCTTGATGGTGGATATGCTAAAAAAAGGAACTCTTTCGCTTCACCTTCAAAGAGGAAATCACGCAAATGTTTGTCAGGCTAAAGGGATGTCGCTCCTCAATAATTTACGTGACTTAATAAAAGAAACAGATGCTACTCCTCAAGGTACGATTTTGAGAGAAAAACTCAATCAAGAAGAATCAAGTCTTAACGATGCCGATGCCTATTTAGCAATAAAGATAAAAGGAAAAAGCCTTCGAGAACATATTCAAGACAGTTACAAAACATACATCAAAGAAGCGACAGAAGGACAAACTGAATTAAAAATAAGATCCGACTATTTTGCACAACTTGGCGCCTATAGAGTTAAATTGCCTCAAATTCAGGACCCACCACAAGCTTGTGACCCAAATAAGTTAAAAGAAACTTTTCTAAGATATATTTGCGGAGGTATTCCAATTTCAGTAGCAACACGTGTAAGTACTGAAAACTCTAAGATTAAAGTAGATGCATCCTCAGAAGAGCAATTTGGCCATGCTATGTTGCTTAGTGGATTCAAGGCAGCGACTCCTACGTCTCCTTTCAAATTTGTTTTAAAAAACTCTCATCGCAATCAACAATCTGTAGAAGTTACCCCTGAAGAACTCTGCCCTGCCCTGTATGGAGCAAGCATGGTTCTCAATAAAGGCCAACAAATGGGAGCCATCACGTCTGACTTCACTCACCTTCCTGCAGCTTCAAATTCTATGTACAGTATTGAAGAAGGCATTTACAGAGATGGACTTCCTGTATGGGGAGTTGCAGAAAAGATGGATGCACCCTCGGTCATTGAAAATCAAGAAGAAGCTCCCGATGGGCAGCATCTCGACAAACCCGCTATTCGCCGTCCCAACAAAAAAAACAAAAATCGCCCACTTAAGGAATAATTGCTGTCGGGGCACGTGGATGCATTCCA
>CAZIFW010000024.1:0-34520 GCA_964538275.1 uncultured Bacteriovoracaceae bacterium
AGGACTTTTCATTTTTTGGGAATTCACCAGTATCTGCTCTTATTTCCTCATAGCATTTGATAGTTCTAGCGAAAAAGCTCGTAAATCCGCGTGGCAAGCTCTTCTTGTCACGTCTTTTGGGGGCCTTTGTTTGTTATGTGGTCTCTTAATTTTAGGAGGTATCGGCGGCAGCTACGATCTGCTTCAAATTCGTATTCCGCAAGAGCACCCTTGGCTAGGCACTACACTCGTACTTATTTTTATTGGAGTATTTACTAAATCCGCCCAATTTCCTTTTCACTTTTGGCTCCCCAATGCCATGTCTGCACCTTCACCTGCAAGTGCCTTTTTGCACTCTGCCACAATGGTCAAAGCAGGCATTTTTCTTTTACTTAGACTAAGCCCCCACATAGCGAGTCACGAATACTGGACACGCATTCTAGTTCCAGTGGGTTTTATCACCGCTATCTTGGCTTCTGTTTTGTTACTCTTTGAAAAAGACCTCAAGCGAATTTTCGCCTACACCACTCTCTCTGCTCTGGGACTTATTGTTTATATGATTGGTAAAAATGAGGCGAGCGGTTACTACCTCGCTATTATATGGATTGTAACTCACGCACTCTACAAAGCTCCGCTTTTCTTGCTTGCAGGTAATATTGAACATTATTCAGGCTCTCGAGATGTCAGCACCCTTTCACAACTTTATCCGCGCATGAAGGGAAGTCTTCTCGTTGCTACACTTGCTATTTTCTCTTTGCTCGGGCTTCCACCCGTACTTTCCTCACACGCCAAAGGGGATTTCTTTCAACTGCTCGGAAATTCACCTCTTGAATTTACGCTCTTGATTTTAGTTTTTGCTACAGCTGGAAGTGTCGCAGTCACACTCATTTCAATTTTCTTAAAAAGTAATAACGAAGAAAAAATCGAAGGTCGCTTCTTTGACGACAATGATGACCCTGCGCTCATGTGGCTGCCTCCAATGGCTCTTTTACTTGTGACCTTCATGCTAGGAATTCGCTACAGTCCTTTTACAGAGTTTCTAAGAGAAAGCTTAGGCCAAGTTTTTCCCTTCAATTTTAATGAAATTGGACTCAATCAAACCAATCACAAGCTATCATTCTTTGCGACGGGCACAGTTTTGTTTTTATCTGTTTTTTTTGCTGCGGCCTCATTTAGACTCCGTAAATTTAATCTAGGTTTAACCCGCCTACCTAACTCAGATAAAATTTGGAACTTTTTATTTGAAGGTCTTCTTAAAAATTCAAAAACATTTTTTAATAAAATTCAAAACAGTCGCATAGAACTTTATTGCCTTTGTTTCTTTGTTTTTTTACTGTATCTCTTATCTCAAGTTCAGGGCATTGAAGAATTAAAACTTTCTCTTCTCACCTTAAAGTTTCCACGTGGAGTCACCCCCTTTGAAATTGCACTTATAGGAGCAATGTTAATTGCATCTACTTTGGCCATTAAGACTAACAGCAACCTTTCAACCCTTGTTGTTTTAGGCGTCATAGGTTTTGGAATTGCTTACATTTATTTAGTAAATTCCGCTCCAGATTTAGCACTCACTCAGTTCCTAATTGAAACACTTACTTTAATACTTCTCGTTCTTACCTTTAAGCACCTTCCTAAAGCTCCTTTTCAATTTGAAAATAAAAACCACAAACGCTTCTATTCTATTTTCAGTGTATGCGTCGGTTTAACTGCTGGGATGCTAACTTTTCTTGCCGCTTCTAGCTTCAGACCTCAAACCCTAACTCGATATTTTGGAGAAAAAAGCTTAAGTCTTGCTCATGGCCGTAACGTAGTGAACGTTACTATTGTCGACTTTAGAGGCTTTGATACCATGGGAGAAATAACTGTATTGGCACTTGCCGCTATTGGAGTTGCAAGTTTGCTTAAAAGAAGAAAATCATCAGGAGCAACGCCTTCATGAACAGTTTAATCTTTAATATAATTGTTCGATTTTTAAATCCTATCCTTTGGGTCATGGCTCTTTGGCTATTGTACAGAGGACACAATGCACCCGGAGGTGGATTCATTGCAGGTCTTATTGCAGCTTCAACAGTTATTTTCAAAATACTCAGTACGGGTTGGTTAAGCGTGAATCCAAAAATTAGAAATAATCTTTTTGAAATTGCAGGAATTGGAATAGCAACTTCTATCTTTAGCGGCTTTCTGTCTATGATGATTGGAAACCCTTTCATGACGGGACGATGGAATACTTTTCTAGGTTTAAAATGGGGTACTCCTATGCTTTTTGACTTAGGAGTTTTTATCGTCGTCTTTGCAGTGACCATTATTTGTACAGGTTTTCTTTTAGAAGAAGATGAATCCAAAGGAGTAAACTCATGACGCTTCTCTTAAGTGTCCTTGTTGCAGCTTTAGTGAGTGTAGGAGTGTATTGCTTACTTCAACCTAACCTCATGAGAATTATCATTGGGCTCTTGATCTTATCCAATGCAGCTAACTTAATCATTTTTGTTTCTGCTGGTCTCACGGAAAGAATTCTCCCCATCATTCCAGAAGGTCAAGAATTTATGGACCTACAAGCCGCAGATCCCGTTCCGCAGGCGCTCATTTTGACTGCAATTGTTATTGGTTTTGGAGTCATGGCTTACTTTCTTGTTTTATGCCGAGAGTTTTACAAAGACCACACTAAAGACACACTTACCCCTAGGAGCTTCGAGTGAACATCTCTCTTATCTATCCTTACTTGTCTCTCATTACTGTCGCTGCACTTTGCTTAATCTTTTTTAAAAGAACACATGTGCAAAGCATAATTTCTACAATCGGGTCTGGAGTCTTAGTTGCTCTGTCTTTAAATCTATTACTCACAATTCAAGTGAGAGGTATTCAGGTTTTACAGCTTGGAAAATGGCCTGCTCCATTTGGAATTAGCTTTGTAGGTGATCTCACGAGTGCCTTACTGGTACTCAGTGCTTCGGTCGTATTTTTTGCTGTGAATATTTTTAGCTTTAAATATGTAGATGAACGCAGAAAATCAAAAGGCTACTATTTTCTTATCAACGTACTCATGCTCGGTGCAGTTTCTGCATTCTTAACGGGCGATATATTTAACCTCTTTGTTTGTTTTGAGCTTCTTTTGATTTCAAGTTTTATGCTTATGACATTAGGAGCAAGTAAGGATGAGGTTCGCCAAGGAATTCCATATGTCATATTGAACGTTATTGCATCTTTCACCTTTTTGCTTGGAATCGCTTTTCTATATGGCCACACAGGAAATCTCAATATGGCTTACCTTGCGACTCTCATAAGAAAGTCAGAATGGACTTTTGGAGTTCACACTGCAGCTATTTTTTTATTTTTCACTTTTGCAGTTAAAGCCGCACTCTTTCCATTGTTTTTCTGGTTACCTAAAAGCTATCCCGTCGTTCCAGGTGCCATTGGCGCACTTTTTTCAGCATTGCTTACTAAAGTAGGAGTTTACTCACTTCTTCGAGTGTTCACTCTTATATTTCCAATTTCTCGTGACCCACACTTACAAGAAATTCTTTATTATTGTTCACTTGCTACAATGCTTATTGGTGTATTGGGAGCTGTAGCACAAGATTCTATAAAGAAAATTCTTTCTATTCACATAATCTCCCAAGTAGGTTACATGGCTTGGGGTCTTGCGCTCTTTAGCCCCATCTCCCTGGGCGCATCCCTCTTTTACATGGTTCACAACATGATCGTTAAGTCGAACCTCTTCCTCGTTGCAGGACTTGTAGAAGAACTTGAAGGCACAGACAAACTTTCATTACTTGGGGGTTTACTTAAAAAGAACCCCTTCTTTTCATCGCTCTTTTTGCTATCGGCACTTTCTTTGGCAGGACTTCCACCTTTAAGCGGATTTTTTGGAAAAGTTTTCCTTATTAAAGAAGCTTTGGGTTTAGAAGATTTTGTAGGAGTTGCCGTTGCGATTGGCGTAAGTCTTTTAACCCTATTTTCTATGACCAAAATATGGAATGAAGTTTTCTTAAAAGACAAAGAAGACGTGCAGAGTGCCCTCTTCCCTGTAGGAGTAGGTATGGCACCCATTTTGTTCTTGGCTCTCTTTGCAGTTTTATTAGGAGCTTTATCTGGCCCAATTTACGAAACTTTTATTGCCGCTGGAGAAAGTCTTTTTGATCCAAGCGCTTATATTGTCGCAGTGATCGGACAAGAGGGACAATAGATGAGAATACTTTATTGGATTCACTACCTTTTTATTTTTTTCCCAATAGAACTTTTCAAATCTAATATTCAAGTAGCAATAGCTGTTCTTTCACCCACAAAGTCTCTTAAGCCTGGAATTGTTGCAGTTCCTATCAGTCTTAAAACAGACTGGGGAATTGTGATGCTCGCTAACTCTATAACGCTTACTCCAGGAACTATTACTCTTGATATAAGCCCTGATAAAAAAGTCATTTACGTTCACTGTATGTCTTTAGAAAACCCTCAAAGCTTTGTGGAAGCTATAAAAGATACTTTTGAAGCAAAAATTCGCGTTTTAGAAGGGAGTGCTTAATGCAACTTCTTGAATATTTATTCATGAATGCTTTTTTTCTCTGTATTTCTTTTTCACTTTTTCTTGTTTTATATCGACTTAAAGTTGGCCCTTCCCTAGCAGACCGAGTAGCAGCGGTGGATTTATTTACCACCATTTTATTAACTGCAATTGTGGTTGCTTCTATTTATGTAAAAGAGCCCGTATATTTTGATATTGCACTTGTTGTCGCCCTTTTTGCATTTCTAGGAACTTCAATTATTGCGCGCTTCATTCAGTCACAGGAGACTAAAGAGTGAAAGATTTTTTCGTATCATTTTTGTTATTTCTGTCTGGTATCTTTATTCTACTTGCTTCAATTGGGATGAGACGCTTTCCCGATCTTTACTGTCGCCTGCATGCCTCGTGCAAAGCTTCAACTTTAGCTAAGGTTTTTAGTTTTTCTGCTGCTGCTCTATATTTTTCCGGGCAAGGTTACGCCATAGAACTTAAGCTCTTTTTTGTTTTAATCTTTTTATTTTTAACAAACCCCGTAGGATCACATCTCATTGCTCGCGCAGGTTACAAACGCGGAGCTCATACTTCTGACATCACTTGGTACGACGACTTAAAAAAGTAAGCAAAAAGAAAGGCAACTATGTTTAGAGGCCAAAATGTTTATTACCGAGAAAGCATTCGGATTTGGTTTATTCTTGCCTTTCAAGCAGGCGCAATAAATGTTGCTGGTTTTTTAGCTTCTCACCGCTTTGTGAGTCATATCACTGGATTTCCAACCTTACTTGCAAGCGAACTAGCCAAAGGCGACAATGACGCTGCTTTCAACATCATGCTCGTACCCATTTTCTTTGTGTTGGGAGCCATGTTTTCTGCTTGGTTTGTTGATCGCAGAATTGAACGAAAAAAAGAACCTCGCTATTCACTCGTTTTTTTTATCATTTGTTTTTTGATTATGTTTCTTATGCTTTTTGGACAACTCGGTTTTTTTGGAAAATTTGGAGAACCCCTCTTATACAAAAGAGACTATATCTTGATGGGAATACTTTGTGCTGCAAGTGGAATTCAAAATGCAGTTATATCTACGGCCTCCGGTTATAGAGTCAGAACCACTCACCTCACGGGCATTGCCACAGATTTTGGAATTGGATTAGTAAAACTTTTTACAAATAGACGAGAAAAAGAATCATATAACGCAGAACTTACTCTCAATTATTATAGGCTTGGTACTATTTTATCTTTCACCGCCGGCGGCATTGTAGGAGCTTATGCTTTTTATTCCCTCGACTATATTGGATTTATTGTTCCTTTAATCACTGCACTTTTTCTTTGGAGAGATGCTGAACTTCGCCAAAGAAAGCTAAGTGAAAATAAATCCCTGTATGATATGACATCTAGTTAGCCGTTTTAAGCCTTGTTTTTATTAGATAATTTCTGGAACGTTCGGTAACACACTCCAAAGTCTCTTGACCCGATCGCCCTGCACTCTTAGAAGGACCACATTATCTAGAAAGGATATTTTTTAATATGAAAAAACTCCCTCTCCTCTTTTCACTCTCATTGATCACATCTATTGCCACAGCCGACCAGTGCGCATGGAACAGATATGCAACAAGTGCCGCTGCACGTGAAATTGTTAAAAATATGGCAGAAGTAAATGGCCAAAAGCCAAGTGTATATGCCTATTGCGAACCTTGTAATGAAACAGAAATGACTCGTGTTTACCTTACAAAAAATGAAGCCGCTCAAGGCAACGAAAATCCCTATCATGTAAATGTAAAACGCATGACAACTGAAATTCAACCTGACACTGCTGCGGAAGGAAAAGTGAAATCTTCTCGCGCAGGCCTTTGGCAATTAACTGTTCACCACAATTTAGAATTTGGTTCTTTTAGCCGCTTTGATCTTGCATACACCTATGTAAAAATTGCAAAAGATCGTTACGCTAACCTGGCTTACGTTGTTGGTTGTCCTGCTGAGGGTGTAACTCCTGTGATCAAAACTGATGGAGACCGCCAAAAGAATGAAGGTTTTGATCCTGAAGGTCAGCCAGAAACTGACGATGGTGTTTTCATAAGAGATTACGAGCGCAACCCACTCCGCGCTGAAGGCTAGAAAAAACCACTCCTTTTACTTTCTTTCTTAGAACCCGAGTTTCTTAAAAAGAAACTCGGGTTTTTTACTGCCTAATTTTTAGACAATGCCAACCAT
Source organism: uncultured Bacteriovoracaceae bacterium (assembly GCA_964538275.1). GTDB lineage: Bacteria > Bdellovibrionota > UBA2428 > UBA2428 > UBA2428 > CANIGN01. Next base: position 6,677 of record CAZIFW010000024.1, read on the forward strand.
TCACGTCTTGCCTTTAAACACACCACTTAAAAAGTCTGCTCTACTCCTAGTTTAGGCAAAGCTTAAGCCCATGGGTTTCTGGCATACGCATTGCACTTCTTCCTTCGAATTTTAATTTAAAGAGGTGTTAACGTATGCAGTATTCGAAGAAGAACAACATAAAGAAGTCTCAACTTTCTAAAAAGAAAGTTCGCGACATCAATCCCCGTGAATACACGGTTATGGGTGCACACCCTAACTTTGTTCATTTTAGTCCAGCTGCAAACAGAGAACTGATTCAGCCTATTTCTCATAGTTTAGAAAAATGGATCCTTATGATTCTACTAGCTTTTGCAATGGCAGCATTCGCTGGATTTAAGCTTTTAGAAAACTCAGAACTCGCTTTTAGCTTAACGGATGGAACGAGTGAAAGTTTTGCAGCAAGCTCACTTGCAAACGACAAAGAATTTAAAGATGAATTCAATAAAAATAGTCAAGAAGCTCAAGCAATGATGCAAAAGCATCGCTCTAGCTACGACAAGAAAACTCCTAAGTACGGTAAAGGACAAAAGAAATTCTACGCTAAGAAAGCTACTGCTAAAAAGTCCAAGAAAATTGCCAAAAAAGTACCTTCTAAAAAGAAGATGCTGAGTTCAAATGTCCGCAAAAAAGCTGTTGCTAGAAGATAAGTTTTTCTCTCACAGCAAAAAACAAAAAAGCCTCTTCCGGTGTTTCACCCGGAAGAGGCTTTTTCCATTTCTATTTATTCAGCGCTAAGGACTAATCCCAGCTTAGGGCGCCGCCTGATTGATACTCAATTACGCGAGTTTCGAAGAAGTTCTTTTCTTTCTTCAAGTCGGCAATTTCGCTCATCCAAGGGAATGGGTTCTCAGTATTAAAGATCTTAGGAAGACCAATCTTTTCAAGACGACGGTCTGCAATAAATCCAACATATTGCTCAAACATTTTAGCGTTCAAGCCCAACACGCCTTTAGGCAAACAATCGCGTGCATAGAGTGACTCAAGGTGAGCCGCTTCACGGATCAACTGAATCATTTTCTCTTGGAATTCTTTGGTCCAAAGATCAGGGTTTTCAATCTTGATTTGGTTGATCAAGTCGATACCAAAGTTCATGTGCTTAGTTTCGTCGCGCATGATGTACTGGAACTGTTCGCCAATACCCACAAGCTGGTTACGTCTTTGGAAAGACAACATCATGGCAAAACCACTGTAGAAGAAAATACCTTCCATAATGATGTAAAAACCAATGAGGTTTTCTAGGAATTTCTGCGAACCTTCAAAGGTAGAAGTTGTGAAGTGAGGATCCATGATGTCTTTTGTAAGTTGTAATTCGAATGCATCTTTATTGTGAATGCTTACAACTTCACGGTACATGTTAAACACTTCGCCTTCATCAACGTTCAAACTTTCAACAATATATTGAAATGCGTGACCATGGATTGCTTCTTCAAAAGCTTGACGAAGCAAGTACTGACGACACTCAGGATTTGTTACGTGCTTGTAAATAGCAAGAGTGAGGTTGTTCGCAACTAAAGACTCTGCAGTCGCGAAGAAACCAAGGTTTCTTTTGATTACAAGTCTTTCGTCGGGAGTAAGAATGTTAGATTTCCATAGCTCAATATCGCGAGCCATAGGAACTTCTTGCGGCATCCAATGGTTGGCACAACTATCTAGATAGTTCTGCCATGCCCATTTATATTTAATAGGCACTAACTGGTTAAGGTCACTGCGACAGTTAATTACACGCTTTTCATCTACATGAACGCGCGCTTTAACTGCGTGCTTCTCAAAAAACTCTTCTTGGCTTGCAACTTGTTCAATAATTTTAGACATAACTTTCTACACCCTTTCTCTCTCTACTGACATGCTTCGCAATCGGGATTTTCGATTGAGCACGCTTTTACTTCGTTCATCATCTGTGGCTGAAAATCTTCGCGATCTTTAGCCTGTGCGGTTACGGGAATCACGGGAGCTACATTGTTGTACTCACGTGTGGTTAGTGTTGATTTTTCAACGCCAGTTGCTGCAAGTGATCTTAAGTAATAAGTAGTCTTAAGACCTTTCTTCCAAGCATAACGATACATTTCATCTAACTTTTTACCGTTAGGAGCTTCAATGTATAGGTTTAAACTCTGACCCATGTCGATCCATTTCTGGCGGCGACTTGCACAATCGATGAGCCATTTTGCAGGCACATCAAAAGCGGTTTGGTAAAGTCTCTTAAGATCGTCTGGAATACTGTCGATCGCGTGAAGGTTACCATCATATCTCTTAAGTTGAGTGATCATATCCTCGTTCCAAAGGTTACGAGCTTTAAGATCGTTTACTAAGTAAGAGTTGATGAGCGTAAACTCACCCGACATGTTGCTCTTCACGAAAAGGTTTTTGTAAGTAGGCTCAATCGATTGAGTTGTACCTGCAATATTAGAAATAGTTGCAGTAGGAGCAATCGCCATACAGTTACTGTTTCTCATACCGTGCTTTTTGATAGCTTCACGAACGGGAGTCCAATCAAGCTTACAAGAAGAATCCATATCTACTTGATTCGCTCCACGCGACTCAGCAACTTTAGCAATTGAATCTACAGGAAGAATTCCTTGATCCCAAAGGCTGCCTTTGAAGCTTGCGTAAGGACCTTTTTCTTTAGCTAATTCTGTAGATGCTAGGATTGCGTGGTAAGAAATCGCTTCCATGCTCTCGTCTGCAAACTGTACAGCTTCTTCGCTATCGTAAGGAATTCTCATAGCGTAAAGCGCATCTTGGAATCCCATCAAACCCAATCCAACTGGACGGTGTTTGCTGTTAGAGTTTTTACTCTCAGGAATAGGATAGTGGTTTTGATCGATAACGTTATCGAGCATGCGCATTGCTGTGTTTACAGTTCTTGCAATCTTCTCTTTATCTAAGCCAACACCAGGAATGATATGGTTTTGAAGATTCACAGAACCCAAGTTACAAACCGCAACTTCGTCTTTGCTCGTATTCAAAAGAATCTCTGTGCAAAGGTTAGAGCTGTGAACTACGCCAACGTGCTGTTGTGGTGAACGCAAGTTACTAGGATCTTTAAAAGTGATCCAAGGGTGACCTGTTTCGAACAACATGGAGAGCATTTTTCTCCAAAGTTTAGTGGCTTCAATTGTTTTGAAGTTTTTAATTTCGCCGCGAGCCGCTTTTTCTTCATAGGCAACGTAAGCTTTTTCAAAAGCTTTGCCGTAAAGATCATGCAAATCAGATACGTCTTCTGGTGAGAAGAGTGTCCAAGGCTGATTTGCTTCAACGCGCTTCATGAACAAATCAGGAATCCAGTTAGCGGTGTTCATGTCGTGACAGCGACGACGGTCATCGCCGGTGTTTTTACGAAGCTCTAAGTATTCTTCAATGTCGATGTGCCAGCTTTCAAGGTAAGAACAAACCGCGCCCTTACGCTTTCCACCTTGGTTCACAGCAATAGCTGTATCATTGGCAACTTTTAAGAAGGGAATAACACCTTGAGAACTTCCGTTAGTTCCTTTGATGTGAGCACCTAAGCCGCGCACAGGAGTCCAGTCGTTTCCAAGACCTCCAGAAAACTTAGACAACAAAGCGTTGTCACGTAGAGACTTATAAATATCTCCTAGGTCGTCGGGAATTGTTGTGAGGAAACACGAAGAGAGCTGGGGGTAAAGAGTTCCAGAGTTGAAGAGTGTGGGAGTGGAAGAAACATAATCAAAGGACGAAAGAAGGTTATAGAACTCTACAGCTCTCTTCGTACGTTCCTCGGTAGATTTTTCAATCAACGCAAGGCCCATTGCTACACGCATCCAAAAGATTTGGGGAAGTTCAATACGACGACCATCTACATGAATGAAGTAACGGTCGTAAAGCGTTTGAAGACCCAAGAAAGTAAATTGCTCATCGCACTCGGGCTTAATAGCCGCTGCGATTTGATCAAGGTGGAAATCAGTTTTGAGCTTAGGATCTAAGCGACCCGCCTCAATACCTACTTTGAGGTAAGTAGCTAAGTACGTGCGGTAAGCCTCATCACGCTCAGCAAGAGTTACAGATTTTCCGATAACCTCTTCAAATGTGGATTGAAGAAGTAGACGAGCCGTAACAAACGAATAAGCAGGATCTCGCTCAATAAAGGCACGAGTAGCCATAATGGCAGCTTGCATGAGTTCACGCTGAGGAATGCCCTCATAAAGTGCGAGTAGTGTTTCAGAGATAAGCTTCTCAAGATCTACTTCTTTAGCTGAAAAGCCGCGTGTAGATTCTGTAATCAACTGGCGAAGCCTTGCCTCATTAAAAGGGACTTGAGTTCCGTCATTGAGCGTCACAAAAGTGATAACGCTGGGCACTAGACCTTTCGGGTCTTCTGTTTCAAGGGTAAAAGAGTTGCGTGTGTCCAATGACATTCTAAAAATACCTCCAAGTTGGTCTTCAATTTTGTAGGGCGGGCTAACAGGCTCCGAGCATAGAATCCTTATTAGGGACTTCACACCGGGGGCCGATCAACGGTCCGAGAGCGCTCAGCTTTCGCTACCTTTCGGCAGCATCTAGCTCCACATTCGGGGCTCTACATTTAAGAGTCACACAACATATAGACAGATTCAAGGCCATATATGACCATATATTGTAAATTTTTTATTTTTTTTTCAAAAGGCCCTAAAAAGGCCGATCAGCCAAGGCACCCAAATGACGCTATGTGACTTCTGGCAAAATACTGGCTTTTCAGCTTCGGAAACTTTGCGCAAATGCTCGCGGTGCTCCAAATGAAGATGTATTGACTTTGCTTAAGTTACGCCGAGTTTAATCGCCTAAAACTTGCATGAACCCTCCGCCCTCAAGGCAAAAATAGGATTTAGATCAGCAAAGGGGGCACGCCCCCTCTCTGCCTCGCAAAGCGAGGCATTCACTCCCTATTGATCTAAATCCTATTTTTGCCTTGAGGGCTCAATTCACAACAAGTTTTACTTTTTGGGAGTGGGAAGAGCTTCATCCACTACCGCAAAAAAAATCCTCTTCCTAAGTCTGACTCTCAAAGTAAATAGGGAGAGAGCAAAAGTCATAGTAGCAAATCAAAGTTTTTTAGATCGATAGGGAGTGAATTAAGTGTGGAGCACTTAAGAGAGGGGGCCATGCCCCCTATGTCGATCTAAAAAACTTTGATTTGCTACTATGGTGATGGTTCTTTCATATAAACTTCTCCAATAAAAAGAAAACGCAGGTACCGAGACCACGTTCTCGGTACCTGCGTTGATCAGAGCAGGGGAAGAAGTTGCAGTTATGCGACTGCTTTTACATTGAAAGATGTCAGTAAAAAGTCGGTGGCTTTTGATCTTTAGCTTTGTGTTGTGTCTTTGATGAGTCCGAGAATTGCTGTTTAAAGCTGTCGATTTCCGCTGCAGCTTCTTCCTTCGTATATCCGTAAACTTTTTGCAAACGACCAGAGAGCTCGTTCATGTTGCCCTCTACTCGTTTGAGGTCATCATCTGTGAGTTTTCCCCAAACTTTTTGAATCTTACCTTTAAGTTCTTTCCAGTTGCCATTCAAAATATCTTTGTTCATGAATCCTCCTAAATATAGTTGAGCCAGGACGGAGCTTCTCGTCCTGACTCATACATAGGTGGAGCAATTCATGTGCCAAGGTAAACAAAACTCTCAGATACAAGCAAAGTAGCAGCTGAGCTTAATTTGTAGTTTTTTGAGGTAAAGATTCCTCAGATCGAAGCTTTGGGTCGGTCATATCTCCACACAAAGATTCCTCATACTCCTTGAGTCGACGCGACAAAGTCTTGCGATCAATTTGAAGAACCTGAGCAGCTCGTTCCTTAACTTTACCCACTTCGTTATAAACATGAAACACATATGCATTCGCAACTTCATCTAAAGTTTTATCTGCTGAATTCATATGCAATGCGGGGGCGGGCTCAGAGGAATCGTTCACAGCGGGTACATCTAAAAGAGTGAAATCATCTAAACTCATTTCTTCACCCTTACCGAGCACAAATGCGCGCTCTAAAAGGTTTTCAAGCTCACGCACGTTACCTGGCCAAGGCTGTTTTACTAAAAAATCCAACAACTCTTTTGTCATCAAACGTTTTTTAGCGTCATATTTGTAAGCAATTTTTTGAATAAAAAACTGAGAGAGTGGCAAAATATCTTCTGTGCGCTCACGCAAGGGAGGAAGAGCAATAGGAATTACATTCAAACGGAAATATAAATCTTGGCGAAATTTTTTAGATTCTACATCCGACAACAAATTACGGTGAGTAGCTGCGATCACTCTTACATCAACACTAAAATCTTTAAGCTCACCTACTCTACGAATCGTGCGCTCTTGTAATACTCGTAAAAGCTTTGTCTGAAGTGTAAGAGGCATATCGCCAATCTCATCCAAAAACAAAGTTCCGCCATCGGCCTCTTCAAAAAGTCCTTTCTTTTTATCGCTCGCTCCCGTAAACGAGCCCTTCGCATGACCAAAAAGTTCAGACTCCAACAAAGCTTCAGGGATTGCCGAACAGTTAATGGCAACAAAGTTTTTATCTGCGCGAGGAGAAAGCTTATGAATCAAACGCGCAACAACTTCTTTTCCTGTTCCACTTTCACCCGTGAGCAAAACTGTTGCTGCGCTAGGTGCAATTTTCTCAACAACTTGAAAGACCTTTCTCATAGGAGTTGATTTTCCAATAACTCCATGAAAGCTATCTTCTACCTGAAGAACGCCTTTTAGTTTTGAGTTTTCTTTTTGAATATTTCTCAATTTTAAAGCGCGTTCCAAAGTAAGTTCGAGTTGTTTTAAATTAAGAGGCTTTGGAACAAAGTCGTAAGCACCCCTACGAATGGCCTCTACCGCATCTTCAATAGATTGGTGCGCGGTCATCAATAGAATGGGAACGTCCGGTAAATATTTTTGAGCTTCTACAATGAAATCAAGCCCGTTCATTCCAGGGAGTCTCAAATCGGAAAGAATAACATCCGCATCAACCCCTTCTTTGGTTTTTCTAAAGGAATGGACGGCTTCTATTGCATCGGCATACGCAGCGACTTCAAAGCCACGCTCTTGAAAGGCGCCCGTGAGGGTTTCGCGAAGATCAACATCATCCTCAACCAGTAAAATTTTAGTTTTTGCCATAAGTATCTTCTACCCAAGCTAAGACGAGGTGTCCATTTTTTCCCCACCCAACGGAAGACTTCCCCTCCTAATGGCATTTAAACTGCTTAATTGGACTGAAACTAGCTCTAAAAGCCCTCTCACTAACTACTCTCACGGCAGGCAATTTGCATGAGTTGCGATGATGGGAACATGTGCTTAAGTAAAAATGGCAGGTTTTTAAAAATGCTACTTTTAAATAAAATATTGAGTCTTTTTATTTTAAGAAATAAGTGGGCAACCACCTTCGTAATCACCTCAATGCTTTTGTTATCGGCAGCCGTTCTTTGGGGCCTACACACCAACCTTGAACGCATAGAAGAAAGCCGCCTTCAAACCGAAATGAGCCGAGTTAAGAGCCTCATCATTGATAAAATTGATTCCCAAGTAAACTCTCTTAATGCTGTTCGTGGACTTTTTGCGCTTACTGGAGAACCAAGCCCAAAACAGTTTCAAGTTTTTGTATCTGGCATTCTGGCAAGTCAGCAAAAATCCGCGGCTACACACATTGGATATGCAAAATTTTTTGCTAAAAAAGATACCGCAACTATCGAAAACAAAATGCGCACTATAGGCCGCAGGTCTTACACTATCTGGCCCAAAACTGAAGACGTTCACCATGCTGCCATAATTTTAATGGAACCAATAAATTCTGAAAACTACGGCGCACTGGGCTTCGATATGCTTTCAGATAAAAGTAGAAGAGCGGCAATGCTCAGTGCAATGGAAGATGGAGAAGCAACCCTCTCTAACCCCTTTGTTAGGTTGTTTAGTACTTCAAAAGAAAAAACCACACTTTCAATTTATGTTCCATATTTTGGCCAAGGAGTGGTTATTCCAAAGACTGTTGAAGAACGAAGAAACAATATCCAAGGTTTTCTCTATGCGCCTATTCATATTAATGAGTTCTTTAAAGCCGCTCTTGGTGAGTCATCTTCTCTAAGTAACAAAATAAACCTAACTCTTGAAATGTCTGATGCAAATACAGGCGCAAGCACTCACCTCTACACGCGTTATCCAAAAAATAAACAAAATTTTAGCAATTTAAGTAAAGAAGAAACTTTTGAAATTAAAAATCAAAAGTGGACACTTAGAGTTACTCCTACACAAAAACTCTTAACTCCCTCTGAAGAGCTCTTGGTATGGACGGCTTGGGCTTCTGTCCTGATTTTAATTATTATCGTTCTTTATATCGTAAAAAAGACTCAACTTTTTATTATGGAAGAAGAGCGCAGAAAAAAACTTCTCCTAGAAGCTAGTACAGCTAAGAGTAGTTTCTTAGCAAATATGAGTCACGAGATCCGCACCCCCTTGGGAGCCATTGTTGGATTCACGGATTTAATTTGCAACGATAAAATTCCAAAAGAGCAAAAACTTAAGTTTGTAGCAAATATCGAAAAAAACGTGCAACTACTGGCCCGCATTATTGACGATGTCTTAGATCATTCACGTCTAGAGGCAGGTAAATTACCAATAGAAAAACGTGAGATTTCACTTCCTACTCTTTTACAAGATGTTGAATCGGTCATGCAGTTACATGCCGAAAAAAAAGAAGGTCTAGTTTTTCAAGTTCACTGTCGAGGAAAAATCCCCTCTCACATAGTTACAGACGAAGTTCGAATCAAACAGATTCTTACAAATTTAATTGGAAACTCACTTAAGTTCACAAAAAAAGGTAAAGTATCCCTCACCGTTCAATGTCCCATTCATCCTCTTACAAACAAACACTACTTAGAATTTTTAGTTGAAGATAGCGGCATTGGAATCCCGCAAGAAACTCAAAAAAGTCTGTTTGAAGGCTTTGTGCAAGCAGATGCTTCAACAACTCGTATGTATGGCGGAACCGGCCTTGGCTTAGCCCTATGTAAAAGACTTGCTAAGCTTTTAGGAGGCGATGTTGAGCTTGTGAAAAGCTTTCCAGGAAAAGGTTCCCTTTTTCGCGTATATCTTCAAATCGAAAGCTTACGCGAAATTAACTGGGTAAGTGAATGGAAAGAAGTTAAATCTTCACGCATTCAATCTGTAGATGATACGAGCAACACCCCTAGTCTACTCAATGAAAAACGCATCCTCCTAGTTGAAGACTCAGAAGATAACCAAGAAATTTTTAAAATTTTTCTTGAATCTGCCGGCGCTCAATTAGAAATTGTAGGAAACGGAATTGATGCGGTCGAAATAACTCGTAAGAAAAGCTTTGACCTCATTTTAATGGATATACAAATTCCAGGCATTGACGGTAAAGAGGCTACAAGACAAATTAGAAGCCATGGATACAAAGGTCCCATAGTTGCACTTACTGCGCACGCAATGCCCAACGAAATAGAAAGCTGTTTAGAATCTGGCTGTAACGGTCAAATCACAAAACCAGTCACTGGCGAACAACTTATTCGCGAAACGGAGGCCTACCTATGAACTTTAAAATTTCAACAGAAGCTGTCCAAAAATATCTCCACCGGCGCCAAGAAGATTTAGGCAAACTCAAAACTGCTTTAGAAGAAAAAAACTTTTCTTCCATTCGTGAAGTAGCACATCAGATTAAAGGCAACGCAGCAACTTTTGGATTTGAAGAACTTGGAGACCGAGCTCAAATATTAGAATCAAATGCATTGAGTAAAAAAGAAGAATTGCTACGCGACGACATCCAGTGGATTGAAAAATGGCTTAAGGAAAAATTACCCGCTGGCTCATAAATCAGGGTCTATTTTCCATGCCATCTCTTACTTATTTCTGACCTCATTCAAAAATTCTATCACTTCAGCACTTTTTACAAATGGCACACGCGTTGCATGCCTAAATAAGAGAGAACGATGAAGACTGAATTAAAAAAAAGGAGGGACTATGCTTAAAGCAGCCATTGTATTCTTTGTTTTAGGAATTTTAACTTTTACACTTAGCGCATTTGAGAGCGATGAAGCTACTGCATTGAAAAGTCGTTTTTTGCTTAGCATTTTTCTTCTATTTTCAGTGATGAGTTTAATTGCAGGACTTTTTATTAGTAGCTCGAGCCTTTGAATTTGAAAGGATTATTTATGAATAAATTAAACCTCAAAAAAACTTCGCAACAAAGCCGGAAAAGAAAGTGTGACCGAAGATATAAAAGATTCTGCAAAAAACCTTAAAGACGAAGCAGAGTTTCAAATTAAAAAAGCCAAACGTAAAATAGACTAGCTATTTAAAACCGCCTGCGAGAACAATTAAATCTACGATAAAAAGTAGAACAATAGTGGCCTCTAAGACCAACATCATTCTATTCATACGGTCGTGATTTAACATTTCGTAAAGGTTATCGAGTGTCTTAAGTTTTGAACCAATACTTTGAGACCAATCGTTCAAATGAAACCGAGCAGAGATATTTTGGTAAATACGAGCTAAATGCCAGTCTCCAAAGAACTTTGTTATGTTAGATAACTCATCGTTCATACGAGTTAGGTCGATACGAATTTCTCGCATATCTCTCAATATACGTCTTGATTGCACAGAACGAGCACGTAAATCTCTGTACGAACGATCTAAGGCATCATCCAACATTCGATCGTAAGCCTCGAGTTCTGCAAGTTGTAAATTTGCTAACTCTAAAACATAAAGAGATTCATCAAAGTTCTTTGGCTCATCTATCAACAATGCCGAATCCCAGTCGATCACCAGTAAATCCTGTTCGTAGTAACTCAAATAACGATCTGTAGATTCATGAGCTTCCTGTAAGGAAAGGTGTTCTATATCCGGCTCTTGAGTGAGCAATGCCGCAACAGAAGGTCGATTTTTATCCCACCATTTTCCAGCTTGAGGGAGATTTTCACCTTCTGCAATTGAAGACGATGAAATACAGAATACCGTATAAGCTTCTTCGTCTGCCAATTGCTCAACTATGCGAGTAGAACTTTTTACCAAATCAGATCTAACTTGTTCGGCAATCCTGAGTACTTCGTCATGTAGCGACCCATTACTAAAAGAAAGATCATGATAAACAATGAGATCTTCAATGCGATCTACATTAAAAGGGACTCGAGCAGAAATACTCATAGCTCCAATTGAAAGAATTTTTACAGTGTATTCAATGCGAACAGGTCCATGTGGGCCTATTCTTTCTGTAGCAGGGAGTCTGATCATTTGCGGTCGATAAAAAAATGGCTGCCTAGGATTTCGCTTACCCGAATCTACCACAAACTGCTCTACAGGCTGTCCTAAGAGCTGATTTATACCTTGGCGATTTATTTCATACGCCACATCAAAGGCATACATGTAGACAACTTCGCCCGAAAATTTTCTTTTCATAAATCTATCAAAAGGCCTCATAAGCCAATTAGCAACTTATAAAATCTTGTGAGCCAGATTATACTTCACAAATCTGGAGCAAGGCGTGGTGTTTAACGGTAAAACAATCCTATGAACAATTCAAAAAGTGACAAATTAACAAGCCCTCCACTCTGGCTAAAGTTAAGCTACACACTCTTTGTGGTCATATTTATTCCCGTGTACTGGGTTTTACTTGGGCCAAAGAATTTTTTGTGGTTTTCAGATGTGGCACTTTTTCTAACTGTTTACTCACTTTGGCGTAAATGTCCCCTAACAAATTCCATGATGTTTCTTGCGGTTGTTTTATTGGAATCGATTTGGATTGTTGATGTTAGCTATCAATTTATTATGGGCGAAACTCTTATTGGGTTAGCGGCATACATGTTTGATCCGAATGAAAAAACTATTATCAAAACGCTCTCGGGAATTTTTCACTTCGGAATGCCTGCAACCATTATTTATTTAACTAAGTTATGGGGCTATGACCGTAGGGCATTGCTCAGACAAAGTTTACTCGCCATTCTTATACTGCTGCTCACCCACTGGGCTAAGCCTGCTGAAAATATAAACTGGGTACGTGGACTCTTTGGGAAAGAGGGTTTCACTTTGGGACTAGAACAACCCTATTACCTTTTAGCACTCCTAGTTCTCTACCCTCTTCTCATCTATATGCCTGTACATTTTCTAATGAAAAAATTTGTAAGGCCTGTTCAATTCTAAATAAAAATTACGTTTGAGAGCTTTGAATTTTTGGAGGCGGCACCCAGATTCGAACTGGGGGTGAAGCTTTTGCAGAGCCTTGCCTTACCACTTGGCTATGCCGCCTTTAAATGTACTCATTAAACCTTATTCTTTAGAGCTCCTTCTCGCAACAGAGCCAGAAGAAAAGCTCTGAGCTTGTAATTTCAACCCCTTAGACACAGGGCACCTTAGGGCCTTTAACTGATTTCTGGGGAACTTATTTAGATCCCTTGACTTTAAGCCCCCCCGTTCCCATCTTCAGAGGGTACTTACCCTATGATCTACGAATACAAATGCAATTCTTGCAACACTATCAACGAATTTTGGATGAAAATGTCTGATCCTGCGCCTACGGAATGCCCTTCCTGCAAGGGGTCGCAGTTAGAAAAGGTTATCTCTAAGACTTCATTCGCATTGAAGGGTTCTGGCTGGTATACAACAGACTACAAAAAGCCCAGCAGTAGCTCAGCAAGTTCAACGAGCAAAACTGAAAGTGCTCCTGCGGGAGGCTCGTGTTGTAGCGGTGGAAGCTGCTCGCACAAAAGTTAAGGAATTTAGACGTGCATTTTGCAAGTCAAAGATAAATAAAGAAAAGGATTTAGGAGGAAGCTATGGCAATAAGACCACTTCATGACCGATTAATAGTTAAAAGACTCGAGGAAGAAACCCAAACTAAGAGTGGGATTTTCATTCCCGACAGTGCCAAGGAAAAACCCCTTGAAGGTTCTGTGATTGCAGTAGGTAAAGGCAAAATCTCTACTGAAGGAAAAGTAACTCCACTTGATGTTAAAGCAGGTGATAAAGTTCTTTTCGGAAAATACGCTGGAACAGAAGTTAAAATCGACGGTACAGAACACCTCATTCTTCGCGAAGAAGATGTTCTTGCTATTTTGGAATAAGGAAAAGGATTTAATATGGCAGCTAAAATTGTAACATTTAACGAAACAGCACGTAAATCAATCTTAAGAGGCGTAACTGTTCTTGCAGAAGCCGTTAAGGTAACTCTCGGGCCTCGCGGTCGTAACGTAGTCATCGAAAAATCTTTCGGCGCACCTTTAATCACTAAAGACGGTGTGACTGTAGCTAAAGAAATCGAAATCGAAGACAAATTCGAAAACATGGGCGCACAAATGGTGCGCGAAGTTGCTTCTAAAACCAACGACGACGCAGGTGACGGAACAACAACAGCAACAGTTCTTGCTCAAGCTATTTATCGTGAAGGCGCTAAAATGGTTGCAGCAGGCCACAACCCTATGGATCTTAAGCGCGGTGTTGATCTCGCCGTTGAGAAAATGGTTGCTGAACTTAAAAAAATCTCTAAGCCAGTAACTGGCAAAACTGAAATTGCACAAGTTGGAACCATCTCTGCAAACGGCGATACCACTATTGGTAACATCATTGCAGAAGCTATGGAAAAAGTGGGCAAAGAAGGTGTTATCACTGTTGAAGAAGCAAAATCTATGGAAACAACTCTTGATGTTGTTGAAGGTATGCAATTCGACCGTGGTTATCTTTCTCCTTACTTCGTAACTGACTCTGAAAGAATGGAAGCTGTCCTTGAAGATGCTTACGTTCTTCTGTTCGACAAGAAGATCAGCAGCATGAAAGACATCTTGCCTGTTCTTGAAAAAATTGTTCAAACACAAAAGCCTTTCTTGATCATCGCTGAAGACATCGATGGCGAAGCTCTTGCTACACTTGTTGTAAACAGACTTCGTGGCACTCTTAAAGTGGCTGCAGTTAAAGCTCCTGGCTTTGGCGACCGTCGCAAAGAAATGCTTCAAGACATCGCAACTCTTACTGGCGGTAAAGTTATCGCTGAAGAGCTTGGTCTTAAACTCGACAACGTTCAATTGGGCGACCTCGGTGTAGCTAAACGTATCGTTATCGACAAAGAAAACACTACAATCGTAGACGGTTCTGGCGATAAAAAAGATATCGAAAAACGCGTATCAGTTATTCGCAAACAAATTGAAGAAACTACAAGCGATTACGATCGTGAAAAACTTCAAGAGCGTCTTGCTAAACTTGTTGGCGGTGTAGCTGTTATTAACGTTGGCGCAGCAACTGAAGTTGAAATGAAAGAAAAGAAAGCTCGTGTAGAAGACGCATTAAACTCTACTCGTGCTGCTGTTGAAGAAGGTATTGTTCCTGGCGGCGGTGTTGCACTTATTAAAGCTGCAAAAGTTCTTGCTGACATTAAAACAGAAAACCATGAACAATCTATCGGCGTGAAAATCATTACTCGCGCAATTCAAGAGCCCATGAGACAAATCGCTTTCAACGCAGGCCACGATGGCGCTGTTGTTGTAGACAAAGTTCAAGCGAATGACTCAACAAGCTTTGGATTTAACGCTGCAACTGAAAAGTACGAAGACCTCATCAAAGCAGGTGTTATTGACCCTGTTAAAGTGACTCGCTCTGCTCTTCAAAACGCAGCATCTGTTGCTGGCCTATTGCTTACAACTGAAGCATGTATCGCTGAGAAACCTAAAAAAGACGACGGAGCAGCAGCTCCTAGCGCTGGTATGGGTGGAATGGGCGGTATGGGCGGCATGGGTGGAATGGGCGATTTCTAGTCCACTAATCCCTGAGCTGTCTGGAGCTAACTATCGCGCAGCGTAGTTAGCTCATAAGTCTGCAATTCTTAACAAAAACCTCAGCTGGGTTTACCAGCTGGGGTTTTTTTATGCCCTCACGTCAATTTCTTAACACTGTAAACATTTAATGCAATTTTCTAACTTTTCCCAAAGTCTCTAATCAAGTTTATCTCTAAGAATCCGAGAAGTTATATGTGAAACAAAGATTCCTGTTGCATGTATTTGGACTGTTTTTGTTTTCTCAAAATATTTTTGCCCAAAATTTTGTTTTGACCGAATCAAATTTGGCACAATCTCTTGGTATCAGCAAAAAAGAAATGGAATCTCAGGCCAAGCAAATCGCACGTTACATTGCAGGCGACAATTCCTTGCTTCGAAAGTGTAAAACAAATAACTCCGACAAACTACAATCTCTCTGTGACTTTATACTCGCACTCGATAGCGCTCGAGAAGATGAAAAGAAAAGTACTTCAACACTCAAGACATCTTACAAGCCCACTCCGTCTCGTCTTAATGAAAAAACTTTTTATCAAGCTCAGCGTGCTCAACCGGGTGAGCTTTTAGAACTCATGAAGAATTACTCTGCTCAAGAAGTTATGAGTTGGCTTCCAAAGCTATTAGTGATGGATGCTTGCCCTCAAAATTTACTTATAGCGAGTTTACGCATGTATGAAGTTGCGCTCCCTAGCGAAAAAGCTCAAGCTAGTTTGGAAGTAGGCTATAGAAGAGTTTCTCGTTGCTTAAAAGAAAGCGACCCTTATTACGAATTAACACATCAAAGACAAGGTCTACTTCGTTATTATTGGGGAGATAAAGTTGGTGCGATACAATCTCTAAAACTTGCACTTAAGAGCGACCAACAAAAATCAAAAGATGCAACATTATTTTGGATTGGCTTTATTGAAGACAGCCCTAAAGTGAAAAAGGTTTACTGGGATCACCTACAACAAGAATTTCCACTTTCTTTTCACTCACTCAGTGCCGCTAAACACATGGGCAAAGACCCCTATGAGCAATTTGTTAAAAGACCTCTTCTAAAACCGCAAAGAATTGCGAGTGAAAATGCTTCACAACTTTCGATAAAGTGGCTCGAGGCCCTTTATATGTACAATGAGGCTAAAAATGCTGTTCGATTAAGTTACAGAATCACCAAGCGATTTAATAAAAATCTTTCGCCTGCAAATTTAGCCTACATTGCTGCCCTTGCAGACAAGTATGGCCTGCCAGGTGAAGCCATGCAGCTCAGTATTTATTTAACCAAACAAAATCCAGAAATCATCAATACTCAAACTCTCAAATACATATACCCTACACCTTATGAAAAAACTTTTGCTCGATTAGCCAAACAAGTAGATCCACTTTTAACATTTTCTGTCGCCAAACAAGAAAGCGCATTTAACCCTTATGCTCGTTCACCAGCAAATGCTCGCGGCCTGTTACAAATCCTGCCTTCAACTGCAAAAATATATGAACCAAAATCACATAAGTTTTTATATGACATCGACACCAACGTAGAAGTGGGCGGTAAAATTCTTGCAGACTTGATAGCTCGTCTTGGCAGAACAGACCATGCCCTCGCGGCTTACAATGCAGGATTTAACCGCGTAGAAAATTGGAAAAAACGCTATACCACCGATAACGGAATCTTGTTTATAGACTTAATTCCTTACTCAGAAACACGAGGATATGTGGCCAATGTGCTTAGAAATCATTACTGGTACACTTCTCTTTACGGGAACTCAAAAGGGACCTATCGTTAGTTTTAAGGTCTGTACACATAATGAACAACAGTTTGGGCGCACTCATTGAGGAGTTAAACAAGTATGATCTTTCACACCTTAGCGCTTCTGATTGCGCAAGAGCTCTTCGAAGCACCCTAGGTTGGTTGCGAGAAAGTTCTTTTTACTCCCGACATCAACAGCCTTTGTCCACCTTGAGACTTAAAAGACTTTTAGATGATTTGAACAATGACCTTGCATTTAAAAAGCGCCTACACATTATTCTTAGCAAAACCTTAGAATCCTTTGATCTTTCCACTCTACTCACACACACAGGTCTTTCTCGCCCTCATGGTTTTTTTCAAGAACTTGGAAGCAGGGGCATAGATAAAATTCTTCCTCGCCACTCACCACGTCCAAACTTTATGGACTTGGTTTATTTTCTTTTTCCCATTGAATCAGATTCTGGATTTTTCCAAAAAATGCCTCGTGATCTTTACAACCAGCTTCTTGCCTTGTTTGATCCTGAACTGAAGAATCCAGAGAACGGTAGAAAGATTCTAGCTAAACATTTCTCATCAGAAATTTTAGACGCTCTTTTAATCTTAAGTGCTGAGTGTATTGTCCTCTCTGAAAGTGGATTAATGAATGATATTCGCTGGACAATCAATGGCCAAAAAGAAAAACGTAATGCATTCTTAGATCTTCATCGTTTTGTTAATAAAACCGTCGAGGATCGTCGTATTAACCCGATTCCTTTTAACAATGAAGAAAAAGAAAATTGCGAAGATACCTTTTCTGAAATTATTCAAAATTGCCGGCAAGAATTATCTTCAATTTTAGAGCACCTTGAAAACAATAGCTTAAGCATGGATTTAGTTTATAAACTTGAGGTTCTGCAACTTCTTGTTGATCGAATCCGTGCTCTACTTTTTATATTTGTACTCAACGGGCAAAGTGGCCCTAAAAGCCTAGAGTTTTTTGCAGCTCTCATAGCAGAAGAGCAAAGAAGACGCAGTATCCGCGCACTCATTGCTCAAAACGTTCACTATCTCGCGAGAAAAATTGTAGATAATGCAGGAGAAACGGGCGATCACTACATTGCACGTAATCCACATGAAACTCAGGATCTCTTTAAAGCTGCACTTGGTGGTGGATTTTTAACTGGCTTCACTGTTCTGATAAAAATACTCTTACACCATGCGCACTTTGCCTTATTCTTTTCTGGCTTTTTTGCCGCACTTAACTACGCGGGTAGTTTTATTTCAATGCAGTTTATGCATCTTACGCTAGCCACTAAACAACCCGCCATGACGGCTGCTTCTATAGCAAAACGCATGACAAGCCTTGGTTCAGAACTCAAAGAACTTAAAGATGAGCTTAGAAATCTATTAAAGTCTCAAATGCTTGCAGCAGCTGGTAACTTATGTGCTGTTATACCAACTGCTTACTGTTTGTTTTTAGTTTGGCAAATGCTATTTGATGCTCCCATTTTTAGCCCTGAAGAAGCTAAAAAACTTATTGCTACCCACAACCCGCTTCAAAGTCTTACACTCTTTTACGCTCTCCTTACGGGTGTGATTCTTTGGTCTTCAAGTTTAGTTCATGGATGGATGCAGAACTGGATGATATTTAGAGGAATTCCAGACCTACTTGCAGATTCATTTTTAGTTGAAAACTTTCTAAGTCGAGACCGCAGACTTCGATTAAGTAAGTGGCTAAGAACCAATCTTGCAGGAATTACAGCTAATACAGCGCTTGGTGTTTTACTCGCTTTTACTCCTATTATTGGAAACTTCTTTGGCATACCTCTTGATGTGAGACATATTACTTTAGCTACAGGAGGCCTTACTTTGGCGTGGGCCTCTGTTCCATTAGAAGACATGACCTATTGGAATGTTATTGGTTCACTTAGTGGCCTCTTTATTATTCTTACGGGAAACATCGTTACCAGTTTCTTTCTCTCTCTATGGCTTGCTCTTAGAGCAAAAGGTTGGAGTTTGTCCGATATTCGAAAAGTTTTTAACAGTAGAGGCAGCTAGATAGCTCTATAGAAATAATAAATCGAAATACTCAGAAGAATTAAAGAAGTGTATCTAAAAAAGTTCTTATCGCTTAACTGATCAAGAATTTTTTTTCCTAAAAAAGTACCTAAGACCACAGCGCTAAGATAAAATCCCACTTCTAAACTCGAAAAGCTCTTTTGAACGGTTTCACTTCCTAGCAATTGATACATAAATAGGACTTTTAAAAAATGACTGATCGAAATTGCAGCTGATTTGAGGCCAACAACTTCGAAGCGAGATAACCTTTTGTCTTGGCATAAGAGATCTAATAAAGCCCCACTAATTCCAGCAATCTGTAAGGCACTTACAATTAAACCTGCTGTAGCCGCAACCATTTTGTTTTTAAGGCTGAAGGGAACACTTAAACGAAAGGCCCCTAAGAAAGCAGTGATTGCCATGAAAATGTATATTGCATTTTCTGACGGAACAAATTCCAAGTGTCTTAGTAATGCAAATGCCAGCGTTGATCCCAGCAAGTAGTAAAGAAGAACCCTAGTTTCTACATAAGCTTTCAACTGATAAAAGCGTTGAAAATTTGCAAAGAACTGTAAAATTCCGTGAATAAATATAGCTTCAGGGGGAGAGTAAAAGATGAGCAGTCCCGCCATTAGAATCATCCCACCGGCCATACCAAAAATCCCCGAAAAGACACTCGTGAATAGAACCAAGGGAAGTAAAATTAAAACTTGAAGTCCCATATCACTTTTTTCGCCTATTTATTGTCTTTCCAAAATAGAAAAATTTTCTTAATATCATTTCCATTAAGGAAATATATATGTTTGACGAATTTCAAGCCTTATTTGCCCTCAAGAAATACGGGACCTTAGCACTCGCTGGCGCGCACCTCAGGGTAGAAGCCTCGACAGTATGGAAAAGGATTCAATCTCTTGAACGCAACTATGGAAAAAAACTTTTAGAAAAACGAGGTCGGAATGCATTTTTAACCTCTCAAGCTGAGACACTCTTAATGCAGGCAGAACCTCACCTTAATGGCCTTAAAGATGTACTCCACGGATACCAAGACAACAAATCCTCTTTTGATCGCCCCTTAAGAGTAGGTTTATCAGAATCCGTAGCCATGAGCTGGGGGCCACGGCTACTTAAAGACCTTTCAGACAAGTCCGCTTACAGTTCTTATGAACTTTCTACGCATAGAGGATCCCTGCTCGTTGAAAAACTTCGTCATGGAGATTTTGATTTTATTATTTGTGCTGGAACGGGTAAGGACAAGAACACGCTCATGGGTGAAAAGCTATTCGACGAGGAACTCTTACTTTATAAAGTGCCAGAGGAAAATCGAATTTATTACATTGAAGAAAGTGCCTTAAGCTTTGAATGGTTAAATGAAGAAATCAGTAGCACCTTTAAAAGTTTAAGAAAAAAATACGAAATTGCTCCTTTGCAATCTTATGGAGCCATAGCCTCTTTAATCGCCTCAAAGATAGCAGGTGGAATCGTACCCTATGGAATTGCTTTAAGATTTAGATTGCCGCAAGAGTTTTTACAAAAATTTCCTAAAAAAGTATATCGTCCTATTTATCTCTATTCTAAAAAAAGTTTCTACACTTCAAGTGCAGGTAATCAGATTTTTGACCGATCTAAAAAAATATCAAAAGAGGGAAATCGGTATTTAACCGATAACACTAAGCTTTAATTTTTTATGATTTAATTTTCGTCGCTAAAAACATAGCGAGTAAAAAACACAAGGCGAAGCTCATCTCTCTCAATTTGTTTTTTATTATTAAGTTCGTACTTAAGTTCCCTACGATCACCACCTAACTCCATGCCTAAGAGCCATTGTGGAAACCAGTAATATTGAAGATTCAAACCATAACGATAAAAAGTAGCTGAATCAGGAGATGACTTGCCTACAGCATCTCCCTTAAGACTGAAAGGATTTATATATCGAGCATGTGCTCCCAATATCCAAGACTTAGAAAGCAAAGCTCCAATTTCTAATCCTATTCCTACTCCCATACTCTGAATCAAATTCGACTGAAGAGTTCCTAAAGTGGCCGTATCTACAAAAAATTCAGGAGTATTTTGATACTCAAAACTTAGCAGGGGATTTAAGTAAATTCTGCTTTTAGAAAACAACGCATACTTTAAGGCAAGACTAAACTCTGCATATGAAACATCCACACTTTGTACAGTTGAATAATTTTGAGTGCCACTAAGATCAAATCCAAATCGCTCCCAAAGCCAATAGCTTAAATCCGCACCAATCCCCAAAGAGTTTCCACCCTCTAGTTTGCCTGAGCCTAATCCAGTAACTTGATTTTTATATTCGTATGAACCCCAGGCTGCATGAAATCCCAAACTTGCTTTTCTTCTGTAAATTGTTTCTTCTGAAAGCTCTATTTGATCTTTAGATTTGTTACTTTTTACAGAAAAAGATTCAAAGGGCGTCCATTCGCCTGGACGATCAAATTCGTCAATTGCGCGAACTCTGTATTTATAAGAGGCAGCTTCTAATCTTCCATGCCACTCTAGAGAGCTAAAATTTTGCTGTAAAAATAACGTCTCTTCTTTGTAAATTTCTAATTCGTAAGCCTTAGAATCTTCTACTTCATCCCACGCAAGTTTAACTTTCTTAAGATCTGTAGCCTCTTGTGCATATAGAAAGGAATTTAAAAGTAAACAGGCGAAAAAAGTTAATAACTTCATTCAACCTCCACTTTTTTAAGACGAGGTGCCTTTAAGGGGTCACCATATTCTACAGCAAAAATCTTTTTAACGGCCTCGCCTCTTCTTTGAGCTAAATCTATGGGCCAAAGTATCAGTTCATACTGACCTTCCTTTAAATTTGGAACTTGGTATCGAGTGCGTGTTGTTTTCTGGGTATTTACACTTGCGAGACTTCTTCCAGATGCATCTTGCTTTTTAAGCTCTACTTCATAGGCAACAGCATCCTTAACTGAATCCCAAGTCACACTGGGAAGCTTTTCTCTTCGTAAATTAAATTTAGACTTCAATTTTCCAAAATTTGCAGCAGGCAATAGGTTAGGATACGCAAAGTCAAAACGAGCAGCTCGACTACTCTCAATGACCTTTGAATTTTGAAGAGCATGAATTCTCCAAAAAGTTTCACCTTCTTTAATTTTTGCGTGCTCAATAGAAACCTTTTTATCCCGAGCTTCTTGAGTTAAATATATTTGAGAAAAGTCTTCGCTCGTAGAAAGTTCAAGCGAATAAGAACTAAAGCTCTTATCTTTTGATACATCCCAAGAAAATTGAATTTTATTCTTATCCGGCCAAGCTCTAATACTTTCTGACATGCGCGGAGTCTTGAGTGCTAAACTTTTAACTTCACCTACGAAGAAAGGTACCCATTGGCTTTCTACTTTTCTTTCGTCTTTTAAAAAAGTGCTTACCTGAGCAAGGTATTTTCCATCAGGAGCATCCAACCATGAAAATGAGTTGTCTCTAATGATTTCTTTTATCAAAGTAGATTTTTCATCTTTAATATGGAGTTCATAGTTAAGAGCACCCAAAACTGGCGGCTGTGTACTCCATTGTACTTGAACGGCTTGGGCAGTTGCCAAAGTTGACATGGCTTGCGGAGACACAATTTCTAAAGACAGTTCATTTATTTGATCCAAAGAAATTCTAGCCTCAGGTCCCTCTAAGCTAAAGCCTTTTAGCTGACTTCGAATTCTACCAAAATATAGACCCGTGGCTAAAGCTTCAGTATCCACAAACCCTGCCAGAGAATTTAACTCAAATGAGTTAATAATTTGCGAAAAAGTAGAGTCGCGCGCAAGTTCTAAAGTGTGAGTTCCAGTTCTGTAAACATCCTCCGCCCCTTTAGGAAGACTCCAATTTAATCTTAAGCTTGCTTTAGACTCTAAAGTGTAAGCAAGGACGGGACTCAAAGCTAAAGGCTTAAGCTCTTTAATAGAAAAACTTCTAGGCTCCGTAAGAGCTTTTCCATCAGAAGATCGCAACTGATAGTAATACTTAGAACTCTTTAGGGCATGAGAGTGACTCAGTCCTCCTGCTTCAATCTTAGCTGAGATTATTTCTTTTTTAGCAGAGAGTGGATATTGGGAAATATCAAAAAAGATTTCTGGATTCTCTAAAGATGTTTTTAATTTTTCCCACTTAAAAGTAACGTTCAAATTTTGTCCAGAAGGTACATAGTATTCTTGAGCTAAACGGGGTTCTTGCCATCTAAAAGATAGCTTTTCTTCTGTTTTTACTCCGTTCTCATCTACATTGATTCTACGGTCACCGTTTGCGTCACGAATAATTAAAGTCCCTTGAATAAAGTTATTAGAAATCGACGAAGTATCTTTTAAAATGATTAATGAATTTTCACCAATCTCTAAACTTCCTCCATTATTCATTTCGATAATAGCTGCCGACTCGGGCCCTGTTTTAACCGAGTCATTTTTTGCCAAGAGAGTTTCTCTCTCTATAGTATACCAACTAAACTTTGATGCTTTTTTAGATCGAACATTCGATTTTGTATAAGAAACAACACCAAATTTTTCGCCAAAAAGCGAAGTGTCTCCACTCTCATCTGTTAAAAATAAAAAACTAATTGTTGCCAGCGAAAGCCAAAAACAAACAACAGATAATAAAGTAGCCTCTCCCATAAGAAGCTTCTTAAGACTCTTCACAGCCTATTTATCGGATTAAAATGAAGCTATTAACTGATATTCATTTGGCGTATTAATTTTTGAATAATCGCTCCGATCCTATATATGCATGCAAAATAATGGGACAAAGAGCCAAAAAATTGTCTTTTCTATTGGGGCCAAACTTATATCGCTTAATGCGTTGCTCTTGGTAGCTACGATCGCTACTTTAATGTGGATCACCACTCGAGACCTTACACGAGATAACATCGCTCTTATCCAACAAAATAATGCTGAAGCTGCACTCGCTCTCTCAAATCAAAGTCGCGAACTTTTTTCTAATGTCTTTGAAAAAACCTATACTTGGGGAAAAGTCGCTCTCAGTTCTGATCTAGATTATGCCAAAACTCTTAGCCTTGAAAGTGATCCCGATTATTTAGGAGTTATAGTTTTAAAAAAATCTGATGATTCTTCTTATGAAATTGTAAAAGAGATATTGAACCCAACTCACGCAGGACTTTTTGAAAAAGAAACGTTTAAACAGCAATTCAAAAACACAACTGATTTTAGCTGGAACCCAAAATCTCAAGCTGGAGATCTGCGTATCGCTGGCTTTAACTTTCAAGACATTGGACCTACCCTCGCTTTTGCTTTTCCTGTGGGTGAAATAGGAAAATCCGATGACATTCTTTTTGTAGGTCTTATAAAACAATCAAAACTATTAACGATATTTTCAAAATTTGAAAGCTCTACCGCCTTTCTAGTCGATAAACATGGAAAACTATTGGCCCACCCCGCTCCAGAGAGAGTTGCTAAAAAAGAAGACATGCGAAGTATTCCAGCTGTAGCTAGATTTTTGGAAGGTAAGTCAAGTAATGAAACTTTCCAGTACAAAAAAGCAGGATCTCAAGAAGGAATGCTTGGTGCCTTCAATGCAGTTGGAACTGCTGGAATGGGTATTGTTATAGAGGTGCCAGAAGCAAAGGCATTTGAGTCTGCAAACAATATTACTAAGAGAGCCATCTGGCTTTCAGTATTTATTCTCTCTCTTTCCTTTTTGTTTGCATATCTTTATTCAGAATCTCTTTCGCGACCAATTGCCCGCCTCTCTGCAGCAGCTTTTAAAATTGCCAATGGTGATTTTAAAATTTCTCTAAAAGTTAAGGGGGGTGATGAAGTTGCTCACCTTTCTGAAACTTTTAATAGTATGGCCAAAGATCTTGAACACAGAGTTCGAGTTATTGAAACATTTCATAAATTTCACAACAAAGAAATTGCAGATAAACTTTTGTCAGGAGATGTGAACCTTCAAGGTGAGCGCAAAGAAGCTGTTGTTTTATTCACTGACTTAAGAGACTTTACATCTATGTCTGAAAGTGTGACAGCTGAAGAAGTTGTAGAAATGCTCAATGAATATATGACACGCATGGTGGCCATCATTCGCGCTCATAAAGGAATAGTAGATAAGTTCGTAGGTGATGCCATTATGGCCGTGTGGGGAATTCCCGAAGGAAATCCTAACGATGTAAGAAATGCCGTAAATGCATGCCTTGCAATGCGCGCAGACTTAGAAAAACTTAATCAAGAACGTATAAAAAGAGGTAAAGAAGCACTCAAAATGGGAATGGGCCTTAACCGTGGCGAAGTGATTGCAGGCAATATTGGATCGAGCGAAAAAATGGAATACACAGTCATTGGCGACCCAGTTAACGTAGCCTCACGTGTAGAATCTATGACCAAAACTTACGAAACAGACATTCTTATTTCTAAGAATGTGATGGAATGCGTAGAAAATGAATTCGAATTTGAAGCCTGCGGAAATACCCATGTTAAAGGTAAAAGTGAAGCCATTGAACTATACAAAGTTAGTGGCAAAAAAAATTCAGACGAAGTTACTCAGATTGATCGCGCAGCTTAATGAATGAATCACTCATACTCTGAAAAAGGATCACTCAAAGATACACGGTATGTTTCTGCATCCCCTGCTCCCACGTAGAGCTCTGCCATTCCTCCGTACATTCTTTTCAAGCCTCCGCTAAACAAAACATCTTGTAAGTCGCCTCGCTTTGATTGGCCTAATGGAAGCTCAGATCTTTCTAAAATTATTTTCAATGGGCTGTAAGTATTATCACTTGGATCAAATGCAAAAACCGCTGGGTAGTAATGCCTTCCACCGGAGGCATCAAAACGTGCCACATGTCCCAATACTCCAAGCTTTCCATTTTTAAGAACTTGTATCTCATTGGCTCCTCCCCATTCATCTTGCGCAAATTGCTGTTCTAGCAAAGGTGCTGATTGAATAAGTTCGGGAGTAAGCTCTGACATGTTGTTAATTTCTGTTAAGCCAATTTTTCCCCTGCCACCGATTTCTCCTTGTGGCCGAGTGAAGACATAAATTTTTCCATTTTTTTCTGCTTGTACAAGCCGAATATCTTTCATGCCAGGAGGACCTTCAGCTATACGCTCTAAAGTATTGAGTGAGGTGCCCGAATAAAAAATAGTTTTATAGCCAAGAGTCCCATCGGGTCGATGATAAGTTTCAACTCCTCCAATGACTTGTTTGCCATTGATTTCGCTCACAAAAGGATCTTGCATTTTGAGGGTTGGCGCACCAGGTATCGGCTCCCAAGTTTCTGCATCTTTACGGCTAAAAAATACAACTGTAGAATCTGTTTCGCTGTTTCGGGATTCCACTCTAGCTGCAAGTACTTCCTTGCCATTCATCCAAAAAGGTTTGCTCGGATTGTAAACATCTTTACCCGCAACTCCTAAAAATGTTTGCTTTGCTCCTTTAGCAAGCACTGTGCTTCTGCGTGCACGTGCGCCATGATGATCTTCTAAAAGTTGAAGAGTATCTTTTGCTGAGTCTACCAAACTAACAAAAGGTGCCTCTGATAAGGAGTTTAAACAGTTTCTCTTTGCCCGCGCCGGCAAAGAGATAGCGAGCAGAAACAAAACTGCAGCGTGTTTTTTAAATAAAAAATTACGAATATAGTTAAATTTAATCAAAGCAACCCATCTCTTTACTGTAACAGCCTCTAGCTTTGTTCAAGCTTCTAAGTAAGATTAAGGATGATTAAGTCTCAAATCAGCGGAGAGCGCACTAGAGACCTTAAGTCACTTGAGAGTGCCTTCTGGGTTTAAACAAAAAATAAAGAGCTAATAATTATAATCATTGGAATAAGCACAGTTGTCATAAAGATATCTTTATATGACTGTCTATGAGTCAATCCACACACTGTTAAGAGAGTAATAACAGCTCCATTGTGTGGAAGTGAATCTAATCCGCTGCAACCAATTACAACTACGCGATGTAAAGTTTCTAAACTTCCACCCGCTTGTAGAACCATATTCTTATATGTTTCTCCCAAAGAACCCAGTGTGATACTCAATCCCCCGGCTGCTGAACCCGTAATACCCGCGAGCAAGTTGGTAGAAATCGTAGCTGAAACAAAAGGATTTCCGGAAGAAAAGCTTAGAAGAGAATTCTTGATGACTGTAAATCCAGCGAGTGAAGCAATTGTAGCGCCGTAACCCACCTCCGCTGCAGTGTTTAGAGAAGGAAGCAAGCTACCCATAGCACCTTCCGTTAAACTTGATGAAAGATCACGAACATAACGGCCTAATGTTAAGTAACTCATACCAATTGTGATTAACAGTGAAAGAATTACAGACCATAAGCCTATCACTTGAGATGGAGTTTTATTTCCATAAAGAGGAAGGCTCAAATAACTTAAATCCCACTTAGGCATCCAAAGTTCTGAAAAACAATAAACAAGAACTAAAACCAAAATGATTGGAAAAAGACCCAAGAGTAGTGGCGGAAGTTTTTGGGTATTTGTTTTGCTCGTGTCCTCTGCAAGCGTGTGTTCACCGTATCCTTCGCCTGCAGCAGCTGCTTGGCGAGCGCGGCGATCTAGCCACATCCAAGAAAGAACTAGCATAAGAGTGCCGGTAATCATTCCCAACAGCGGTGCTGCATAAAGAGTTGTTCCAAAATATGGCATGGGCATAGCATTGTGCACTTGCATGCTTCCTGGAAAAGCCACCATAGGAGCTCCAATAGCACCTGTGGCAATTGCACCAGGTAAAAGACGTTTAGGAATATTGGCTTCTCGAAAAAGTGCTCTGCCTAGTGGATAAGAAGTAAATACAACTACCCAAGCAGAAACTCCGCCGTAAGTAAGCAAACTACACGTAATGATGACAGCCCACATCGCGTGTTGCTTACCCATTGCACGAATGAGCCCACGTGCAACACTCGCCGCCGCACCGGAATCTGTCATGATCGATCCAAAAAGAGAACCTAATAAAAAGATGGGATAATAAGTAATAATAAAATTCCCTAAACCCTTCATGAAAACTTCTGTATATGTAGGAAGCAAGGGAACTCCACTCTCAAAGGATGCCGCAAAGACCGCCAGCAATGGTGCAATCAGAATTACGCTAATTCCGCGATAAGCCCCCCACATGAGTAAAACAAGAGATAAAACAATTCCAAATATAGCCATGCAGATAAAAGTATAAGGACTAAGTAAAAACTAAACAATCAGTGAGGAATCGATTAGCGAACTAATTGTAACAATCGGAAACAGCATCCATAGAACTTCTAAGTTGTGACTTGCTCGTAAATCGAACAAAACATCCCACCAGAGGTGCCCATGAAAATACATATGTTATCTTTTGCTCTTTTTATTTCTTTAACAGGCGT
>CAZIFW010000025.1:0-34330 GCA_964538275.1 uncultured Bacteriovoracaceae bacterium
ACTCCTAGTTACACTCCTAGTTACACTCCTAGTTACACTCCTAGCTACACACCTAGCTACACACCTAGCTACACACCTAGCTACACACCTAGCTACACACCTAGTTACACTCCTAGTTACACTCCTAGTTACACTCCTAGTTACACTCCTAGTTACACTCCTAGCTACACACCTACTTACGGATTTTAGATTAAGAAAAAGAGTTCACAGACTCAGCGGAATAAAAGTTTTGCCGAGCGAAAGCGACGTAAGAGTTTCTCCGCCCATGAATCTGGAATGAATAGCACGTAAAAGGTCAGCATCTGAAGGCTAAACACCCAAACAGCTGCCATCATCGCAGCTATCCCTATGTGAAAGCTTATTCCGAATAGAATCGCAAACGGACGGGTACGATTCCACATGAACCAAAGTGGCGCGCCAAGTTCAAATGCCAAAACAGAATACTGAAGAAAGGCCCAACCCATAGGAGGTAGATTTCTGAGAGCAAAGGCACATAGCTCGGTACAGTAATGTCCCTGCGCATGCGTCCATATGAGATCTGAAGACTGAAGCCATTCTCCGCTGTAAACTTTGGTAATACCTGTTCCACAATAAAGTGTTAACAATAGACACTTAAACACCTGCACCGAAGCAATGGGCCCCCGAGGTGGAGTTCCTTTGTAGTCAGGAGCTAAAAAAAGAAAAAAATAACCAAGCACATAAAGTCTGTTCAAGGCATAAGCTGATGCTGAATCTACTGATTCTGCATAGTAACCAAGCACAACAAGCGCTGCAAAAGCATAGCGACGCCGCTGAGGCCACGCGATTACAACTACTCCGGAAAGTAATATTGCAGACACAAAAAAAGGTACAGCCCACACCGGCATTAGAGGAACTTCCAGCATCGTATTTGGCCCATGCAAAACGTTCTCAGGATGGAAGCCGTAATCAGTTAACCATTCCAATGGATTTAGGAGATTTCGCCCCATGTAGACAAGAAACGATAATGTGAAAAAAATTTCAAAAAGACGCAAGCGCGACACTGGAGCTTGCCTCATAAAAAAGTGAGTAACTGCTGCAACTATCTTTTTTGTATCAATCATTTGTCTTTCCGTACTTCGTCACGCGACCATTCTGGATAAGTCACGACTTCGACCTCCTGCACCCATGCAGGAGGTACGTTTTCTAGTGCAGGTCTTGCCCAACGACTAACTGGATTCGCGCTCCCTTTGCCGCCCACGGGTATCGAAACTCGAACAAATCGAATTTCACGTAGCGCCGGACTTTCGGGAAAACGACGGGCATGAGCAAGAGCAATGTATCGACTCATAGCGCGGCGAACTCCTCGACCTCTGGGGGCAAACGCTGTTTCATTTAAGATACGATCCAGACGTGTAAGATATCCATAGGTGTCCATTCCCGAATAATTATTAAGATTTAAATCCACCCAGCGTCGCTCTCCACCAGCAAAACGGCCTTGAAGCTCAATGCGAAACCAAGCATTTACACGTTTATGAAAAAGATGAACTACGTGAGCATGGTGAAAAATCCACTTCGGAATGAATTTGCGTAACTCAAAAGCAGTAAGGAGCACGGAAGCAACCCAGATGAACCAGATCAGGAAAAAGGCTCCGTTTCGATATGCGCTTAAACTTTTGAAACGCTCAGCTATCTTCATTGAGGCTTAGAATATCAGAAAAGTCAGAGGGTCCAAAATCTAGCGGATCAAGAAACTCATAGTCCTTTGCTTGCATTTGGAGTTTGAGTGGAACTTGGTGTTTTTGGAATACTGGGAATTTTTGAAGCGCTTGGTGTTTTTTGCGGATTGTTGGCTACAGGTGCTTTCTCACAGTGATCTTTAAACTTCTTCTCAGCAATAAACTTATTCATTGCGACTTTAAAGTCGTTTGGAAGCTTGCTTCCCTTTCCAACATGAGAAGCAAGAATTTCTGCACCCTTTGCGCCATGCTTTCTGAGCTCAACCAAAGCACTAATTTGTTCCCTTGGGTCAGCATCTGTAAGCGAAAGTAGCGCTGACTTAAAGTAATCAAATCTGTTTGAAGGGCATGTAGCCCCAACGCCCGCCATCGTGAGAGAGGCTGACTTCTTAGTAATTTTTTGCGGCTCTTGCTTCTCATACATCTCTTTTAACTTTTCTCTGCCCTGCGGAACTACCAATAGCGCATTGATTAGTGGTTTACTTAAAGTGTTGGTTCCTTGTCCGGTTAAACTGAAATGCTCCAATGCAACCTTGATATGACTATCTAAACCTTCAGATTTAACTCCCCTCGATTTCAAAATATTTATAAGAACTCTTTCTAACCTCGAAATTTTTTTATTCCTTAGCGCACCATTCAGAACGGCAATTGATTTGCTCTCCCTAGAAAAACTTAATCCGTTATAAGCCTTAGCTCTGACTGCAGGATTTTTATCTTTAGCCAATGTAACGAGCGCAGCAAAACTCTCATCATCATTGTAGCGCCACAAAAAGGAAGCAGCATCCTCTCTCTCGGAAACCTTGTCGGATTTTGCCCACTGAAGAAGCATCACTCTAGCTGCTGGATCGGCCTTGCTTGCCTTTTGAACAATGCTACCGGCCACAGTTCCAGCATTGGCAGGCTGTCTGTCTGAGACAGCATTAATGGCAGCCGCTGGACTTTTGGAGTTTCCAAAATAATCAAAGAGAAACACAGCTAGGAATCCTACAAGGGAGATACTAAGAGTTATAAAAACGAACGATTTATTTTTGAATATTTTCATTGCTGAACCCATCTATAAGTCTAACAAACTATGCGGATCAAAAAAACGTCAGGCAATTGTCGAAAAAATGGACGGCTTTCTAACTGTGTGAGATTCAAGTAAAGACTTTATGCGGAGTTGATTGCTTATTAAGGATGAAGCTAAACTGCTGTATAATAAATCTATAATGAGATTTAGGATACCAATAGTTACTAAGCAAAGAAGCGCTCTTGCGGCAAGAAAAGGTTTCACCATGGTGGAGCTGCTCATGACGATCACCCTTGTGTCTGTACTGAGCGCAATAGCAACAACTCAATATATCGATTATAGAAATGAAGCGAGACATGCTGTTACTGAAAAAAAACTTTTAGAATTTAGAGACGCTCTGGCCGGCAATCCTGAACTCGTTGCCAATGGCCAGTATATCAAACCTGGCATTATTATTGATATAAAACAGGTTCCTTCGAGCCTAAGTGATCTCATTAGCCAAGGTTCTTATTCAAGTTACGACGTCTATGAAAAAATCGGCTGGCGCGGCCCTTACATAAATGCCTCAGCCGTGAACTGGAACCTAGATGCATGGGGAAATGCAGTGAATTACAATGCGAGTTCTCGCTTCATACAAAGCTGTGGCCCTGATGGTATTTGCGGGGGCGCTAACGCCGCTGATGACGTAACAATTAATTTCTAAAAAGCAACTATTCAATGCGAACTAAGTCGCATCCGATTTGTAAATCAGCTCGAGTCATAGCGGCCGTACTGCCATCAAACTTCATGAAAGCAGTGATACGTTCCCCAGAAGGAATTCCCCATGAACTGTTCAGCGTTAAGTTTGGATGAGTATTTAAATTTACATAGCCTACATCACATTGACCTAGGCAAATTCCAAGAATATTTAAGCAACAAAAGCGTGCACACTGAGTAAACTTGCGATCAATTCCGCCGTAAAGCGCAATATCTACAAAGTTCGTACATCCGTAAACAACTCCTCCAATTCCAAGCTGAGCTAGATTCGTTGAAGTACTAGGACCTGCGCCATTGTTGGTAGTGTAAACGTTACGAGTTGCAAAACTATTTCGTATATTTAGCTGAAATATTATCTTGCTGTTTGCTACATCATTAACAAAAGTTCCCTCTTCATAAGTCATATTTGAAATTGTATTGCAGTTGGCATTGGTCGCTTGAGGATTTACCTCAAGTGCATTGCTTCTTAAAAAATAGTTTTGGTCATCTACTGCAAAAGTAACCGGACCCAATGTTACCTGAGGACTCACTGCATTTGGAATTTGTACTTTAATGGTACGCACGCCAAATGGAATGTTGCTGAATGAAAAACGACCAGCATCTGCATTTGTCAAAGTAACAGTCTGACTTGTTAAAACTCCCGAACCATTGGGATAAAATATTTCTACATGAGCGGGAGTTTCTAAAACCGAACCCGAACTTGTAATTTGCCCATGTACAGTTGCCACTCGAATACTCAAAGGAATTTCAACTTGAATATCCTGATTCACTCCCTCACCGCCTTGTGCACCATCCGCACCAAAACTTAAAACGTAAGGGACTGCCGTATCCGTACGATAAATATAATTCCTATTCCAAGCGTCTTTCAGATAATCTTCGTTTTCTGTAGATGAGATATAGGGACCATTCCAACCCGCACCCAACTTAGAGGCATTATCTAATACGTAAAGCGGCGTGCTTACGGGTTTAGTATTTAACATTCCAAGTCCCAAATTCATGGGAGGCAAACCACCCATATCGCCCAAAAATCCAAATCGAATTCGATCCCCTTCGATTGTAGTATTTTCCAAATCTCCTATTAGCGCTTTTCTAAGCTGCAACATTTCTTTGTATGTCGCATCGAAGCGCGCTTCGTTCAGTGAAGCATCAAACATAGAAATCGATGCCACTGTAAGAATACTCACAAGAGAAATCGTCATGAGGACTTCGATGAGGGTAAATGCCTTTTTATTTTTCATCGTGAGTTCCTTAATTTTCCACCCTTACTAAGGTACATGCAATTCGTATATCCACCCAATCGATGCCAGGACTGAGAGTAGAAAATTCAACGTATGCACCTACATTTGTTCCACTTGGGATAGTCCATGTATTACTCAATCCAACTTCAGGAAAGTTACTTAAATCTGTCTGAAAGGGAGCGTCGGTGTCCTCGCCCTCGATCCAACCCAAACCTAAAATATCAAACAGCATACAACGAAATCCGTTTGTTCCACCGCCATCGCAAGGTTTTACATCATTTCCTATACGCATTCCCCTAAAGCTCGCATTATTAGAAACCTGCAAATAAACTGTGTTGATTGTCATACTTTCAGGAATATTTAGATCAAAATAAACACGATTTGTTGTTGTGGACTGCCTCATACTACCCGCTATGTAAGTGAAAGGATTAATTTCTGAACACGTATGTGGAAGCGCGCCTGGAGAAGAGTCCAAGAAGTTATGAGGAATCATGTAACGGGAGTGATCGATAGAAAGAAGCACTGGACCAATAGTGTCAATCGGCGAAGTTTTATTTGGGAGAAATACTTTTAACCCACGAACTCCAAACGGAACATTTGAAAAAGAGAAATACCCATTATTCGCTGCCGTTACTGTTGCAGTTTTTGTGGTTAAATTTCCTGTCCCATCCGGATGATACAATTCTACGACAGCATCTTCTGAATAGCGGACACTGTTACGATTAATAACTCCATAAACTGTAGACGTTGTTAAAGTTGGTCCAAGATTCATACGAATATCAGCAGCGTGCCCCGTACCACCAGCTACTCCATCGGACCCGTAACTCAAAATATAGGGAGTACTCGAGACGTCGTAAATGATATCGCGTCCCCAAGCATCGCGAAGCCAATTCACTCCTGGCGAAGCTTTCAAGTAAGGCCCCTTCCACCCCATTCCTGTTTTTGATGTACTGTTCACACTCCATGATGCAATTCCTGCGGGTTGTGAAATCAACGCTTGTAATCCATCGATTGCACTCGGCAAAGCCCCAATGTCTCCTAAGTATCCGTAGAACTCCCTCAAACCTTGTTTGTCCGTATCCAAGTCTCCAATCAGAGCCGTTCTCATTTGGAGCATTTTTCCATAAGTTTTTTCAAACGCTGCATCTTCTGCAACAGTATCCATTGCCGTAAGCGAAACTGCGGTAAGGATTCCCACCAAAGAGAGAACCATGAGGATCTCAATAAGAGTGAGACCATGCTGCTGCTTCATTCCGGCCTCAATCCAAAAAACTTACAGCCAAGCTGATAGTAAAAAACAGGAAGAAAACTTGAAGTGCTAGAAACCCACCCTGAAGAATTATAATAAAAAGTAAAGTCATGCTGGCCTGCACTCAGAATTTGAACTGAAGACATAACATGTGTAGTGCCTGCAGCGAAGGCTGCCCCCGTAGACGACAACTTAATACCCGTAGATGCAGAATAATATGTCCTTGTTGAACTGGTTCCCACCTGGGTTATCACAAATCTTGAAATTGCCGCATTTGATTGATGCTCATGGTGAAAAGGGCCCGACCATGCATATGCCGAAGGAAGGCTAATTCTAAATTGAGTTAAGCGTGAAGCATTATTAACCGACATGCTTGTGATCGAATAGTTTTCAGAAATAGGGCATGCCGAAACTGTTCCGTAAATAGTAGAAGCATCTCTTGCGAGAGGAACCGCTGCCGTGGCCGCTTTATTTAACTCAACAATACTCGGGCCTATAACTTGTGTAGGTGAAGTAGAAATAAAAACCATCAATGCACCAATTCCCAAGGGCACATTCGAAAATGAATATCTTCCACTATTGGCAGCACTGATAGTTTGCGACTGCATCGCAATTCCGCCTGATCCGTTAGCGTACCTTAACTCGATACGAGCATTTCCAGAAAAGGGCACTTGATCGGCACCGGTAACATCACCCTGAGCCGCAACTACGTAACCTAAAAGTCTTCCACGAACGACATCTGTTGGAATACTCACTACGATATCTTGATTAAAACCTGTTCCGCCAGAAACACCGTCAGCACCGTAACTCGTGATAGTTGCATTCGTACCACCTGTATTTGTGTAAACATATGCATTACCCCACGCATCGCGAGTGTAATCTTGATCATCCGTATTTGTTAAATACGGCCCTTTCCAACCAGACCCAATCCCATAGGATGCATTAATGCTCCACATCGATAAACCAGCTGCAGTTGCTGCGCCCTCAGAAAGCAAAACACTTAAGCCTTGCGACGTAGTGGGTAACGCGCCCACATCCCCTAAATAACCATAGTTTTTTCGTAATCCTGTTTCTAAACGTTGTGTCTCACCTACCATTGCGTTTCGAATTTGTTCAATTTCGCGCGTGGTTTGAGAAAAGCGGGCATCATCTACAACACTTCCCATCATAGTCAGTGCCACAGTGGTGAGAACACTCATCATCGCAATTGAGACAAGAATTTCAATAAGAGTAAAACCCTTTTGAAAGTGCATCACGGATTTAGAATTCAATTGTGATGTCATCAGCTGCATTCGCTCCTCCACAAATTAAATCCTCTCCACAACTTTTAACGTAATAAGTGTAGGCTCCGTCTATCAGACTGGATGAAATCGTAAATCCTGTACCCCAAGCATCTTCACGGTAAGCCGTAGCGGTTCCCAAAAATAAACTGGTATCTAAATAAGGCCCACACCATCCTCGAGGTCTTTGCATCGTTACGAAATTCGAAGAGTACATAAGATAACAGCTCGACATTCCAGAAGGTTGAACCACTAAATGATCAATACTTCCGAGTGGGTTGTCTGGATTATTTATACGGTAGTCTGCAATTGCGTTCTGCAAATAGGTAACGTGTTTTTTCGTTTTGAATAATCGTTCCTGGTCGACAGTACCTCGAATATCAAAAAGCGCTACAGTCACATACATAGCCGCAATAATCATAATAAAAGTCATCATGATTAAAATGCTTCCCTCACGGGAACTTTTTGTTTTCATTCGATTTTCCCCAACACTCAACCTATCTATAATTATAGGGGCAATTCTCTTTTTTTTGCTTTAAGAGCTTAAAAAGACTCCTTTATATAAAACCAACATGGCCTGCCTAGGTCGCACTGCGTTGAGCCTAGAATGAAATGTTAAAACTGTATGAATCGTCAATAACTTCGCTAAAGTAGAAGCTGAGTGAAGAATATTTATAAATTGTCATTTTTAGGATTTGTTATCCTCAACTTGGCCATAATTCTTTACTGGAAGGACTATTGGAAACCAGAAGTTTTTTTTTGGGATGAAAATTATCACATCGCCTCTGCCGCAAAATACCTCAAGGGAATTTACTTTATGGAGCCACACCCGCCCCTGGGCAAACTCCTAATTGCATTAGGGGAATACTTGCTCAATGTGAATAATGGAAACACTTTCGGCTTTGAAAACTTTGACATTATTCCGCCTGAAATTGTGAGTCCGGCCTTTTCGTTTGCAGGATATCGATTTTTTCCAGCACTTTTTTCAGTCGTCAATATTCTTCTATTTTCGGCAATTGTTTTTTGGATCACCCAATCTTATGTTTTCACAGCAGCTCTTTCAACACTCCCTCTTTTGGATACAGCTCTCTTACTTCATTCACGAGGAGCGATGTTGGAACCCTTTCTTCTCTTTGGACACCTCTTGTGTATCTTATGTTTTTTAGTGCTCTTAAAAATTCCAAAAGAAAAATCACGCAAAATTACAACTCTCAGTTTTGTCATGAGTTTTGCTTTTACGTTTGCTTACATGACAAAAATCTTCGGACTCGCTTTGCTGGTTTTATGGCCATTAATTTATTTTTACAGAGCTGATTTACGTCCAAAATTTAAAAAACTATTTGTTGGAAATGCACTTTTTTGTCTTTTATTCTCATGTTCAATTTGGGCCATTCACTTTGAATTAGGAAAAAAAATTCAACCTGGTTTGGTTTACAACGGAAATTACTTTGCTTCTGACAAGTATGAACGCTGGCTTTTGGGTCTGGAAAAAGATTCTTGGACTCACTTTCCTCATAAGCTTTACGAAAATTTGCGCTATATTTTTCATTTTGAAAAGAACGTGAGTTCACTCAATCCCACAGACAAAATGTCCACTGGAAGTTATCCCATCACTTGGCCGCTAGGCTCTCTTCCCATTATTTATCGTTGGGAAAAAAACGACGATTCACATCGATATTTATACTTGATTCCCAATCCTTGGGCTTGGCTACTGGGGCTAAGTGCACTCCTTTTGACTCTAGCTCTTTGGATTAGACGTGGACGTAGCTTTATTTTTTCGCAACCCGAACTCTTGTCGCTGCTCTTGCTTTACTTTGCATACTACGCGCCTATGCATTTTATTAAACGTGTTCTTTATCTTTACCATTACTTTCCGATGTTAATCATCACATGGCTTTTGCTCGCTTCAATTCTGAAGTACTTTTATGATTCTTTCGACGAGCTTTGGAAAAAAAGAACGGCATTGATCACTTG
The DNA here is from genome assembly GCA_964538275.1 of uncultured Bacteriovoracaceae bacterium. Lineage (GTDB taxonomy): Bacteria > Bdellovibrionota > UBA2428 > UBA2428 > UBA2428 > CANIGN01. The sequence continues at coordinate 9,204 of CAZIFW010000025.1, forward strand.
TCTTATTCCGATCTTACTTTTTCATGGTTATTATATTCATCGAAACTTTGTTTATTATCATGCTGCAGACTGTATAAGCCTCAAATCAAAAAATTCTATCCCGTTTTGGGGTTTGCGTTTTCCAACTTGCGACATAGAACAATCTAAGCGGGAATTCCTAAAACAATTTAACAACATTGAACCCTAAGTTGAGGGCTTAATTTACAGCAATCTACTGCCAAGATTCCGTTAAGAAAGCTTCCAAATTCACCCCACTTTAATCGTTGTAATTGATACAATAATGCATATGACAAGGCTTAAGTTGGGTGGGTTCACGGCGGTTGAACTTTTAATGACAATTGGTTTGATTGCTATCATTTCCGCAGTAGGAGTTACCCAGTACATAAATTACAAGGATGATGCTCGCAAGGCCACTACACTTAAGACCATTACTGAACTCAAAAGCATCATTCGCGGAAACTCAGAGCTCACCATCAACGGACAATTCGCCATGCAAGGATACCTCACAGATATGGGTCGTTATCCTGCAAGCTTGGATGAATTGGTCGTTAAAGGGTCTCAACCCGATTTCAACCCACACATTAAAAAAGGATGGAAAGGCCCCTACGTAAACCCCAATGTCAGTAACTGGCAACGCGATGCTTGGGGCACCACACTTCTCTATGACAATACCGCTGGCACCATCACCAGTTGTGGCCCTGATAAAGTTTGTGGCGGAGCGGACGATGTTGTGATGAGCGTTCAAGCAGAAACTGCATATTCATTTTCAAGTGTTTCTTCGAGTGCTCCTACAGCAGTGAACGGCGGTTGGTCTGCATGGAACGCTTGGTACGACACATCTAGTTGCGCAGGAACCTGCGGCACGGGTTCGAAAAATCAAAGACGAACAAGATCTTGCAACAACCCAGCTCCTTCCTATGGCGGAGCGCCATGCTCAGGTTTATCTAGCGATATCCAAACAGTTTCATGTCCACTTGCACCTTGCCCAGTCAATGGTGGCTGGAGCGCTTGGACATCTTGGAGTGATTCAACGACTTGCTCTGCTACGTGCGGAGGTGGGACTCTTGAGCAATCAAGAATCCGAGCATGTAATAACCCCGCACCTGCACACGGTGGCGCTAATTGCTCTGGTGCTGCATCAGAAACCCAAACTATTTCATGTAACACAAATCCTTGTCCTGTAGATGGCGGCTGGAGTGCGTGGAGCTTATGGTCCGATACAACTTCCTGCACAGCTTCTTGCGGTGGTGGAACTCTTCAACAAACAAGAACGCGTGCTTGCAACAATCCTGCACCTGCTCATGGGGGAGCCGAATGTTCTGGAGCTACATCAGAAAACCAAACCATTGCGTGTGGTACAGGAGCTTGCCCTATAAACGGAGGTTGGAATTCATGGTCAGCTTGGACCAACACAACTTCCTGCACCGTTTCGTGTGGCGGTGGAACCCTTCAACAAACGAGAACTCGCGCATGTGATAACCCTGCTCCCGCTTTTGGAGGAGCTGCGTGTTCTGGCGCTTCATCAGAGAACCAAACAATTGCATGTAATACTGGCGCTTGTCCTATAAACGGTGGATGGTCTGCCACCACTCAGACCACTGTGGGCCTCATTGTTTATGATGTGCAACGCTGTAACAATCCACTTCCTGCCAATGGAGGGTCAATTTGCGCCACCACTTCGGGCTGGACCGAAGTTGATGGAAGCTCTCCCAAAGAACAGCGTCGACCAAGTTCATGTACAAACGGTGCAACGATTGCCTCTAGTTGTGCAAGTTGTAGCGGTGGACAAGTCTTTTTACCGACCGGTTCTTGTGGAGCATGTTCAGGCAACCTTACTCAGAACAATGGCACTTTGGGAACCCGAGGTGGCTCGACAACTCTTGGCTCTGCAACAACTTGCTCCGTTACAGTTACCGGAAACGTTACTGTATTAGGAATGCTCACAATAAGAGCAGCCTCTGTTGTTATTAACGGAACCTTAAATGGTAGAGGCGGCGGTGCTTTAGGTGGTGCGGGTGGTGCCGGCAGTAGAGGAGGCGGCTCTAACGGCGCAATTGGTACAACTACAAATGGCTCTGCTGGTAGCGCGGGCTCAGGTACTGGAGGGGGCACTGCAGGTGCTGCGGGAGTGCGTCCAGCTCAATGTTCTTCAGATGGATGTAATGGCGCTGACGGAGGAAATGGTGGAAATGGCGGCAATGGTTCTAACGCATCCGCAGCAGGACAAGTTGGAGCTGGTGGTGGCGGCGGTGGCGGTGCTTCGGGTGGTCGTGCCGGCAGATCTAGAAGTAACGGTGGCTGCTCAAATTCATACACCTATCACGCAGAAGGTGGCGGTGGTGGTGGCGGTGGTGGCGGTGGCCAAGGTGGAGCTGCGATTACAATTATTGCACATTCTTTAACGGGCAGCGGTACGATTTATGTTGATGGAAACTCAGGTGGCGGCTCAGGGTCTAATGGATCCAATGCAACAACCACTGCTGGTGGTAACGGCGGAAACGGTGGAGCAACGACTGGCGGAAGCTCAGGCGGAGGTAACGGCGGTAACTTTACGACCATGTGTGGCTTTAGCGGTGGCCGAGGTGGAGTTGGTGGTAATGGCGGTATGGGTGGAGGCGGCTCACTTGTCCTTCAATATAACGGCGCTAAAGCACACTCCCTCACAAAAATCTTGGGTGGCGGATTCTCGAGTGGCGAGTAGTTTTATAATTAGAATTTAAAAAAATTATACAACATTTATTTTCACGTCCACGTTTCCACGTGTGGCGTGAGAATAAGGGCAAATTTTTGTGTGAGCTTCATTCACAATTTGCATAGCTGTTTCTTTATCCAATTCAGGAAGAGTGACATTTAAAACAACACCTACTTTAAAGCCCCCCTCTTCTCTTTTATAGAGAGATACTTCTGCCAACACAGAAGCTTGAGTGAGCGCAACTTTCTTTTCACGAGCTACAAAGCGCACGGCGCCTTCAAAACATGCGCCATAACCTGCGGCAAACAATTGCTCAGGATTTGTACCTGTCCCATTGGCAGGACCACCCAATTCTTTAGGAGGAGTTAATTTGAGTTCTAATTTTCCATCTGCAGCCTGAACCTGACCTTCACGACCACCTACGATTTTAACTTGAGTTGTATAGAGAGCTTGAGTCATTTGAATTTCTCCTTGAATGACTATTTAGCATCAAATTCCCAAAGCGTCCTTAAAACGGCTTTATAGCGTTCGCTAAAGCACATTTTAGACGCAATTTATCAGCAAATACATTCAAATTATACTGCAGCAACGCATTAGGGCTGTAACTATTGGCGAGCTTGTTTATACTAAAACCAATGCAAGCTGATCCCAACAAACTTTGGTACGTATACGCGGTTGATAAAGAAATTGGCCCCATTAAAGAGGTGGAGCTAAGACATCGCATTCTTACGGGCAACCTTCAGCCTAGTTCGCATGCTTTCACAGAAGGCATGGGGGACTGGAAGGCTTTGGAAGATATTGAAGAGTTCAAAGAACTCTTCAATTACAGCGTTAAAGAAGGCGAAGAAGCCACTCAAGAATTTGATAAAATTCCTTATGCTAAAAACGCAGTTAAAAATAAATCAGACCGTGCTCGTATATTTTTAATGACTTCGCTTTTACTTTTTGTGGCCGCTACTGTTTATTATTTCTGGGATCCCACTGCGAAAACTCAAGTGGCAGAAGAGATAAAAGCTGCTCCTCAATTGCAAGTTGCTGCCAATGAGGATCCGTTCACTCACAAAGACTGGGCAGATTTGCGCACCTACCGTGGCCGCAAGGATATTGTTGGTAGTGGATTTGTTCTTGCACGAGATCGCATTGACGAAGAATTTCCCGTTCTCAAAGGTGCCGTATCTACCAACATCTCTGCGGGTGAAATAGAATATCGCCTCTATCCTGTGCCTGGTGCACACCTAATGCCTCTTCCTAAAATTCTTCACGGCAAAACTTCTATCGTAAATGGCTACTTTGTAGTGGGCCCTCTTTCAGATTCAGGATCTGCGCTACCCACTGGAAAATATCGCCTCATCGCTAAAGCAGACCATATCTACTTGGGAGAGGTGACTCTTCAAAGAGGCGTGATGCCAGAAGGCGAAGCACTGCAACAGGAAGAAGAAAAACTAAAAGCTGCTCGCTTCCAAAACATCACCAGCCTCAAAGAAATTTTTGTTCAGAAAGTTTTAGCTATAGAGGGAATTCTCAGGGAAATAGACAAACTTAAAGCGAGTGCCATTGCTCCTGGAACTACAAATCCTGCTGATTTTTCTGCGCAAGCTCGTCTGACCCTTGAAAAGTTTCGCGATGAGCGCCTTGCCATTAACTCCATGCAAACTGAGTTGGTATTGTTAGGCGCTTCTGGAATTGAACTTTTACAAATGGTGGAAAACTTGTGGTCTCCACTTTCTGGAGCCTTCCAAGAATTCCCCAATCCAGATCCACAAAAATTTGTGAGTATAGATACAAAGGGAATCATTGTGTATCTTCAAAAGCTCCGTATGAAAGCTATGAAAGTTGCATCTGATGAAATTGCTCAACGCTCTCAAAGCCTCCTCAATGAGGAAATAATTAAAAAATCCCTAATGACTGAAGGCACAGCTGCGAGATAATGAGTACTGTGAATTCTACAAACGGTGCACACATCTTCGACGACATAATTGTAGGTTGCGGTAGCCGCGGCCTTGCATGCCTTTGGGATTATCTTCAGAACGCGAGCCTCCCCGTAGAGGAACTTTCAACTACAGTCTTGGCACTTGAAGCATCTTCTCGCATTGGTGGAACTCAATTTTTGATTTCTAGAATCGCAGAAAACGGCTCTCACAACTCGCACTTGTATGATGTAGTGCGAGCTCTTCCAGAAATTAAAATATGGTGGGAACGCACTTGGACCTCTCCATCAGATGTAGATTGGTCTCACAAAGATTGGGCTTATGTGCTTCCTCAGTGGCAAAGTTTCTTTAAAGCCAGCAGTGAAGTTCATGTAAAAAACGAAGTTTTAGAAGCCGTTAAAGCTTACGTTAAACTAGAAAGTCCCGTAAGCGAGATTTCTTACTCAGATGGAATTTGGCATATTCGTTCAGGCGAAAAAACATATCTCGCTAAAAAATTACATTGGACACTTGGGCTCAAAGCGCTTCAAAGCTGTGTAGGAAAAAAACAAGCTGAAGAATACATGGAGAAGAATCCCCACTTTAGCGAAGCCGCTCGCGATGCAGAAGGTGTTTTTGTTGCAGATTACAAAGGAGCTACTGGCGAAAGTCTTTTGGTAGGTATACCCGTGCGCCACGATCACAAGCTTTATTTAACATTTGCATCTCTTCATGAAGGGAATGTTGAAAGTTTTACATTCTTACACAGCGATCTTCTTAAGCAGCCCAAAGAACTTAGCTCTTTTGAAAAATCCATTAAGCGTACGATCAAACATACATTAGCAAATTCCATAACAGAGCTAGAGAACCCTGCAATGGGAGTCTTCAGTGAAGCAAAAGGCTATACCCTTGCTTCTCCGTGGCGCTTAAAAAACCTCGAAGACAAAGGGATTTACTTCTTAAGCGAAGAAGTAAGTTTATAGATACTTTTTTTCTAAGCTAAAAAACGCTTGGCACCCTATAAATGAGCCCCAAATGAGCAGAAATTCTAAAGTCGCCCCTAAAGAAACAAAATCCTGTGTGTGTTGTGGACGAGTTATAGAAGCCCGTAAAAAATGGGAAAAGAATTGGGATCAAATCAAATACTGCAGCGAAAAGTGCCGAAGAGCAAAAATCTCTACTCATTTTGAAAACGACATACTCTTGCTACTTAAAGAACGAGGATCCAAAAAAACAATTTGTCCATCGGAAGTGCTCCCGCTTGATCAAAGACAAGATAAATCCAAAATGGAAGAAGTGCGACAAGCAGCGAGACGCTTAGTTGCGCAAGGTAAAATTGTCATTACCCAGAATGGTATCGTGGTGGACCCTTCAACTGCGAAGGGCCCTATCCGTTTAAAACTAATCTAAATCATCTGTTAAGCGTTGTGTGCCGTAACCGTACTTACGGTTGAGATCATTGATCTGCTCAATAATCTGTTGAGGTGCACGTACCCCTTCGACAGTGATTGCCACACGGCGATTAAGTTTCCAGCCCGCAGCATTGTCTTGTGCGCCGGGAACAGGCTCATCAAAAGCGCGACCTTCGTAACGCATCTTAGAAGCATTCACTCCCGCAGCAACCATTGCATTATAAACAGTGCGAGCACGCGCTTCAGATAATTCCATATTAACAGCACGCTCTCGGCCTTTAGGTCCGCGACGATCTGTATGACCAACTATTGAAATACGTTCCCATGTGCCGTCATTACGAGCAAAGAACTCACCCAATTCACGCACATACTCACGTGTTTGCGAAGATCCAATATGCGACATGCCTGTTGCGAATTGAAAACGATCTCCTGGGAATTTAATTAAAACAGCGTTACCTGTAGCTGTTGCAGAAACTGCATCGGGATCTTCATAAGGCTCTGGCTCAACCAACTCTTCTTCAAGAGGAGGCAAGTTTTCTTCAACAGCTAGCCCTTCTTCTATGGGCTCTTCTGGAAGTTGCTCAGGCTCTTGATAGCTATGCTCTCCGTCCCACAAATTAAATCCAATTTCGAAAAGTAAGTTAGCTTGAATGATATTTCGATTATCAGAAATGTCCGTAAGAGCCTCTAGACCCACGCGATATATAGTTTTTTCTGTATCGCTAGGAATATCGTAGTTAAGATGTGCGCCTAAGTAATGAGTCATGGGCTCATCACCTGCATCCTGACCTTGGCGTTCTCGATAGTTTGTATCCGTTCCAAAATGTAATTTATACAATGGTCCTAATTGCCAACGGCCCAATTCACCAAAACGAAATCGCGGAGAGAGTTGAAACAAACCCACACGGTGTTGAATAGATACAGCTTCTGCGCCTGATACAGGAGCATCCCCACTGACATCTGAAAAATAATACCCCCCCCATAATATCGAGTACAAAAATGGGAGCAATGTACCAGCTAAGTCCGCCTTTGAGATGAAGCGCATAACCAATTTTATCTGATTCATTTTGGCCAATATTAATATCACTCGGCTCAGAGGAATTTAAGTAAACACCACCAAGACCAACACCACCAAAGGCCCAACCGCCTTCGCCATATCGAGCTTGGGCTTGCGGCAACAGAGAAACAAATGCAATTCCACTCAGTAGTAATTTTAGATTCATAACTCTTCTTATTATAGGAGGCTCACAAGCAAGAATTGCTAAGTACTTTGCCAATAAAATGACCACATATCCCCTATACTGTAGGCGTATGAGCTTAAATAAGCGCAGACTCCTGAAAACATTTGGAGCAATTTTTATTACTGGACTGGGAATTCTCTCTTGGCTTTCACTTGAGTTACTTCCCTCTCCAAAAAACGCAGAGAGTCCTGCCACTAGCTTTAGCGCCTTACGAGCACTAGAACACGTCAAAAAACTGACTCAAAGTCCCCGAAGACTCGGAAGCACTGCACATGAAGTGACACGCGATTATTTACTCAAAGAACTTTCCACCCTGGGCTGTGAACTGAGCCTCCAAAAAACATTTAGCGCCACAGCTTTTCGCTTAGGCATTTTTGCAGGCCCTGTTGAAAACATTTTATGTCTATTTCGCGGAAAAAAAGAAGACTCTGTACTCTTGATGAGCCATTACGATTCCGTACATATGAGCCCTGGCGCAGGAGACGCTGCCTCCGGAGTTGCTATTATTCTCGAAACTGCTCGTGCACTGAAAGAAAGGAGTAAAGAAAATTCTCTTTTGCTTTTATTCACAGATGGAGAAGAAAGCGGACTTTTAGGCGCTGCTGCTTTTGTAAAAAGCCAGTTAGAAAAAAAATATAAAGTGCGCACTTTGTTAAATTTTGAAGCACGCGGAAACGCGGGCCCCTTGGCGCTTTTTGAAACGTTGCATTTTAACGAAGTTAATTCCACAGCGATCAAAAGCATGCCTCGCCCTATTGGAAATTCCTTTATGGATTTTCTCTACCAATTTTTACCCAACGAAACAGACCTAAGTATTTTTAAGCCTCTCGATCTACCCGCACTTAATTTTGCATTTGCACGAGGACTTGAGCACTATCACAAATCTTCAGATACCGTAGAGAACCTTTCACTCTCAAGCTTGCAACATGCAGGAGAAAGCGCTCTTTACAGCACAGATTCATTACTCAATTCAAAGCTCGAGATTTCTCATTCCAAGCTCTTATATCAAGATATTTTTGGACGTTATCACATAAGCTATCCACCAATCCTTATAAAGATATTCGCGGTGCTTTTAATATTTCTACTTTTTTGGCGTCTATACAAAGAACGTCATCCAATTTTAAAAACATTGCTTTGTTTTTTCGGCACTCTCGTTTTTTTTATAAGCAGTCTTTTTCTAACTTTTCAAAGCCACCAGTATATGACTCGTATTTGGGGAAGCACTGCGATCATAATAGACTTTTATCTTTTCTTTGCGGCTTATACTTTGGTGCTTTTGAGTTTGGTGCATTTAGCCTTTTTAAAAGTTAAATATAAATTTCCCGAATTGCGTTCGGCTTTGTTACTCTGCCTCTGTGTTCTTTTAATTTTTTCTTTTCTATCCACTGAATTGGGCACTCTCATTGTGTGGAGTAGCTTAGGAGTTGTTTTATTTTCAGGCATTTCTGTCATTTGGAAATTTATTGCAAGTATTCCTTTGGCGATTTTTCTTCCACAATTTTTGCACTCCGCACTTATTGCCGATTCAGGAACTCAATTTGTGTTACCGGTATTTGTGCTTATTTTCAGTGCTCTCTTGATTCATCTTCTCAACAACGAAAATCCTTCTCCTACAAAATTACAACAAATTAAAGGACTCCATTTTGCAGCAATAGGGCTGGGCATAGGGCTTTTTGTTTATTTGGGGCAAAAACACCTTGGCTCACTCTCGAGCCAAAAACGAGCAGACTATTTTGAAATTCTTTCTGAAGATCGATTGTATGTCGCCATCAGTAAATCTCGTGCAATCCCCACCCTTTTTCCACAGAAGCTAGACCCCCTTAAAAAAGAGTTTCTATTGAGCAATCTCGATCGCTGGAGAATTCACCCGGCATCTCTCAATATTTTTGAATCACACTCCGAGCTCAAAAGGGAGATTCAAGCAAAATACTCAATCAAAGAGTTAGAGAATAAAAGCACCCAATATTTCCTAACGATCCCCACTCAAGATTACGAATGCGTGCATATATTGTTTGATCCCGAAGCACCCATTTTGGATTTAAAAGTAAACGGCCAAAGCCCTTATACGGTTACGGCAAAAAAGTTTGCACCGAAAGGCCCCCACTCTCCAGATTTTGTAGAAAGCTGCAGCCTTAGAAAAGTTCCGCTCCAATTAGAATTTAAAACGGCGGTGGGTCAAAACCCCATTAGGGAGCTTTTAGCGGTCTTCACGCAAAATACGCAGGCACCAGCCGAGTTAAAGCTCCACCCCAGCAACACCATCATGAGCCATTTCTCGAACACTTTGTATGTATTAAAAAAAATAGCTCTTTAGCCTTGCTTCATCTTCAAGTTGGCTTTATTCCTTTGTCTTCACTCGGTGAGTCGGTAGCTCAGTCGGTAGAGCATCTCCCTTTTAAGGAGAGGGTCCACGGTTCGAGCCCGTGCCGACTCACCAATTTTTTTCCTAATTCCATTAAAAATTTTTAACCAAAAATAGGCTCGATTACGTTCCCCCACGCCCTTGACTCTAAGCCATCTCCAATCAATGCTTTTCAATAAGGGTTTTACCCTTAGAAATAGAAAGAAAAACAACATCACAGGAGGATTGTTTCCTTATGATCGAAGTTCAAAAACTTACGAAGAACTATGGCAATCACGCGGCCTTGCGTGGAATTTCCTTCAAAGTCGAAAAAGGCGAAATTGTGGGCCTGCTCGGACCAAATGGTGCGGGTAAATCTACAACCATGAAAATCTTGAGTGCCTTTATGCCGGCTAGCTCGGGCGAGGTGACAGTAGCAGGTCACAATGTCTTAGATAACCCCCTCGAAGTTAAAAGAAGCGTGGGCTATTTACCCGAACACCCTCCTGTTTATCCTGAACTTAGAGTTAGAGAATATCTCGATTACGTAGCGTCTCTTAAACAAGTGCCCTCAAATGAGCGCAAAGCAAAAGTCGATTTCGTGCTCGATAAGTGTGGTCTTGCAAATCGCGCTACCCAAATTATTGGAACCCTCTCAAAAGGTTATCAACAGCGTGTAGGTATTGCTCAAGCACTCGTACACTCCCCCCAAGTGGTTATTTTAGACGAACCCACTGTGGGATTAGATCCTGTGCAAATTGTAGAAATCAGAAACCTCATTAAGAGTTTGGCTCAAGAACATACGGTTATCTTATCTACTCACATTCTTCCTGAAGTGGTTATGACTTGTAACCGAGTACTTTTAATCAACCGCGGACAAATCTTAGTGGATGGATCAGTAGAGAGTCTCACCAAAGGGTCTGGCGAATCTTTAGAACAAGCTTATTTAAGAATTGTATCTCAAGACACTGAAAGCCTAAGCCCCACGCCCACTGTTTAAGGAGTACGAAGATGAACATTGGAAACATTTGCAAAATCTGGAAAAAAGAACTCAAAACTTATTTCTACACCCCTATGGCCTATGTATTTTTAGGCGCTTTCTCTTTTGTTATTGGCATCATGTTCTTGCTCTTCTTAAGAGCGGTAGATTTTTATGAAAGACAACAATCCATGATGGGCAACGAATCCATTACGATTGATCGCTTTGGAGAAGCTTTCTACGGAAATATGAACATGCTTCTATTGTTTGTAGTTCCTTTCTTTACGATGGGGTTATTTACAGACGAGCTTAAGAAAAACACATTGGTGCTTTTACTCACTTCACCCATAAAACACATCGACATCGTGCTTGGTAAATTTATTTCTGGATTTAGCATGGTAGCTTTGATGTTGAGTTTAACGTTGGTATTCCCCCTCTTTCTTACTCTCTATAGCCAAGGCGGAAATGGCCCTGATCCAGGTGTGATTTTTACAACTTACTTAGGTTTATTCTTAGTGGGCGCCTTTTACGTAGCTATTGGATTGTTTTGGTCTAGCGTGGCATCAACTCCGTTAGTTGCTGTGATGCTAACCTTCGCAACTCTTTTTGGATTTTGGCTCGTAAGTTTTGCAGCGCAAAGCTCGGCAGGAACGCTTCAGGCGATCTTGAATCAAATGGCTGTTGTAGAACAATTCAACGGACTCATGAAGGGCGTGCTTGAAGCCAAAACACTCGCATTCTTCATATCAGGTATTGGACTCGCATTATTTCTTACACATCGCTCTGTTGAGAGCTATTCTTGGAGGGCTTAAGTCATGTTGGGACGTCTTGGTTTAAAACTATTCGTAGTTGGACTCTTTTCTTTCATTATTCTTTTTCACTTTTTTGCCAAAATTTGGATGATCAAGTGGATTCCTATGACGTGCTGGGCACTCATGGGTGTGGGTTTTATCCTATGGTTCGTCTTCAGTATTGAGTGGATCATTGGTTGGGTTCAAAAACGTTCCAGTCAATTTGGTATCAGTGTAGTCGTTTCTTCTTTAGGTGTTTTGGGCTTACTCGCAGTTTTTAACTGGGCTGCAATTCAAGGCCAATCTCTTTGGCCTAAAGTCCTAAAGTTTGACCTTACTCGCAGTAACATCCATTCACTGAGCGAGCAAAGTTTGAAAATTCTTCAAACCCTTCCTGAGCCCATCACTCTAGAAGTATGGACTTTTAGTTTGAAAGACATGTCTGGCGTGCACGACATGCCTCGTTTCTTAGACAACTATGTTCAAAACTCTAACGGCAAACTCAAACTCGTGGTTAAAAACCCTAACAACGAAAGACTCGAAGCCATTCAAGCAAAAGTGACTCGTAAAGATGTGATCATTGCTAAAGCTGCATCTGGTCGCGAAAGCCGCATCGATAGCTTTAACGACGCAAAAGCCGAAGAACTGATCACGAACGCAATTGTTAAAGCCATTAAAGGTCGCAAAAAAATGATTTGCTTCTTAAATGGCCACGGAGAACTCGAAGCAACGGCACAAAATCAAGGCCAAGGAATTTCTGATTTCAGAGATGCGCTTGAAGGTTCAAGTTATTCTGTCAGAGACATTACCTTACTCACAGAAAAAGTTGTTCCAAAAGAATGTGAAACGATTGCTAGCGTAGGTCCACGCAGCTCGCCTTCGGATTCAGAAGTAGCACTTTTAACTGAATACTTAGCTCAAGGCGGAAAACTTTTGGCGATGTGGGGTTTTGAAACTCCCGCAGCCTGGCAAAAAGTTATTGCGCCTTTTGGGGTTAAAATCGACAACAACATTTTGATCGACGAACGCGTACAAGGTGCGCCTGCGGTTTATACAAAAAACTTTGGAGTCGATAGTGCCTTAGGGCGCAGCTTTACTCAGCCACTTCTTTTTGTACTCACTCGCTCCATCAACGTTCCAACGGCACCACCTGCAGGTGTGAGTGTTAAAACTGTTGTCACTGTAGAAGATGGCACACTTCTTAAAGAAGGTGATGTGAAATCACTTAAAGGCGGCACGGTATCTCGTGCAACATTAGCTTCTGCTAATTCAAAAGCTGTTGTAGTTGAAATCAAAAAAGCAATTGAAGCAGGCGAAGTAAAAGAGAACGAAGAAACAAAAGCATCAAAAGAAATGGGCATCGTTCTTATGGGAAGCAACATGATTGCGTCTAACGGATTGATTGGCCAATTCGGCAACATGGACTTTCTAATGAACTCAGTGAGCTATCTCATGGAAGACAGCGACCTGATAGGAATTCGTCCACGCGAAGCGAAAGCTGCAAAATTAGAGTTAACAGGCGGACGCCTGAGAGAAGTTCAAGGATATTTACTGCTTTCAACACTGCTCTTTATGAGCCTTGCATTGTTTGCAGCCTTTGGACGTAAAACAACTTTGTCATAAAAGGTGCCAGGCACCTTTTTTAAAACCGCCCGCTACTTTTTTTACATTGTCGAAAAGGTAGCGGAGGGTTGCTGAAAAGGCGTCAGAGACCTTTTTGACAAACGAGGCTGAGGGGCTTCGTAAAAATTTGGAGGGACTTATGAAAAAACTAGCTGCAATTCTTTGCACCGTTTGGCACGTTTGTGCTGCACACTCTGTAACCTTAAGTGACGTATACAACACTTCACTCGATAAGATTTTCACAAATCTTGATCACCCAGAAATAAGCAAAGGGGCCATCATAGCATCGCCTAGCAAATGGGCTCCTGATTATTTTTCTCATTGGACACGCGATGCTGCACTTACAGAAAACGCACTTTTTCACGCCTACGAAGTGGCTAATCCTGCACTTAAAGCAAAACTTCTTGAGCAAGCAAAAAACTGGATTCAGTTTGAAATGACGGCGCAAAGAAATTCACTCACCGCAGTCGCAGGATTAGGCGAACCTCGTTACACCGTACACGGTGAGCCTGTAACATTTCCTTGGGCTCGTCCTCAAGATGATGGTCCTGCAGGTCGTGCTCTTATGGCCATGCGCTGGGCACGCATTTTAAAAGCTAATGGTTATGAAGAATTTGCAAATAGCCTCTACACAGCAGAACTTCCCGCAACAAGTTTTATAAAACGCGACTTAGAATACATTTCTCATCGTTGGCAACAGCATTCATATGACCTCTGGGAAGAAATCAACGGCACTCACTTTTTTACACGTGTCATTCAACTTGAAGCCCTTAAAGAAGCTAGCTTGTTTGCAGCTGAATGGAACGATCCAGAGGCTAGCAATTGGTATGCACTCCAAGCAGAACTTATGAGAAAAGACTTTTCTCGTTTTATTACTCAAAACCGCAATTACATTTCTGCCACCATTGAAGCTCAACACACTCATAAAAAACTTGAACTCGATGCCTCTGTTCTTATTGCCGCAAATCTAGGATTCATGAGCGAAGAGTTTTTCCTAAACCATAAAGAATTCTTTATGAACACTGCTGTTGAACTCGAAAATTTCTTTAAAGATGAATACGCCATTAATCGCGATTTTCCTGAAAGAGCCACTGCTATTGGACGCTACCCTGAGGATGTTTACACAGGCGTAGATTCACTTGGCCCTGCACACGCGTGGTTCATTACGACTCATGCAATGGCTGAGTTTTATTGCAAAGTTGCCTCACTTGAACGTGATAGTAGAAAAGCTGCTGAACTCAAAGAAAAGGGACTTGGATTTTTTGAACGCACCCTTCTACATCGCGACCAAGTAACCCACGAAATGTCAGAACAATTTTCCAGAAATGATGGAACCCAACAAGGGGCTAAAAGTCTAACGTGGAGTTACTCAAGTTTTCTCACGGCTTACTTGGCTTGCCGATAATTCCTCTGAATCTAACTTTTCAAAGCTCCCTAGCTCAAATAGAGTAAAGGAGCGTGAAAAATTATTCTTTGGCCCTAATACTTTCCGCAATACTCTTTTGGGTTTCAAGCCTCCAAGCTATTTCACAAGATAGTCCTGAAGAATACCTTCAAGGACTTCCCAATCAAAAACTAAGTGTTGAATTTGTACTTCAAAGAGGGCTTCAAACCTCTAGCACATTCAAACAAATCATGTCGCAAGTTCCTTCTATCGAAAATCCTATTTTGCAGAGCGAAGCAGGACTGGATTGGACACTCAATGGCCAAGCAACCTACATGGAGAATTTTGCAGAAACTGCAAATACCGCTTTTCCAACCTTTCCCAGCAAATCCCTCTATGACGTAAACATTCAAAAAGCTTTTCAAAGCGGTACACAAATTAAGGCTGGCTGGGAACTCTCTGAACAAAAAATTAGCTTCACTGGCGCGCCAAATATTGAGTACAAAGAATCTAAACTAAAAGCCGAACTCAACCAAAATTTGCTAAGAAACTCTTTCGGATCGGCTAACCGAAAAAATTTAGAAGCAGGTGTTTTACAAAGTAAGGCCAATCAGAACCTCATCAAACGTCAACTTGAAGATTATGCATTACAAATTGTAAACGCCTACTATCAAGCTTGGGTGGATCAACAAAACACTCTTTCTGCAGAAAAAAACTTAAAAAGAAAACAACTCCTTTTAAAAAGCACACTTGCTAAATTTAAAAGAGGGACAACTGAGCGACCCGATAAGATTCAAATTGAAGGCTCAGTAAAAGCAGCCGAAGTCACATGGCTTCAACAAAAGCAAAAACTTCAAGAAACTTGGCAAAACCTTGTGGTTTCTTTGGATCTTCCAAGAGAATGGCTAAAACTACCCCCTGAACAAATTCCCCTTGTCATGCCCAACCAAGTGAATGCAAGTCTTTGTACTCAAAGCAACGTTTTACTTCCTAAAAGTAGTGCTGCACAAGAGGCAGAGCTACGAGCCAAGGCAGCTACACTTCAAAAAGATGCTGCTAAAAGTTCTGCCTTCCCCGACTTGAGCGTATTCGGTAGCATTGCTTCAAATTCAATTGAGCCAGACTATGGAGAAGCTATCAGTGACTCGTCTAAATTTAAAAGTTTAGATTGGCTAGTGGGAGTTCGTTTTAGCATGCCATTAGGTTTTAAAGCTGAACAAGCACAAGTACGTGCGGCTATTAGCCAGGAAATAGCTTCAAGCGCTGCGCTCACTTCAGCAAAAGATCAAAGCGAAATAGACTACCGAAATTATTGTCAACTTTTGAAAAGTTTAGAACTGAGCAAAAATATTTTGAAAAATAATTTTCGTGATCAAGCAATTAGAGCAAAATTGGAGCAAGAGCGCTTCGATATAGGGCGCAGCTCAATGTTCAACGTTATTCAAGCAAGTGATGATGCCGCTCAAGCTGAACTTCAATTACAACAAGTAGAAGCGGGACTTCAAATTGCCCACTGGAAACTCAAACAGCTGAGTGGTGAAATGTCACAAAAAGTTTCATACCTTATGGAGACCGTACAAAAGTGAACAGACTGATAGCCTTTTTTGTAAATCGTGAACTTTTTGCCAATTTACTAACTGTTATCTTAATTACATTTGGAGCTTTTTCCCTTTATAAAACTCAGCGCGAAATGTTTCCAAATGTAAGCTTCGATATCATAAGCATTGATTTTGTTTTTCCCGGAGCTTCGCCAGATGAAGTTGAAAAACTTATCATCAACCCTTTAGAGCAAGATCTCAATGAAGTTGATGGAATCAAACGACTACAATCCTATGCCATTGAAGGAAGTGGACGCATTGTTGCTGTCTTAGATCCTGATCAAACAACAGAAGCAGAAGCTAAAGCAGACATTCAAGATATTGTAGATCAATTTACAGATTTACCTGAAGATGCCAAAACTCCTATTGTTACCTCTATTGAAAGCAAACAAACACCCGTTATTGAAATCACAGTTGGCGGAAGCGCTCGCGATATCGAACTTAGACAAATAGCAAAAGATATAGAAAAAGAAATTGAGAAAATTTCTTCAGTAGCGAAAGTTGTTCCGAGCGCTCTCAGAGAAAAAGAGATTCATGTTCAAGCTAAGCCCGAAATGCTCGCTCGATATCGCATTTCATTGGATGAAATTGTTAGCGCTCTAAAACTCCAAAACCTAAATGTACCTGGCGGAGTTATTGAATCCGACCCCGAAAACAATTCAAAAGAAATTCTAGTCAGAACGCTAGGAGAACTTAAAAGCCCAGATGATATTCGTAAGACCATTATTCGAGCCAATGACTTTGGAAAAAGTATCCAAATTCAAGATGTTGCCGATGTTGAATACTCTCTAGAACGCCCCACCCTGTTAACAAGAACCAATGGACTTCCCTCTATTAACCTCACTGTTTTAAAAAAAGAAAAAGCAGATGCCATTAATCTAGTTCGAGACCTTAAGCTAAAAGTTGATGAGCTCAAATCAAGATACGGAACTACTGTTGAACTTAACCTTGTAAACGATTCCTCTGTATATATTGTAAGACGTTTAAGTGTGCTGAGTGGAAATTTAATTGTTGGACTTTTTTTAGTTTTATTTATCCTTGCACTCGTACTTCCGTTTAGAGTTGCCGTTTTAGTATCACTCGGAATTCCCTTTGCCTTCTTAGGTACAATGATTATTTTTTACACTTACGGACTAAGCATAAACCTAATATCCATGATTGGTTTAATTATCGTAACGGG
This sequence comes from uncultured Bacteriovoracaceae bacterium, assembly GCA_964538275.1. Classification (GTDB taxonomy): domain Bacteria; phylum Bdellovibrionota; class UBA2428; order UBA2428; family UBA2428; genus CANIGN01. The sequence goes on from CAZIFW010000025.1 coordinate 26,352, forward strand.
GATGCTCGTAGACGATGCCATTATAGTTGTAGATAATGCCTATCGCTTTATGGCAGAAGGCTATAGCCCTAAAGATGCTGCCATTCTCGGAACACAGCAAATATGGCCGGCAATTACAGCTTCAGTTGGAACAACTATATGTGTTTTTATTCCTATGTTGCTCATGAGTGGAATTTTTGGAAAATTTGTTCGCCAAATCCCTTTAGGGGTTATTATCCCTCTCATTATAAGTTTGCTTGAAGCATTTTTTATACTACCAGCACACATTGCTTCGTGGATAAAACCTCCCTCTCAAGTCAAAGAACCAAAAGCAAAAAAACCAAATATTATTACAAGACTTCTAGAACATACAACTCATGTTTGGGAATCTAAGATTCTGCCACGCTATATTATTAGCTTAGAAAAAGTTCTCAAAAGGCGTTACTTATCATTAGGCTCTGTTGCCGTGGTTTTCGTCCTCGTAATAATCTTTGCTGTTAAAAAAATGGACTTTGTTTTGTTTCCACCAGATGGAATTGAACAATTCTACATTCGGGTAGAAGCTCCTGTGGGAACAAGTCTTGAAACAACAGCAGAGCTCATGAAACCTATTGAAGCTAAAATTTCTGAAATTCCGAAGATAGAGCTGGATAATTATGTAACTTTAGTAGGTCTCCAGATGCAAGATCCAAATGATCCCAATCGAAAAATGGGAAGCCACCTTGGACAAATCACTGTATTTTTAACCCCCGAAGCCAACCGTGAAAGACTTGCAAATGAAATTTTAGAAGCTACTCGAAAAAACATAGTAGACGTAAAAGGCTTCGAATACATTAGCTTTGATAAGGTGAACCCAGGGCCTCCCGTCGGAAAAGCTATCGATATTGGCGTACGTGGAGAAAACTACGAGCAAATACTTCCTGCCGTAGCAAAACTTAAGAAAATAATTTCTGAAATCGAAGGGAGTAGCGATGTTCGAGATTCATATTTAGCTGGCAAAGAAGAAGTGCATGTAATCATTAACTCTAACGAAGCTGCCGCTGCAGGCCTTAATGTAGCAGCCATTGGAACCACGGTGCGAGCAGCTTTTGAAGGAATCATTGCAAGCAGCATTCAAGAACTAGATGATGAAATCGATATTCGAGTTACCCTCCCCTCTAAATCCAAAACTAATATTGAAACTCTTAAAAAACTAGAAATTCCCAACCGCTTAGGAAATTTGATACCTCTCAAAAACATTGCAAATTTTAAAATGAGCTCTGGTATTTCTATTTACTCCCATGAAGACAATCAACGCCAAGTGAAAGTCAATGCAGACTTAAATACTCAAATAACAAATACCTCAAAGGTAACTCCTATCTTGATGCAAAAAACTAAAGAACTTGAAAAAGAATTTAAAGGGGTAAGCTTTGACTTCGGCGGTGAATCAGAAGACACACAAGAAAGTCTTCAGTCCTTAATGGAGGCTTTTGCTCTCTCGATTGCGTTAATCGTTTTAATTTTAGTATTTCTCTTTCAAAACCTACTTCAACCACTTTTAGTCATACTTGTAATTCCACTAGGAATTATTGCTGCCCTTGGAGCCTTCTTTTTCCATGGAGTTCCCATTTCATTTATGGGCATGTTAGGAATAATCGCCCTTGGAGGTGTGATCGTTAACAACGCTATTGTTATGATCGATTTTGTAAACTTTGGACGCACAAAAAACCTGGGACTCACTGAAAGTATTTTAGATGCAGCAAAAATTCGTGCTCGCCCAATTCTCCTAACTTCTCTTACAACCGTTTGTGGACTTATGCCTACCGCTTATGGGATTGGTGGAATGGATCGCTTTGTAAGACCTATTGCCTTAGCTTTAGGTTGGGGATTACTTATTGGTAGTTTTTTAACAGCTTACGTTATTCCTGCTAGTATTGCAGTCACTGATGATATTAGAAACTTTATTATTCGATTTAAAAAAGAGAAACTAGGAATTACTTAATTAGATTAAAGAGTCTTTGCCAGAGTAAATTCAGGTGTGTAACCGTAATTCAGTTCAAAAGTATTTCTTTCAAGTGAACGCTTCACTCCATTATGTAATTCTTCAAGATTAGGCCAAAAGGGCGCACTTTTAAGACCTAAAACTTTTTTAGTTGTAGGAACACTTACGGTTAAGACTTGATCGAGTTGAACTTCCAAAAACTTATACTCACGCTCTATGCACTCTTCTAATGTTAATGTTACTGCTTTGGCAGGTCTAAGTGAAAAAGCAAAAGCTTCTCCAAACAAATCATATGAAGAAATTCCCACAAGCGGTACATTCAAGGCTGCAGAAACACCTTTTAAAAAAGAAGAAGATATTCGAAGTCCAGTAAAAGATCCTGGCCCCTCAACTCCAAAAATTTTAGTAATTTTTGCATCTTTAACTTTCGAGAGTAGGTAAAGATAATTAGCGGTAAGTTGTTCTGCTAATTCTTGCCCGTCTAAATTATTCCATTGCTTATGAGCTAAGCATTGGGACGCGTCTTCAGAAAACAACGCCATCGTGGCTTGTGCTGAAGTCATAGAAAAAGCAAAAAACACAGAGCCCATGTAATTGTTATTACATCACTCTGTGTTCTTATGCATTTAATTTAGCGCAATCGCTCTAAAACAAAGTTGTTTCAATTTCACTTGAATCAAAGGTAACGGTTCCTAAAGTATGTACTTCAGCGCCGTGTTGCCCTTGGAAAGCTTCGTTTGCACGCTGTAAAAGCTGTGCTTCTGTAGGCGGCTTACCTGCATTCGGATCAGTAATGAAGATAGGATTCATACATTTTGCAGGACTCTCGGTACATGTTTTACGAATCAACTCTAGAAAAGCATCGATTTGACTCAAATAAGAATCGTTTTCATCAATGTTCGCCAAGCGAGCTGTTCCCGAAAACTTACCAGCCGAGTTGCGAGTAGTTTTTAACTCTACATATCCATACATATCTAAGTAGATAAGTCTGAACTCTGAACTACTCTGTTTACTATAAACCAAATCTTGTTTGCGAAAGGTTACCCAGCGCAATCCGAAGTTGTCTTCGTATTCGAAGCGAAGACTTGCCGGAAAACTTTTAGTGGGCGACGTAGGAGCCGCAACACACATTGTTGTGGGACGTTCTCTGCGATTCACTCGCGCTTGAACTAAACTTTCAAGAGCCGCTTCATGTGCATCGGCATTCGAAAACCTTACAGGAATTCTGCAGCGTCGTGTGTATTCATCTCCGGAGTTATCTCCAGGATTTACTGGTACGGGTGTTACAACCGCTCCGCTGTCGCTTCCTTTACTCTTACTGCAGGCCAAAGAGCCTCCGGTCGCAATGACCAGAAGCCCTAGGCTGATATACTTTTTTAACTTCTTGTTAGAGTCCATTGAGTACTAACCGTCCAAATGTTCCGCCCTTGTAACCAGTGAATGAAGAGAATTGGCTAGAGAACTGGTTGTTTACGTACTGTCGGGCAATTGTAACTTGGTTTTTAACCCAAAGAGCCTGATCAATTCCGCTCAATGAATCGTAAGCCGTGTTCATGTTTGTGAAGAACGAGTAGTGCAACACGAAGCGTGATGCGCAATCTGTTCCATCAGTGAACTTAGCTGCACCATTTGCAGATGAAGCACACATTTTAAGGTCCCAAAGAGTTGCAGCTCTTCTGTTAGGTGAATCTGAGCCGTAGTTGTTTGCAATGTCGTAGTTGCGAGCTTGAGTGTAAGAAGGTCTGTCACCAAACTTGAAGCTTACATCGTAAGCACCCGTGCTTGTTTTGAAACCTTCGACCATGAAGAAGCCTGCGCCGTCTTGCAAGATCAACTCGATAGTGTTCGAACCGTTGCCGCCTGTGTAGCTAAGCAACTTAGAAGCATTCGTTTCTTTACCTGAGTCGTAGTACCAGAATTTAAAGTCATCTTCGTACTCAATACGTACGCGTGCTTTACGGCTGGGGTACTCATCACAGTAGTCTTCGCCTTTGAGACAGTTTTGTGGACCAGCTTCTTGCTCGATACACACTGTGATAGGACCTTCAAGATTTTGAATATCCCAGTTAAAGAACTTCTTAAGCGTTTCTGCGTTTCTAGACTGAAGTACGTTCGTACATACTTTAGTGGTTGGAACTGTATTGCGGTAGTTATTGAACAAAATGTTCGAAGCTACATAGCCACCGTCATCGTCATCGACTGGATAATCATCATCGATAACTTCGTCGTCATCTGTCCTTTCGTCATCATCAACAATTGTGTCGTCGTCACCGGGCGGTGGATTCAAAGGAACCACATCGATGCTTCGACCAGAACTTGAGCTACTTTTCTTAGAACAAGCAGTTGAAGACAGGACCAAGGCCATTACCATTAAGAATAAATTGATAGATTTGAGTTTCATTAAAACTCCCCCTCTTACAGGGGTAGTTGCACCCTTCGTGCCAACCCAAAGTTAATTTGAATGAGGGATGACTAGCTGTGTATGCCGTTTTTCGTCATCTGAATTGAGAATTGTAAAAAGATTAGACAGCGCCTATTCTCCAAAATTGTGAAATGGGTCAATTTAAAGGACTCCGAAAAGCTACGTGGCGAGGGCCTAGAATACTCTTCATTTAGAGTTAGGCTCGCCCAAAACGATGCGGATCGGGATGCAGTTTTTAAACTACGCTATGACATCTTTAATGAGGAGCTGGGCGAAGGCATTCCCGAGAACGCCTTAACAAAGCGAGATATAGACCGCTTTGACCCTTTTTGTGACCATTTAATAGTCGAAAAAAATGACCAAATTGTAGGCACCTACCGCTTTCTTCCTGGGCGAAGAGCGGGCGAAAGTGGCGGATTTTATTCGGAGACGGAGTTTATGTTAAGAAAACTCCCCATAGATTTTAATGAGGCCATAGAAATGGGCCGCGCCTGCATACGCCCCGAGCACCGCAAACAATCCACTCTGGTTTGTTTGCTTTGCGGACTTAGGCACTACATGAACATTATGGATTCTCGCTATTTATTTGGAATGGCTTCTCTTGCACCTATGTCGCACGAAAATGCCCTTGCAACTTATGAAGCCGTTAAAGCAACCGGACACGTGGTGGATTATGAAGGTGTGCATCCCCTTGAATCCATGAAAATTCCCGATGGACTTAGCCTCGGAGACAGTCCGCAAGTTCCCACCCTAATGGGTATCTATTTTAAAATCGGAGCTATGGTTTGCGCAAAACCTGCTTACGACCCTATTTTCAAATGCCATGATATGCTCACACTTTGCGATATCGAGAAAGTACAAGATAAGACTTGGAGCTTCTTCGAAAAATTCGCACGTCGCGGAGAGAGAGATTCTTAATGAACGAAATTACTACTGGCTCCACACCTTATGTTTCTGAAACACGCGGAGTAAAAATTTCTGTGTGGCCTGTCTTTGATGAAAAACATTCTCAATTGGGCAACATGCTTTTTGTCTACAGTTACACCATCAAGATAGAAAACAACGGTAAGGATATGGTGCAACTTTTAAACCGTCACTGGATTATTAAAGATGCCTTTGGTCAAAGCGACGAAGTGCGCGGTGCTGGAGTTGTGGGCAAGCAACCCATACTCCAACCCGGCGAGAGTTTTGAATACACCAGCATGTGCCCACTCAAAACACCCACCGGCAGCATGGAAGGCAGCTTTGAAATGCGCGATGGCCTGAACCAAAAATTCGAAGCACGCATCGGCCGCTTTGAACTCAAATCCCTCTCGCTGCAGAATTAGGTCATCGGGACCCACAAAAGAGGGCCACCCCTCTTTTGTGTTTGTTAAGGCCAAGAGGTCTTACAGATATTGTTCAATCCCCTGTACCAAACTGCTTTCACTGCCCCGTCAAACGCACTCTGAGCATTTTCTCTAGGTCAATTCACTTAGCTGTGCTACAAGCGAACTCAATTATTGGCATTCCTTTAGAGCCCTGTTGGATCAAACTTGTATAGTTAAAAACAATTTTGAACCTTACTGTGAGTCTCGTGTGTGTATTGCCAACAGATTAGAAAGTCGAAGGCAATCACATGATTCCCAATGAAACGCGAAATTTCGCGAGCTTTAACCTATCCCCGAAACTCAATAAATCTCTAGCGGATGCTAAATTTGAAATGGCCACGCCCATTCAAACGGCAACAATTCCTCTAGGACTTGAAAGACATGACATCATTGGATGCGCACAAACCGGAACCGGTAAAACAGCAGCATTCTTGATTCCTGCAATTACCTTTCTCGAAAACAACCCCAACGAAATTGCACTTGTACTCGCTCCTACACGCGAAATTGTTTACCAAATTGCAGAAACAGCGCGCATCTTTCTTGCTAACCATGCAGACATTCGCGTTGCGACTATAATTGGTGGATCAAGAATTGCTAACCAACTCAATGCTTTGGCAAAAAAGCCTCGCTTGATTGTAGGCACACCTGGACGTTTGAACGATTTTATCGCCCGTCGCAAACTACACCTCAACACATGTCACACTCTTATTTTTGACGAAGCCGATCGTATGCTCGACATGGGTTTTGCTCCTCAAATTGATGAGATTGTAAAACACGTTCCCAAAAACAGACAGACTGTTATGTTCTCTGCAACTATGGCGCCTGCTGTAGAAAAACTTGCAAAAACATATTTGCAAAATCCTAAGTTTGTTAGTGTTGGACAAAAAGAAACGGCAGTTGATGCTCTCAAACAACGCGTGATTATTACAAACGTTGAGAAAAAAGAAAGCACTCTTGTAGAAGAACTCACTAGCAAAACAGGATCTGTTTTAGTTTTTGCGGAAACTCAAAGACGCGTAGAAAAACTTGGATACAAATTGCGAGATGCTGGCTTTAGAGCCGAAACCATTCACGGTGGCCGTACTCAAGGTCAACGCTTTAAAGCTCTCAAAAACTTTAAAGATGGAAATGTAAATATTCTCGTTGCAACAGATGTTGCTTCGCGCGGATTAGATATCGGTAACATTGCTCACGTTATTAACTTTGATCTTCCTTCAAACCCTGAAGATTTTCTTCACCGTATTGGAAGAACAGCACGCAACGGAAAAGACGGAGACGCGCTCACACTTGTTGTGCAGTCGGATTACTCTGAATTTAACCGCATCAAAAAGTATTTAAAGAATTGCACTACAACAGGTGAATTCGAAAAAGGCGCAGCTTTCTTGCCTCCTTCTAATCCTCGTCGCAGAGGCGGCGGTGGAGGTGGTCGTTCACGTTTTGGTCGCGGACCCAGCAGCGGTGGCGGACAAGGTGGCGGTCAAGGCCAAAGACGTCGCGACTCTCGCAGTGGTGGTCACGGCGGTGGCGGACAAAGTAGCGGTGGCGGCGGAAGACCTTCTTCTTTCGGCAATCGCCCCAGCCGTGGATCATCTGGTCGATCAGGCCCCAGCCGTCCTGCTTATTAGTCAAATATGTTTATCGCTTCCTACGTTCAAGCAAACACTGTTTTGCTAGGGCGTAGGCTGTGATCGAATGGCATTTAAATTTACGGAGCGAAAGGTTTCATATTCAGATCGATTAGGGTTTGGATCAAAAACCCACATAGAAGTTATAGCTTCAGGTGGCACGTGATCATCCGCTACGGATATCATTTCCCTACCTTTTTCGTCGGCATCCCTTGGATAAATCTTTCCCACTTTGGATTTCGCGGCAATTAAAATTAAAATGCCTTTTTTATCTCTAGCGCCTTGAGCCCCATAGCGAATGGCTTCACCTGGATCCGCGGAGAAATGAATTTTAGCGCCATAATTTCCATCAGAGGCCGAAAGCCCTTCCTTAGTAATTTTAATTAACTCTTCAGGTGTAACCCACATTCCTCTGAAGGCATCCGTGCTCTTAAAACTCGCTAGTGATTTAAATTTTGCTATTAGAGCAGTGGATTCTCTCCCATCGTATCCAACTCTCCCCCAGACATCATTGAGCGGCCTAGACATCGCATTCAGGTCATCTATTGATTTCACTGTGGATTGTATAAAATATTTAGGTAAGGCTAAAGCAACTCGACAAT